>JAIBCK010000001.1 GCA_019694215.1 Thermoflexales bacterium
CGGCGGTTCGCCATCAGCCATCAACCGCCTCCTATAATCCCGCAGCGATGACCGACCACATCAGGCTCTTCAATCCCGGCCCCGTCGAGGTGCGCCGCAAAGTCCTCGACGCCCAAACCGGTTGGATGATCAGCCACCGCGGCAAGGCCTTCGAGACACTCTTCGCCCGCATCCAGCTCGGCCTGCGCGCGGTCTTCGAGACCGAACACCGCGTCTTCGTCTCGACCTCCTCAGGCACAGGGCTGTGGGAAGCCGCGGCGCGCAACTGCGTCGGCGACGACCCGGCCCGCGGCGTGCTGGCCCTGGTCTGCGGCGACTTCAGCGAACGCTGGGCGGATGTCTTCGCCCGCAATGGCAAATACGTCGAAGTGCTGAGCGTGCCACGCGGTCGCGCCAACCCCGTCGACGCCCTCGCCGCCGCGCTGCGCACCCGCGCCACGCCCTTCGATGCGGTGGCCTGGGTGGACAACGAGACCAGCACCGGCGTGCACAACCCCACCCCGGCGCTGGCCGAGGCCATCCGCGCGCTCGCGCCGGATACCCTCACGCTAGTGGACGCCGTGTCATCCGCCGGCGGTGACCGCGTTGCGACTGATGCGTGGGGGCTGGACGTTGTGCTGACCTCGTCGCAGAAGTGCTTTGGCCTGCCGCCCGGGCTGGCCTTTGCCGCGGTCAGCGACCGGGCATTGGCCCGCGCCGCGCAGATCCCCAACCGCGGCTACTACTTCGACTTCATCGAGTTGGAGGCCTTCCTGCGCAAGAACAGCACGCCGAGCACGCCGGCGCTCTCGCTGCTCAATGCGCTGGACCGCCAGCTGGCCGACATGCAGGCCGAGGGCCTGCCCGCCCGCTACGCCAGGCACGCCGAGATGGCCCGTATGACGCAGGATTGGGCCCTCGAAAACGGCTTTGGCCTGTTCGCGGAGCCGGGCGCGCGCTCAAACACGGTCACCGTCGTCTCAAATGCGCGCGGAATCGACCTCGCCGCGATCAATGCCGGCCTTGCCCGCGTCGGGATGAGCGTGGCCGAAGGCTACGGCCCGCTCAAGGGCAGCACCTTCCGCATCGCCCACATGGGCGACACCCAACCCGCCGATTTGCACGCCCTGCTCACGGCGTTCTCCGCCCTTCTGCCCCATGGCTGACACGATTCACACCGTTTCGTTCGATGTCCGCGATTACGAGTGCGATCTGCAGGGCATCGTCAACAACGCGAACTACCAGCACTACTTCGAACATGCCCGGCATCTCTTTCTGCGCAGCCAGGGCGTCGAGTTCGCTGACCTCGCCGCGCGGGGGGCGAACCTCGTCGTCATCCGCGTCGAAATAGATTATCTCTTTCCGTTGCGCAGCATGGACACCTTCAACGTGGCATCCACTCTGGACCGCGTCTCGCGCGTGCGCATCGCCTGTCGCCAATCGATCACGCGGGCGGATGGCCGCGCGATTGCCAACGCCGTGGTCGTGATCGCCACCATGGATGCGTCCGGCCGACCCTGTCGCCTGCCCGCGGAGGTCGAAGCCATCCTCACGCGCCTGGCACCCTGACCCTCAGGGTGCGATCAGGTAGCCCAGGCGCACCCGAATCTGCGCGTAAAGAAAGTCATTGCCCTGCTTCTGGGCGAGGGTGCTGGCCGTCTCGAGGTCCTCGATCGTCGCGGCGCGATCACCCAGGGCCTCGTGCGCGTTTGCGCGAAGAAATGGCGGGATGGGGCTGTTCGGCTGAAGCGCCGCGGCGCGGTTTAGGTCGGGCAAGGCGCGCGCCGGTTGCCCCGTCTGCACAAACGCGTCGCCACGATCGAGCAGGAAATCCACCTCGCCGGTGAGCGCCTGCGCGCGCGCAAAGGATGCCGCCGCCTCGTCAGGGCGCGACTCCGTGAGCAGCGCGCCACGCCAGATCAGCAGCGTGGTGCTGGTGGGCGTGATCGTCAAGCCGGTCTCGAGCTCGGCCAACGCCTCGGTCGGAGAGCCGCGCCCGAGCGCGCGTAGCGCCGCGTTCATGGCGTCCCGGGTCGGGTCCTTGGGAAAGAGCTGGGCGCGAAATAGCCAACCGACAAAGCCCACCAGCGCCAGCGCGCCGATGAGGCTGATGACGATGTTGCGGCGCCTCAGGCGGCGCAACCGGTCAATGGCCTCGAGGCGCCAGGCGGGCTCATCGCCCTGCACGCTCAATTTCTCGCGCAGCGCGACATAGGCCACCGGCCCGCCGGCCATCCCCACAACGGAGCCGGCCCTGCGAATGATGCGCGCGCCAAGGTCGTCATAGCGCGCACGCTCCGAGCGCACGTCAACGCCATCGGCCTCGAGGCTGAGCAAGCCGGCGCGACTGGCGGCAAAATCGCCAAGCCAGGCTTCCACCGAACCCGCGTTGAGACCGCCGATGCCACGTTCCAGCCGTTCCAGCCGCGTGCGCAAGGCATCCGCTTCATTGAGATCGCCATGGGCCTGTTGGAGTTTCGCCACGCGACGATTCTACGCCGGGCATGCGGGCCGGCGCGTTTCGAAGGTTATAGTCCACGCATGGACTTCCGCCAACACACCGAAGAGACCACCCGCCTGCTGCAGGACCTCCTGCGCTTCGACACGACCAATCCGCCGGGCAACGAGACGCCGTGCATCGACTTCATCGCGCGAACGCTCGCCCGCGATGGTTTCGAGAGCACGGTCATCGAGAGCGCTCCCGGGCGCGGCAACCTCGTCACGCGGTTGAAAGGCGATGGCAGCCTGCCGCCGATCCTGATTTTCGGGCATGTCGATGTCGTGCCAGCCGAGGCGAATCGATGGCAGCGCCCACCGTTCAGTGGCGACCTGCACGACGGCGTGCTTTGGGGGCGCGGTGCCGTCGACATGAAGAACATGGTGGCGATGGAAATGATGACAATGGCGCTGCTCAAGCGCGCCGGCGGAACCCTGCGCCGCGACGTGATCTTCATGGCCAATGCCGATGAGGAAGTGGGCGGCGTGTTCGGGGCCAAGTTCATGGTCGAGCAGCACCCCGATCTCATCCGGGCGGAGTACGGCATCACGGAGGGCGGCGCGGCCGGGCTCGAGCTGGATGGCAAGAGCTTCTTTGTGTGCAGCACGGGCGAGAAGGGCATGGCGCGCTTCACAGTGCGCGGCCACGGCAAACCAGGTCACGCTTCGCAGCCGCACATGGACAACCCGATCCTGCCGCTCGCCATCGCGCTGCAGAAGCTGATTCAGAAGCCCCTGCCCCTGCACGTCACACGCACGGTGCGCGCCCAGATTGACGCCCTGAGCGCGGAAGTGGGCGGCGAGCTCGGTCGTATGCTTCAGGCGTTGCTCGATCCGGCCACCCACGATGACGCAATGGCCGAGCTTCCGCTCAGCGATGCCTTCAAGCGCCGGCTGAACGCGACGCTGCGCAACACCGCGACCCCGACCATCCTCCAGGCCGGGACCAAGATCAACGTCATCCCGGGCGAAGCGGCCGCGCAGGTCGATTGCCGCGTGCTACCGGGCACCACGCCCGAGTCCATCGCGGCCGAGGTGCGCGCCGTGGTCGGTGATGCGGTGGAGATCGAGTTTGGCCGTTTTACGGCGGGGCAGGAGTTTGACCCGGCGTCTCCGCTGCTCGACGTCATTCGCCAGAGCGTCCGCGAGCACGTCCCCGGCGGCATCGTCATCCCGGGCCTGATCGCCGGGGGCACGGATGCCCGTCACACCAGCAAGATCGGGATCAAGACCTATGGCTTTGTGCCGACCCGCTACGAGGGGCCGACCATGGTCGGACTGGCGCACAACCACGACGAACGGATCAGCGTCAACAACCTGATGTTCGGCACCCAGGTGCTGCACGACGTGGTCGCAAAATTCGCCCGTTAGACGGGCCGAAAACGAGACGGAGGATGCCAGACGAACTGACATCCTCCGAAGACGTCGCGACAGGGCCTACTGCTGTTCCTCGGCCGGCGCCTCGGCGGCGGCCTCCGAGGCCGGGGGTGGCGTGGCCGGCGGCGTTGTGCGCTTGGCCAGGTCCTCATTCAACTTGCGCAGGGTGTCGACGATGCCCGTTCGCATTTCGCCCACGATTTGCGGGCCGCGGGCGGTCTCCCATGCTTCCTTCGCCTTGGCCTTGGCCTTGTTCAGTGTCGCATCGGCCTGCGCCGACTCGACGGCCTCATTGACCCGCTTGACGAGCTGCTCCAGGCCCGAGTTGAGCTCCTTCTCGATGCTGCGGCGCTCGTCGGACGCCCAGGCATTCTTGAGCACCTTGCCCAGGTTCTCGCCCAGACGGTTGAGCTCATCGGCCAGGCTGTTTGTCGTTTGCGGCTTCTGTTCGGTCATGTTCGAGTTCCTCCGTAATCGTCACAGGGTGATCGACTTCTGTTATACGGACGCTGGAGCGAACCGGTTGCGCGAGGGCGGCTGCCAGCCAGCCCGCGATGCGCTCGTTGACCTCGGGGCGTGTGATGACCGACAAGTGCGTGGCCTGGCGAACCGCGAAGAGCTCACCGCCGCCCGCGCCTGCGAGCTGGCGCGCATGGGCGAAGGGCACAGCGCGGTCGGCCGTGCCATGCACGACGAGCACGTGTCGGCCGGCAAGCTCGCGGACCCGGGCAAGGCTATCGTACTCGGCGATCATGTCGTAGAGTGAGGCCGGGCCGGGCACATAGCCGCGCATGTCGCGCCACTCGCGCCAGAAGGCCCCGACCGTGGCCAGGCGCAGTCCGATCAGGTTGAGCGGCAGTCCTAGACGCGCACCCTCCTGCACGATGGTGCGCCGCCGGACCGTGGGCAGCCGAATCGGCGTGGAGATGAGCACGACGGCGGAGAGGTCGGGCGTTTGGCCGGCCAGCCAGGCCACCTGACACCCGCCGAAGCTGATTCCGATCGCGCCGGTGGGGAGCTCGGGGTGCGCCTCGCGCAACCAGGCCAGTGCCGCACGCGCAGCCGCCTGCGTGTTCGCCACGGTCGTCGGCACCGTTTGGAACGCGCCGTGGCCGGGCGGATCGATGCTGAGCGTGGCCAGCCCGTGCCGGGCCAGCGCGCGCACGAGCGGGGCCTTGAAACTGCGCCGCGTGTCGCCGGCCCCGCACACAAGCAGCACCACGCCGACGGTCTTGACGGGCGCCATCGGTGCGACCCAGGTCGCCGGCAATCGCAGGCCGTTCGCGCCAGCAGGATTGACCGCCTCGCGCTGTATGACGAAGGAGGCGACCGGGATTGGCGCAGCCGCCTCATCTCGCCGGTCGGGCAGCGCCACCGGGATGGCGACCTCGGCCCGCGTGACGGCTTCGATCCGCCAACTCAACGCGCCACGTTCACGACCAACCGCAAGCGTGGCCAGGCCGAGCTGCACGGGGAACCCAACCCCCAGGCCAAGCAGGGCCGTCAGGCTGAGGGGGAGCGCGTCACCCGGAGCGGTCGCAACAAGGCACAGGGCGGCGGCTAGCGCGAAGGACGCAAGGAGAGCCAGCACGGCAGCCGGCCGCAACTGCGCCGTGGCGATGAGCAGACCGGGCAGCCGGGCGACAATGGCCACCGCCTGGAGGAGGGTGAGCGCGGTCAGCAGCCCCGTGAGTGGGGCGAGAACAAACGACATGACGAGTGGCTCGCGGGTGCCAAGAGGAGATGGGCCCGGCAGGATTCGAACCTGCAACCCACGCCTTATGAGGGCGCTGCTCTGCCATTGAGCTACAAGCCCGCGTTGGCCACGATTGTACACGGCAGGCTCGTATACTCGCCCCCCGATGATGAAGAGGTTCTACACGCTGCTCGCACTGGTGCTCGTCGCCTGTGGTGCCGGCACCCCCACGCCGCCCGCGGCCACGCCGACCCGGCCACAGGTCGCCCTGTCCGAGCTGCCCGTCCTGCCCGTCGTCTCGCCTGCCCTGCGTGGGCTGTATCTGGAGGGAGTGCAGGCGGGGAACAATCCACGCGCCTTCTCCAAGCTGGGCGATTGCATGACGGACAATCCCGAGTTCCTTGTGCCGCTGTCCGAGGGCCGCTATGAGCTCGGCGCATACGGCGGTCTGAAGGCGGTGATTGAGCGTTATGCAGATCGGCCAAGCCGGCAGGGAAAGCCCTGGGCGCTGGACGCGTTCGCCTCCCCCAGCCTTTCCGCCGCAGGCGGCTTCAACGCGGCCGGACCGCTGGACTCGACCTGGGCGGATCCCCAGTGGTGCCTGGCAGGCGAAACGCCGCTTGCTTGCGAGTATCGCGTGGTGCGGCCGAGCATCGCCCTGATCATGTTTGGCACGAACGATGTCGCAGCGACGGAGCCGGCCGCCTATCAGGCCTATCTACGGGAGATCGTCGACCAGACCCTGGCGCGCAAGATCATCCCCGTGCTGCATACGTTTCCAAATCGACCGGAGAACCCGGCCCGCACTGCCGAGCTGAACCAGATCGTGGTCGCCCTGGCTTCGGAGAAAGGCCTGCCGTTGGTGAATCTCAACCGCGCCTTGAGCGCACTGCCCAACGCAGGCGTTGGCATCACCGATACGACGCACCTCTCCGTGCCGCCGGATGGTCGGGTGGATGTCTTCAGCGAGGCCAACCTGAAGTACGGCTTCACGCAGCGCAACCTGATCACCTTGCAGGCGCTGGAGGCCGTGCTGCGTGGCGTGGGAGAATTGCCGTAGTGCTCGCCCTGCCCCTGCCGACGCCGCTGCGCGTTCGCGCGACGCCGCGTTTTGCCGGGCGCGGCGTGACGGTCGCCTTCCTCGACTCCGGCTTCTACCCCCACGCGGACCTGACGCGACCCCGCAACCGCATCCTCGCCCACATCGATGCCACGCGCCCGGTGCCGGTCGAGCGCAAGCGTTTTGCGACGCCGCGCGTGTCGAGTTGGCACGGGCTGATGACAAGCTGCGTTGCGGCGGGCAACGGATATACCTCCACGCGCACACCTGGCCGGCTGGCCCCGGTCGGGTTTGACTTCGTCTACCGTGGCCCGGCCGATCAGGCCAACCTCGTGTTGGTCAAGACGGGCAACGTGCGTGGGCGACGAATCGGCGAAGCCGCGATCGGGCGAGCGCTGCGCTGGGTGATCGACAACCAGCAGGCGTATGGCATCCGCATCGTCAACATCTCGCTGGGCGGCGATCACGTCAGCGATGGGCGGGCAAGCGAGCTGGACGAGCTGGTGGACCTCGCGTCGCGCCGGGGGCTGCTCGTCGTGGCGGCCATTGGCAACGACGGCGCCCATCAAGTGCGCCCGCCGGCCAGCGCCACCGGTGCCATTGCGGTCGGCGGACTGCTCGATCACAACTCGACGGACCCCGAGCGCTGGCAGCTGTGGCACTCGAACTATGGCCCGGGCGAGGCGGGGCTGCGCAAGCCTGACCTGATAGCGCCGGCCGAGTATCTGGCAGCGCCGATGCTGCCGCGTACGCACACGCACAACGAGGCGCTCTTTCTGTGGCGCCTGGTGCGGGCGTCGGACCCTGAGCTCGAAGCGCTGATGCAAACCGATTTTGCGATGGCGCGCATCAGCCGGGCCACGGCGCGCCTGCCGTTGGACGAGCTGCGTTGGGTGATCTGGTCGCGCATGCGCGATGAAAAGTTCGTCCACCCGCACTATCAGCATGTGGATGGCACCTCGATGGCGGCCCCCATCGTCAGCGCGGTGCTGGCTCAGATGCTGGAGGCCAATCCCGCCCTGCAGCCCCGCGATGCGCGGGAGATCCTGCTCGGCACCGCGGAGCGCCTGCCCCGCGTCGCCGCCGAGAGACAGGGCGCGGGCGTTGTGCGGGCGGACAAGGCGGTGGCGGCTGCGCGCAGCCGGCGTCGCGAGGACATCTGGTGAAAACATGAATCGACAGTATTTCAAGTGGCACAGCCCGGCGCTCAGCCGCGACATGGAGCTGCTGGTCTTTGGCCACGCCGGCGCGCGGCTGCTGATCTTCCCGACCTCGAAGGGCAAGTTCTACGAGTGGGAGGACCGCCACATGATGGACGTGGTCGGCGATCACATCGCGGCCGGCGCCCTGCAGGTCTACTGTGTCGACAGCGTCGATGCCGAGAGCTGGTACAACTACGGTGCGCATCCCGGCCAGCGTGGTTATCGCCAGTCACAGTACTTCTGGCACATCGTCAATGAGGTGCTGCCCCTCAGCAATTCGCTCAACAGCAACCCGTTTCTGATGTCGGTCGGGGCGAGCTTCGGTGCCTATCACGCGCTGGCGATCGCGCTGAAATTCCCACACCTGTTTGGCCGCGCCATGGGCTTCAGCGGCATCTACGACATCAAGCGCTTCACGTCCGGCTATTCGGACGACAACGTGTATTTCAACAACCCCGCCGACTTCATCCAGAACGAGAATGATCCGGCGCGCCTGGCCGCGCTCAGGCGGATGGACATCATCATCGCCACGGGCCGCGACGACCGCATGCGCTCGGACTCCGAGGCGCTGTCGGCGTCGCTGTGGTCCAAGGGAATCGGCAACGCGCTACGGCTGTGGGATGGCTGGTCGCACGACTGGCCATACTGGGAGCGCATGCTGCGGCTGTACATCGGCGGCCACGACTAGCGCCCTCGGCAATTTGGCGATCTCGCGGTAAAGTGCGGGGCATCACATCGACGCCAATGGGGACGCGCCAGGACGCCGGGCCGCAGGGGACATGTCGGTATCAACTGGCGCGCGCCGCGCGCCCATGGTGGAGGATTCATGAAGAAGATCGGAGTCATCGTTGGTCGTGAGTGGTCATGGCCGCCCGCATTCATCGAGGAAGTCAACGGTCGCAAGGCCGGCGTCACAGCCGAGTATGTCAAGTTGGGGGGCACCCGCATGGCGACGCCGAGCGGCTATGCCGTCATCGTCGACCGCATCTCGCACGAGGTGCCTTACTACCGGTCCTATCTCAAGAATGCGATGCTGCAGGGCGCGCGCATCGTGAACAATCCGTTCATGTGGACGGCCGATGACAAGTTCTTTGGCGCAAGCCTGATCACCAACCTGGGCGTGGCCAGCCCGAAGACCGTCGTCCTGCCGAACAAGGACTACGTGCCCGGGATCGTGCACACCGAGAGCCTGCGCAATTTGGATTACCCGGTGCCCTGGCAGGAGCATATCGACTACCTGGGTGGCTTCCCGGTGGTCCTCAAGGACGCCCATGGCGGCGGGTGGAAGAACGTCAGCGTTGTGCGCGGCTGGGATGACCTGTGGAGGGCATACAACGACTCCGGCCTGCTGACGATGGTGCTGCAGGAGTTCATCCAGTGGGACAACTACCTGCGCTGCATGTGCATTGGCCAGGATCACGTTCTGGTGAGCAAGTACGATCCAGACAAGCGCCAGTATCTCGCGCACGATCTGACGCCAGCCATGCACGATCGAATCGTCGAGGACTCACGCAAGATCGTCCGTGCGCTGGGCTATGACATGAACACGATCGAGTATGCCGTGCGCGGCGGCGTGCCGTATGCCATCGACTTCATGAATCCGGCGCCGGACATGGATGTCTATTCGACCGGCAAGGACTACCACCGCTGGTGTGTCGAGAAGATGGCCGACATGTGCATCGACTACGCGCTCAACCCACAGCCGCAGGTTGCCGAATTCCGCTGGTCGGCGATGTTTGGCGCGCGCTGAGCCTCCTCCAACGCACCCTTTCGTCACACGTTTTTCCGGCCATGACATCACTCAGGCGGGCCATCGAGGCCTATCACTCCCTCCTGACGAACGACGCCGCGCTGGCCCAGGCGACGGCGGCGCAGCTCGACGACCAGCAGCGGCGACGCGGCCTGTTCTTTGGCGAGCGCGCCATCGCCAGTGTCCTGCGACCGCGCTTTCTGACGACGTCGCAGTACCACTACCTGCAACGTTCCATCGGCGCGATCCTGCCTGCCTTTGCAAAGGCGGAGGCCGCGGCGCTGCGCGATCCGAACGTGCTTGAGCAGTTCATGCTTTCGGACTGGGAGAAGAGCCTGCTGGCCTTCGAGCCCGGCTTTTCATCCAGCCCCAACGCGCGGATGGACTGCTTCTTCGTCACCGACGAGGTCGAGACCGGCACCCTGGCGATGACCGAGTACAACGCAGAGACCCCCGCCGCGGTTGGCTACACCGATGTGCTCAGCGAGGTCTTCCTCAGCCTGCCAGCGATGGGCGAGCTGCAACGCGACTACGAGCTGCGCCCCCTGCCCGGCCGCCACCACATGCTGCACGCCCTGCGCGACGCCTTCGCCCGTTCCGGGGTTGGCACACCGGGCGAGGCCATGCGCGTGGTCATCGCGGACTGGAAGGAAGTGCCGACTTACAGCGAATTCCGCATCTTCCGCGACTACTTCCGAAGCATGGGGGTGGATTGCGTGATCGGCGATCCGCGTCAGATGCGCTTCGATGGCGAGCGACTCATGGTGGTCGATGAGGACGGCCGGGATTTCCATGCCAACGTCATCTACAAACGCGTGCTTCTGACCGAGCTGGCGACGCGCAGCCCGGAGAAGCTGGAGCATCCGATCTTCAAGGCGGTCAACGCGCGCAAGGCGGTGCTGTCCAACCCGTATCGCTGCAAGATCCTGCACCAGAAGGCCAGCCTGGCGGTGCTGAGCGATGAGCGCAACCGACACCTGTTCAGCGCCGCGGAGCAGCGCGCGATCCGGGCCTTCATTCCGTGGACGCGGGAGTTGAGCGAGCGTTACACCGAATACGAGGGCGCGCGCGTCGACCTGGTGCGCTTCCTGCGCGACAACAAGGACATCCTCGTGCTCAAGCCAAATGATGAGTACGGCGGCAAGGGCATCGTG
Source organism: Thermoflexales bacterium (assembly GCA_019694215.1). Lineage (GTDB taxonomy): Bacteria > Chloroflexota > Anaerolineae > J036 > Brachytrichaceae > Brachythrix. Next base: position 10,715 of record JAIBCK010000001.1, read on the forward strand.
CTGGGTTGGACGGTGGACCAGACCGAGTGGGAGCGCAAGATCGCGGAGTATCTCCGCGAAAAGGCAATTGTGCAACGCAAGGTCATTATCCCCAGTGAGCCGTATCCCAGCTTCGTTGACGGGCGGGTCGAGGTCTACGATCGCATGCTGGATACCGACCCGTATATCTGGGACAGCCGCTGGACGAGCGGATGTCTGACGCGGTTGTCGACCGCGGACCTTCTGAATGTCACGGCGGGGGGCGGCTCGACAGTGCCCTCCTTCATCGTCGAAGCGCGCTAGCCGCGCCGCAGGCCGCAAACCCTATCACAACAGCAGGAGCGACCCATGAAAACCCCCACCTTCAACATCGGCATCGAAGAGGAATACCAAATCGTCGACCCCGAGACGCGTGAGCTCAAGTCGTACATTACACAGCTGATCGAGGAAGCCGGCAAGATGAAACTCTTCGAGAGCATGAAGCCGGAACTGCATCAATCGATGGTCGAGGTGGGCACCGAGGTCTGCCAGACGCCGGCCGAGGCACGCCGCGAGCTGGTCAACCTGCGTCGCGACCTGATGGGGCTGGCGGCGCGCAAGGGGCTGAAGATCGTCTCGGCGGGAACGCACCCGTTTTCCAACTGGATGGAGCAACCCATCACCCCGCTCGAGCGCTACATGGGCGTGCGCTCGGACATGGCCGTGCTGGCGCAACAGCTGCTGATCTTCGGCACCCACGTCCACGTCGGGATCGAGGATCCGGAAGTGATGATCGACGTGATGAACGTGTCGCGCTATCTCATCCCGCATGTGCTGTGCCTCTCGACCAGCTCGCCGTTCTGGCTGGGCAGCGACACGGGCCTGAAGAGCTATCGCAGCGTCATCTTCAAGAACTTCCCGCGCTCGGGCACGGCGCCCGTCTTCAACAGCCACAGCGACTACCAGAACTACGTCAGCATGCTGACCGAGGCCGGGTCCATCCCGGACTCGACCAAAATTTGGTGGGATTGCCGGCCGAACAAGAAATACCCGACGCTCGAGTTCCGCGTTTGCGACGTGTGCACGCGCGTGGATGAAGCCGTATGCATGGCGGCCATTTTCCAGGCCATCTGCTTCAAGTGCTGGAAGCTGCGCCGCAGCAACATGACCTTCCGCGTCTACCCCACCCACCTGATCGACGAGAACAAGTGGCGCGCAGTGCGATACGGGCTGGATGGCAAGCTCATCGACTTCGGCAAGAGGCAGGAGCTGCCCGCGCGCGAGCTGATTCGCGAGATGATCGAATGGTTCATCGGCGATGTCATCGACGAGCTGGGCAGCCGCAAGGAAATCGAGTATGCGTATCGCATCCTTGAGGAAGGCAGCAGCGCCGACCGCCAGCTGCGCGTGTTCCGTGAGACCGGAAGCCTCCATGCGGTGGTCGATCACCTGATCCGCGAGACCGAAGAGGGCGTGCTCGGGTAGCGGGGGACACCGTGCGCGAGGAGCCCAGTTTCATCGTCATCGCCGGCAACATTGGCGCGGGAAAGACCACGCTGGTGAGCCGGCTCGCAAAACGTCTGGACTGGGAGGCGGCGTTCGAGCCGCACGCCGAGAACCCGTATCTGGAGGACTTCTACGCCGACATGCGGGCGTGGAGCTTCCACTCGCAGACCTTCTTTCTGTCTCGCCGGTTGGAGCAACACCACCGCATCGGGCAACGCACGCGCCCGGTATTGCAGGATCGCAGCCTGTATGAGGATGCCGAGGTCTTCGCGCGCAACCTGCATGAGCAAGGCAACATGAGTGACCGCGACTGGGCCACGTATCACGCGCTGTATCAGACGATGGCGCAGGTGATCCCCGCGCCGAGCCTCGCCATCTACCTGCGCGCGAACGTGCCCACCCTGCTCGATCGCATCGAGCGGCGCAAGCGCGCCTACGAACAGGCCATTCCGGTCGAGTATCTCGAGCGGCTGAATGGGCTGTACGAACGTTGGGCGAACTCGTTCACCGTGTGTCCTCTGTTGACGCTGGAGGCAGAGGCCTACGATTGGTACACGGCGCGTGACATCGACCGGATCGCTGCACTCATCCGGGCGCGGCTTGGGCTGACCTGACGCTGCGGGACGAGACGTCAGACGTTGCGGCCTGTTTCGAGCACATCGCCGCGCGTGACAAACTGTTGCGCGAAGCGCTCCTTGTAGTCGTCGAGCAGCGCGTGCGTGCGAGCGGCATCCGATGAACGCACGATCAGCCCGGCGTGCCAGGGCTTGTTCATCCGCCACACCACCTCGGGCGCATCAAAGCCGCTCAGATCCGGGTGCTCCTGTTTGGCGAGGCAGACCAGGATGCCGGCCGTGTCATGGCGCCGCTCGCCCAACGTATAACTTTCACCCTTGGCGTTGGCGATCTCGATGCGCGCCCATTCGCGCCAGGGATTGATCCCGGTGGCCTGCTCCAGCATGTCGGCCAGGTTGGCACCGCCCACGCGCGCGGCGATTTCGAGGAAGTAGTACTTCCCATCGGCGCGGCCACGGATGAACTCGGCATGCGTCGGGCCACGCACCATCCCCAGGTCGCGAAGAAGCTGCTTGTTGAGCGCGAGCAATTGACGGCTTTCCTCGCCGCTGGGATCCAACGTGGCGCTGGTGAAAACGCCGCCGCCGTGCGACACGCTGAGCGGCGGCGCGCCGTATTTGCTCGCGGTCGCCCACTGCACCTCGCGCTCCCAGGTCAGGGCGTCAACGTGATAGACATCGCCAGGCACGAAGTGCTCGAGCACATAGTTCGACTGGGCATCGCCGAGGCGCTCGAGGTGCGGCCACAGCTCATCCGGGTGCTCGATCTTCTTGATGCCCATCGCGCCGGCCTCGCCGCGCGGCTTGAGCAGATACGGCGGCGCGATGCGGCCCATGAAGTCGCGGATCGCATCGTAGTTGATCACGCCGACGAAGGCCGGCACCGCGATCCCCGCCTCGCTGGCCTTGACACGCATGGCGAGCTTGTCGCGGAAGTAGCGCGCCGTGGTGTCGCCCATGCCCGGGATGCGAAGGTGCTCGCGCAGGGTGGCGGCCGTGTCGACCTCGTAGTCATCGAGCGGCAGGATGCGGTCGATGACGGTACTGCGTGCGAAATACGAGACGGCGTTGATCACATGCTGTTTGTTGGCCAGGCTCGGCATGTAATAGATGTCGCTCAGGCAGTCGTGCGGCCAATCCCCATCGCGCCAACGCTCCTCGGTGAGCAGGTACACCCGTGCGCCGAGGCGCTTGAGCTCCTGCATGACGAGCTGGCCTTTGACGGCGCTGCTGATGCACAGAAAGGTGATGGGTCGTTCAGCCATGATGTCTCGCTCCTGATGCTGCGCGGAAGTCTGTCCGTGATGTTACACGAAATTGTGCCTGGGTGCGGCATTGCGTGTACGCAGCCTCGCTCCGGGCGAGCGCTAGCGCACCGTAACTTCGGCCTGGCCGGTCATCCCCGGCAGCAGGCCGATGCCCCCGCCCGAGCCCGCTGCATCGACGGCGATCAGAATGGTGAAGATCGCAGCATTGCCCTGTGTCCCCGACGACTGCGGCAGGATGGCGCTGACCCGGCCGTTGAACTCGCGGTCAAAGGGCTTGAGGCGCAGCGTGGCGGGCGCGCCGACCCGGATCGCGCCAAGGTCGCGCTCGGACAGGTTGCTGCTGCGAAAGACGAGCGCGTCGATCTGCGACAGCGTCACCACCGGCGCTGCGCCGGCAGTGGCGCCGACCGCGACGGCGACGTCCTGCACGACGCACGCGCACGGGCTGAGCAGCGTTGCGCGGGCGAGGTTGCGTTCCGCGCGCGCGACGGCACCCTGCGCCTGGGCCAGCTCGGCGGCGGCCACGCGCTTCTGCTCGACGGTCTGGCTGATCGGTTCCGTCAGCGTGCGCAGGCGGGCATCGGCGGACTGGATGTTCGACCAGGCCTGGGCATACTCCTGCGCGCTGGCACCCTTCTGCGCATCGAGGTAGCGCTGATACGCGGCCCGCTCAGACTCGTAGAGCGCACCCACGTTCGCATCGTTGGACTTACAGGTGGCGCTGCTCGCGCTGAGGCCGCAAGCCGCATCGCGCGAGATCTGCGCCGACCAAAGCTGATCGCGGGCCTGGTTCCATGCGCGCTGTGCGAGCTCGATGCCCGACGCCGTTGGGCGTTTGTCCAGCTCAGCGTACGCGGCCTGGGCGGCCGCGAGCGCGGCACGGGCTGAATCGATGTCCGCCTGCCGCGATGTCGTCGGTGCCGCGGCCTGGGCCTGGCGGGCCTCAAGCAGGGCGAGCTGCTCGCGCGCCTGCGCAAGCGCATCCTGCAGGGCCGTGTCGTCGAGCCGGGCAATCAGGTCGCCACGCCCGACGCGCTGGCCGGGCTGAACGGTGACGGTGAGCACGCGCCCGCTGGTCTCGAAGGCGAGCCCCACCGCCGGCTGCGCCAGCGCGAGCGCGCCATCCACCGCGACGGTCTGCCGGGCCGCGGCGATCGCGGTCGGGAGGGGGATGGGCGTGGGGACCAGGGTCGGAGCGCCCGGGCGACCCGGTTGTTGGGCGGGCGAGCAGGCGCTCAGGATCAGCACAAGCGAGGCGATGGCAAGTTTTTTGACGTTATGCATGGGATCTCGATGTCAGCGATCGCGCAGGATGCGCACTGCCTTCTGCACGATCACGGGCTGCGTCGCAAGCGCGGCGCTCAGAATCGCGGCCAGGGTGACCATGATGCAGATCAGCGCCGCCGTGCCGGCGTCGAAGGCCCAGATCAGCGGCGTCTCCTGGCTGAAGCGCTGCCCGTACTCGAAGATGTAGCCGAGGATGGTCCCCGCGATGATGCCGGCCAGGGCGGCGGCGAGCGTGGTGACGATGGCCTCGCCGATGAAGATCGAACGTAACGTGCGGCGCGATCCGCCAATTGCCTTGAGCATGCCGATCTCGACGCGGCGGCCCATCACGGCGGTATACATCACCGCGAGCACGCCGAAGACGGCGGTGACCATGCTGAGGCCGGTCAGCAGCACGGTGAAGATGCGGCCGCGTTCGAGCTCGGCGCGGATGGCCCTGACCGTCTCGGCCGTCACCTCGATGGCGATGCCCTTCTGCCCGGAGAAGACATCGCGCAGCGCGCGGCTGAGGCCCTCGTCGGAGTAGCCGGCCACGCTGCGGTCGGCCCGCATCAGCACGCGGTTGTAGAGCGCCTCCGTGACGTCCACGCTGCCGCGGGCAGGATCCCAGCGCAGGGCGCGATACATGTCGATGTTGACCAGCACGCCGGTCTGGCCCTGCTGGGCGTTGTTGCGGTTGCGCGTGATCTCGCTGTTGAAGCCGGGGATGCGCGCACCGACGGCGATGATCGTGACGATGGTCTCGTGGTCAAAGCCGCTGCCGCGCAGGCGCAGCTGATCGCCCTGCTTGAGGTCGAGCAGATCGCTCAGGCCGGCCGAGATGACGGCGACGTCGCGCTCGGTCGCGAGGCGACGCAGTGCACGCTCGTCGCCGCTGGCAAACTGGTAGAAGCCCGGCACCAGCACGGCGCTCAGGTCACCTTGCACGCCGATCACCGTCACCGTCGCCACGCGGACCTGGGCGCGGTCACTGGCATCGCCGCGGTAGTCGGTCGCGACGGCGGCGGCGTTGGCGATCCCGGGCTGCGCGGCAAGCTCACGCAGGTTGTCGTCCGAGAGCCGCGTGCTCGAGCGGCTGACCGAGCGGAACACCCCGCCGATCGTGGTCGCCGTGCCCGGCCGCGCGATGGCATCGGCGCCACGGTTGAAGCGCGAGTCGGTCTCGATATTGGCATCGGTCAGGGCGAGCTGCGCGGCCAGCAGACAGGGCAGGACGGCTGAGACGACGACCATCAGCGAAATCAGTGAGTTGCGCCCCTTGCCTCGCAGCGCGTAGCTGCCGATGAAGAAGCCCAGCGCGGGGCTGAAGAGCATAACGATCTTCACCAGGATGCGCTCGAGGGGCGTGGCGACGAAGAGGAAGACCAGCGACATCCCAATCACCATGAGCAGAAAGGCGATGAAGTAGATCGTGGCCACCGCGCTCAGGTCGCCGAGCGAGAAGAGCAGCGGGAAGACAAACACGACCATCGAGCAGAAGGCGAGCAGGATGACGCCTGCGGCGAGCAGGCCATAGTTGGCCTGGCGCTCGCGCAGGCGGCTGAGCTCCTCCAGGGTGGGCTGGTCGGCGGCGGCCGGGTTGAGCACGACCATGACCTTGGCATTGGCGGCAGTGCGGGCCGGGCTGATCGTCGCCAGCGCGAGCACCGCCGCAGTGATGGCTGTTGGCGTGAGGACCGCGCGCAGCGTCCACTCCGGGCGCACGCCCTGCGGCAGCTGCAGCGCCGCAAGCAGGATCGGTGTGGTGATGGCATCGTTGATCAGCCGGCCGAGGCCCAGACCGATCACCACGCCGACCACGCCGAGCAGGATCACCTCGACAACGACGGCTTCATACAGGCGATTGCGCGGCGACCCCAGCACGCGCAGGACGGCGAGATCGAATTTCTGCTCCTGCACAGCGGTCATCATCAACGCATTGACCATCAGCCCGACGATGCCCATGCTGAGCAGGCCATACAGCGTGATAAACGTTTGCTGGAAGACAAACGCCTGCTGGGTGAGGTCCAACTGTCGATACTTTGGCACTTCGACCAGGTAGTCGGCACCGAGGTTGGCCGCCAGGGCGTCACGCATGCGGACGGCCTGGTCGCGCGCGCGGCTGACGGCGGCCTTGGCATCCACGCCTGCCTCGGTGTCGCTGTTCCAAACAAAGAGCAGGCGCTCGACCTTGCCGGGCTCGCCCAGCCACGCCTGTGCGTCCTCGATGCGCAGCAAAGCGTAGTCGCCGCCAGCCTGCGCAAACGGCCCGCTGAAGACGGTATTGCCAAGGCCGCCGACGATGCCGATCCCGGACACGATGAAGGTGCCGCGTGCGCGGACCGAGCTCGTCCCGGTGACGGCAGCCCGCCCGCTCTGGCGAGGGGCAGGTCGAACATACGAGAGCTGCACGCTGTCCCCCACCCCGACGCGCAACAGGTCGGCGGCCGATACGGTGAGAAAGACCTGGCCGGGGCCGGGTGGATAGGCGCCCCGGGAGACGGTGATGGCATTGAGGGTGTCGCGGGCGGCATCCAGCCCAACGATGCTGATTGACTCCCCCTGCGTCGCATCGAGCGCGCGCCCTTCGGCCTCGCCCTGGATGCGCGGGAGCACGCTGACGATCTCCGTCGAAAGCGTCTGGGCCAGGTTGCGCGACGCGGCGGGATCGAAAAAGGGCGAACTGGCCGTGTCGGCGCGGCGAATGGAGAGGTCAAATCCGCCGGTCTGCTGTCCGATGGCCTGCACGGCGAATTGGCGCTGGGTGTCGACGAGCATCAGCAGGGCGCCGACCAGCGCGACACCGACGATCAGGGCCAGCTGGACGATCACCGTGCGCAGCTTGCGGCGGCGCATGGCGTTAAGGACGTATTTCAGACCCATGATGGTGAAACGGATGATATCCCCGGCCGTTGCACGCCGCGCCAATGTGAGCGTCGGGTGAGGTCGGCATGGCGCGCCTGGCCCGCCCTTGCGAAATGGGCAAGCTGGGCTACAGTGCCCGGGTCCCGTTGCGCCGCACGGCGGGGCCGGTTGACCGGGCGGCACAAGGAGAAAGGCGCATGCGAAGGTGGGATCGGCAGCGGTTGGGATTTTGGTTCGCCATCCTGGGCGGACTGGCGCTGGTGGTGACGGTGCTTGGCATCGGCCTGCAAGCGTCAGGAACGACGAGCCAAGCGCACCCTGGCGCGGTGTTGCGACCGGCCCCTGCCCCGAGCAGCGCGCGGTTCGGCTATGACCCGCTCTCGGGCGCGGAGCGCAGCACCGCGCTGCAGCTGGCGCAGGCCGATGCCCGCGTGGCGGAAATCCTGTCAAAAGGCACGCGCAGTGAAGTGCTGGTCGTCGAGCGTCACGAGGAGGACAAGGCCGTCTACGCGGGCGGGAGCTGGGACCGGCGCGCAGACGTGGTGGCATATGCCTATGGCAGCGATGTCGCCGTGCGCGTCGTGGTCAACCTGACGCAGGCGCGCGTCGACGCCGTTTCCGCCCGGCAGGGCGATCAGCCTCCATTCAACGCCGTCGAGACCGACGCCGCCTTTGCGAGGGCCCTGGCCGACACGAACACGGGACCGCTCATCCGCACTGCCTATGCGAAACGCGCTGGAACCGCGCTGCGCGATGCAGCCAATGTCCAACGCTACGCGTTCGTCTTCGTGCCGGATGAGGTGCCAGAGGCGACCAGCTCGGAGGCGCGAGCCTGCGGGATTTCCCGTTGTGCGCTGCTGATTCTGGCCGTCCAGGGCGGCGTGCTCGACACCGCCATCGTCGTCGACTTGTCGCACGACCGGGTGGTGTATGACGGAGGGCAGCACTGATGCGCCGCGCAACCGCCCTGCTCCTGCCCGCGCTCGCCTTCGCCGCCGCCCTTATCGTGGCCGCCCTCGCACAACGCACTCCCGCGCCCGCCGACGGCCTGGCCCCACGCGACACGAATGCGCCACTGGCGTGCTCGCCATCGTTCACCGTCGCGATCACCTTCACCAATGGCGCCAACTGGACGTTCTGCTGGGAGATGCGGACGAAGGAAGGCGTGGTGTATCGTGATGGACGTTATGCGCCGCCGGGCGGCGCGCCGATCCACATCTTCGCCCAACTCGGCCTGGCGCAGATCTTTGTGCCATATGACACGGGCTCACCGCGCCTGCATGACATCTCGGACTTCGGCATGGGGCCGACCAGCGTCGTCCTGGATGCGGCCGATTGCCCGGGCGGCAGCCTGCTCAGCGATGGCCTCAAACTGGTCGTGTGCCAGCAGGTGGTCGGGCACGGGCTGCGGCAGATCAACAACAGTGACAGCTCGCAGAAGGAGGCCCTGGTGATGTGGAGCTCGTCGCAGATCGGCGCCTACAACTACATCCCGCAGTGGATGTTTCACGATGACGGCACCATCGAGCCGACCATCGGCGCGAGCGGCAAGCTGCAATACGTCGACACCAACTCCAATTTCGCCGCCTTCGGGTGGCCGCTGGGAGGTGGTCGCTTTGGCCGCAGCCACGTGCACACGATCTACTATCGCCTGGACTTTGACATCGGCCCCGCAGGCAACGACGTCGTCGAGCAGTACGAGTTCGGTGGCTCGGGCGGCTTCCTGCGGCGGATCTTCTCGACGACGCTGACGACCGAGACCGCGGCACAGTTCAGCGCCGAGCGCTTCCGTTTCTGGCGCGTCGTGGACCCGACCGCGACCAATGCGGACGGGCATCCCATCTCGTATGAGATCTCGCCGCGGGTCGGCTACGCCCATCGCGTGATCGCCGAGCCGTGGACGCAGAACGACGTCTATGTCACGGAGTACGCGGTCGACGAAATCTGCGCCACGCACAACGGAAGCAACTGCGGCGGCAGCGGCAGCGATGTTTCGGGCTTTGTCAACGGGCAGACCGTGCACGACCCCGTCGTCTGGGTGGGCGTAACCTTTCACCACGTCCCGCGCGATGAGGACGAGGTGGTGATGCCGATGCACTGGGAGAGCTTCCGGCTCTACCCGCGCGACCTGACCGCGGTCAACCCGATGCCGTAGCGCTCAGCTGGCGAAGGCCTCGGCGACGACGCGGCCCTCCCACTCCTTTGGCGCTCTCAGCTCGAGCAGGTGGGCGAGGGTCGGCGCACTGTCCAGGATGCTGACCGGGCCGCTCAGGGTGTGGCCGGCGCGCACACCGGGGCCGCTCAGCATCCACGGAATCTGCATGTCCTCGTCCATCTCGGTGCCGTGGGTGCGGTCGTGGCCGCCATGGTCGGATTGCACGAGCACGTGCGCCTCGGCCGGGAGCGCGTCGAGCAGCGTGCCCAACGCACGGTCTGTCACCGCAACCTGCTCCAGGTAGCCCTCGCTCATCCAGCCGTAGCGGTGGCCCATCTCGTCGGTCATGCCAAAATAGACGAAGGCGAAATCAAAGGCCTCCCGATTGAGCCAGGTGGCCGTCCAGTCGGCGATGACCTGATCGCTGCCCGCCTCGTGGCCGTGGTATTTGAAGAGCGAGAGGGCGAGCTTCTCGGGGCGGGCCACGTCGCGCAGGGCCTCCCAGTTGTAGAACATGGCGCAGCGCCGTCCGTAGCTGTGCGCAAGATCGATCAGCCCCTGCACGGGTCGGGCCATCGGTGTAAACGTGTTGGTTGTGATGCCATGCCGCTCGGGCGGGACGCCGTGAAAGAGGCTGGTGTGACACGGCAGCGTGATGGACGGCATGACCGTCCGCGCGCGCGCGGTGTGGGCCGAGCGCGCCCGCAGCGCGCGCAAGCGCGGGCAGTCCGCGGCGTCAATGGCATCCGGGCGCAGCCCGTCGATCGAGACAAGCACCACCATGGCGGCCCCCTAGCTCAGCCGCGCGCGGAGCGCGGCAATGTCGGCGTCCGAAACACCGATGTGGCGGAGGTAGGGCGCGACACCCCCGTGGGCGTTGCGCAGGTGTTCGAGCGTGCCGGAGGCCGTCACGGGTTTGCATGGCATGTTGGCCTCGAGGTGCGTGCGCTCGGGGGAGCCGACGGCATAGCGCGCCAGGATCTGGTCGTAGACCGGCTGCAGGAAGTTGTTGCTCTGGACGTAGTCGTCGACGATGGCCGCCTCGTCGACGTCGGCGAGGTCTTCAAGCATCATCGCAACCAGCCCGGTGCGGTCCTTTCCCGCGTGGCAATGAAACAGCGCGGCACCCTGGCGCGGTTGCGCGAGCAGCGTCATGGTCGCTGCGATCTCCGGTGCCGCCAAACGTAGCATCTCGATATTCCACGTCAGCATGGGCGGCCGGGCCCGGTCGACGGCCATGACCTGCTCATTGGTGACGTCCATCATCGACAGGTTGGCGTGCTGGATGCCCAGGTCGCTGCGCCCGGCGAAGGGGTTGGGATTCGCCTCGATCTCATCGGGCCGGCGCAGGTCGATGACAGTGCTGACCGGGTAGCGGCGAACGGCCTCGATGCCGTCGGGCGTGAGGCGGGTGAGCAAGTCGGCGCGCACGAATGCGCCGTGGCGCGTCAGGGTGCCGTTGCGACGCGGGAGGCCACCCAGGTCGCGGACGTTGTAGCAGGCATCGAAGATGATGCGGCGCGTTGTCGTCGCGCCGTGGGTCTGGAGTGAGGACATTCAACCTTTATACCGCACGTACGCGCCCGAGTTCTTGTGCGGCGCGGCCGCGTTTCGGGTCGGGAAAGATCTGATCGCGTTGCCTTGCGCCCCGCCTGCTATACTAGAACACTTGTTCGATTCAGCTCGAAACACAGTCTATGACCCTAAACGCATCCACCCCACCCATCGCCGTGCAAGCGTTGAGCAAAACCTATCAGGTCACGGACCGCGCCGGCGGGTTTGGCGCTGCGGTCAAGGGCTTCTTCAAGCGCGAATACAAGGATGTCAAGGCCGTGCAGTCGGTGTCCTTCGAGATTGCGCAGGGCGAGATCGTGGGCTTTCTCGGGCCGAACGGCGCCGGGAAGACGACCACGCTGAAGATGCTGTCCGGCCTGCTGCACCCCAGCGGCGGGAAGGCCAATGTGCTCGGGTTCACGCCCTGGGAGCGCCGCGATGGCTTCCTCAAGACGATGACGCTGGTGATGGGCCAACGCAACCGCCTGTCGTGGGACATCCCGGCCGCGGACTCGTTCCTGCTCAACCAGGCCATCTATGGCCTGAGCGATGCCGAGTACGCCTCCTCGTTTGGCGAGCTGAACGAACTGCTCGATCTCAAGGAAATCATCCGCAAACCGGTGCGCCAGCTCTCACTGGGCGAACGCATGAAGTGCGAGCTGGCCGCCGCCCTGCTCCACCGGCCGAAGGTGCTGTTTCTGGATGAGCCGACCATCGGCCTGGACGTCAGCGCGCAGGCGCGCATCCGCGCCTTCCTCAAGGAATACAACCGTCGCAGCGGCGCGACGATCCTGCTCACCAGCCACTACATGGCGGATGTCACTGCGTTGTGCGAGCGGATCATCATCATCCACCACGGCCAGATCAAATACGACGGCGCGCTAAGCGACCTGAGCCGTCGCATCGCGCCCTACAAGCTGATTGGGCTGGACTTCGACGACGACACCGTCGTCGACCTAGCGCCGTATGGTCAGCCCGTGACGCGCGAGAACGAGGATGGTATGCAGTATGTCCAGGTGCCCGCAGAAAAGGTCTCCGCGGTGACTGCGCGCCTGCTGGCCGAGCAGCGCGTGCGCGACCTGACCGTGGCTGATCCGCCCATCGAGGACGTGATCGAGCGCGCCTTTCACGAATAGGAGGAGCATGCTGCAGATCTACAAACGCTTCTGGGCGGTGAACTGGGCGGCGCAGTGGCAGTATCGCGCCAACCTGCTCATGTATCTCGCCTACTGGGTGGTCTCACCGATCGTCTTCCTGGCCGTCTGGTCGAGCATTGCGCGCGCGCAGGGCGACGTGGCCGGACTGAACGCCGGCGACTTCACGGCCTACTACCTGACGTTGCTTCCGGTGGACATCGTCACAGCCTCGATCACCATTCACATCCTGGCCAGCAAGATTCAGGACGGCACAGTTTCAAACGCTTTGTTGCAACCCGTGCACCCGGTCCTGACCAACGTCCTCGTCGACAACGTCGCCTTCAAGGCCCTGCAGCTGGTGCTGTTCGTGCCGATCTGGATCGCGCTGGTGCTGCTTTTTCAACCGCCGCTCACCTACACCCTGGGCAGCCTGCTGCTGAGCGTGCCGGTGCTGGCGCTGGGGTTTTTGGCCAACTTCCTGCTCTCGGGCATCATCACCGCGCTCGCGTTCTGGACCACGCGCGTGTTCGCCATCAACGAGGCGTACTTCATCCTGGCGAACCTGCTTGGCGGATCCTTTGTGCCGCTCGCGATCCTGCCTGGCCCGCTGCAGGGGCTCGCGCGTCTGCTGCCCATGCAGCTGTGGCTGTACTTCCCCACCCAGGTTGCGCTCAACAGACTGAGCGCCGGTGAGATCGCCTTGAACACGGCGCTGCTGATGGGCTGGCTGATCGTCCTGTTTATGGTCTTCCGCGCTGTGTGGAACGCGGGATTGAAGCGGTTTTCCGCGGTCGGAGCGTAGGGGGTGGCCATGCGGCGGATCTTGCGCGTCATCAGCGCCCATGTGCGCGTCAACCTACAGCAGGACCTCGCCTACCGGGTCGACACGCTGGTCAACATCGCAACGATGATGGCCTGGCTGGGCTATGACCTGGCGAGCATCGCGGTGCTGTTTGGCAGCGCCCAGAACATTAACGGCTGGCTGGCCGGAGACATCATCGTGCTGCTGGGCGTCTTTCGCATGCTGAACACGCTGATGATGAGCATCGTGTGGCCGAACACCGAGCTCTTCAACCGCGGCATCCGCGAGGGCACCCTCGACTATGTCTTCGTCATGCCCGTCAACAGCCAGGCACTGATCAGCATCCGGCGCATCCAGGTATGGCAGGTCGTCAACGTGTTTGTAGCGGCCGCGTTGATTCTGGCCGGCATCGCGACGTCGGGGACGCCAGTCAGCCTCGGTGAGGCAGTCAGCTTTCTCGTCCTGATGGTCTCCGGGGCCGCGCTGATTTACGCCCTGTGGATCGTGCTGATCTCGCTGACCTTCTGGTTCACCAAGTTCGACAACAACGTCTCGCTGCTGCAGGCCCTGATCGACACCGGGCGCTGGCCGGCCTCGGTCTATCCGATGTGGATGCGCCTGCTGGTCACCTTCGTCGTGCCGATTGCCGTGGCGACCACGGTGCCCGTCCAGGCGTTGCGGGGCGAGCTCTCGCCCCTCGAAGCGGTGGGCTACTTCGCGGTGGGCGTGGCCGGGTTTGGGCTCGCGTCGCTGGTTTGGCGGGCCGGGTCCCGGCGCTACAGCGGGGCGTCGTCATAGGGTGCGCTTGCAGCAACGGCGCGGCGGCCCGGCTCCGCGGGCGGGATTGATTGATAATGGCTGGCAATGGACATTCAGCACCTGCTCCGTCGGCTGGAGGAAATTCTCCTTGAAGGCAAGCGCGTCCCGGGCACCAAGATGCGGCTCGTGGACACCGAGCGCTGTTTTCAACTGATCGACCAGATGGTCCTCGCCATTCCCGAGGAAATCAAGAAGGCGCAACGCATCGAGCAGGAGCACGACCGGATCCTTGCCCAGGCCAAGGAGGAGGCCGATCGCATCCGCGACCTCGCCCGCGACGAGGCGTCGCGCCTCGCCGATGACACGGCCATCATGTCCATCGCCAACAGTCGTGCTGCGGCGATCGAGGACCGCGCCCGCCAGAGCAGCGAGCGCATGCGCGGAGAAGCCGATGGCTACGCGCTGGACACGCTCAAGCGGCTGCAGGACGAGGTCGGACAGATCATGACCGTCGTCGGCAACGGCGTCAACAAGCTCGAGCGCGATGCCGCCGCGCGCGCCGCGGCCAGCGCCGCCGCCTCCGCCGAGTCGGATGAGCAGCCGCCGCTCTAGCGCCGAAACACGCGCGGTTGCCGCGCTGACGGTTTTCGCATTTCTTGTCTTCTGCCTGTACGCGGCCACCACGCCGTTGTTCGAGGCCTCGGACGAGCTGTGGCATTACCCCTTTGTCCAACGTCTGGCGACGGGGGGCGGGCTGCCCGTGCAACGTCCCGATCAGACCGACGCCGATGCGCCGTGGCGGCAGGAAGGTAGCCAGCCTCCGTTGTACTACGGGCTGGCGGCGCTGACCAGCGCGCCGTTCGACGCGTCGAACTGGCGCGAGCTGCGGCGTCTGAACCCGCACGCCGACATGGGCGTGCCGACGCGCGATGGCAATCAGAATGCCATCGTGCAGGTCCCCGCGGCAGACTTCCCGTGGACGCGCGCCGCGCTGGCAGTGCGGATGGCACGGCTGGCCTCGGTGCTGCTCTCCACCCTGACCGTGGTCGCCGGCTATCTGGCCGCGCGCGAGGTCTTCCGCGAGCCCGCGCCGACGCGCCGGCTGCTGAGCACCGCCTTCGTGGCCTCGGTGCCCATGTTCGCCTACATCAGTGGCGCGATCAACAATGACAATGCGGCGGTTTGCTTTTCGGCGTTAGGCATCTGGTGGGCGCTGCGGCTGATGCGGCTGCGCCGTTTCGGCCTGCGCGAGGGCGTCATCGCCGGCGCGCTGACCGGGCTGGCGGCATTGAGCAAGGTCTCCGGGCTCGGACTGGCCGGGCTGTTTGCGGCGGCCGGGGCGATCGCGGTCTGGCCGACCGAGGGCGGGTTCGGCGCGCGGGTGCGCGCCTGGCTGCGACGGGTGCCGGGGCTGCTCGCCTTCGGGCTGGCCCTGGCGGTGGTGGCCGCCGTGATCGCGGGCTGGTGGTATGCGCGCAACGCCGCGCTGTATCAGGGCGACCTGCTGGGCTGGAATGCCTTTCTGGACGCGGTCGGCCGGCGCTCCCCGCAGGCCAATCTCGCGCAGCTGTGGAGCGAGCGCGAGGGCTTCTTCTGGGCGTTCTGGGGGGTGTTTGGCGGGCTGAACGTGATCTACCCCGAAGGGCTGTATGCCGCGCTGCTGGTCGTCTCCCTGATCGTTGGGGCCGTCTGCGCGGTGGGCCTGATACGGCGCGCATCGGCCGGGGGCACAACCTTCCGTCAGGCGCTGGCATTGATCGCCTTTGGCGCGCTGGTGCTGGTTGGGTTACTGCGTTGGTCATCGCTCACCCCGGCATCGCAGGGGCGCCTGATGTTCCCCTGCATCACGGGCTTCGGGCTGGCCTGGGCGTATGCCACGCACGCGCTTGCGACGCGGCTGCGCGCCCGCATCGACGTGCTGCTCACCCTCGGGCTCGCCGCGCTGACGGCACTCACCCCGTTTACGCTGTTGATCCCTGCCTATGCGAAACCTGATGCGGTCTGGGCGCGCCGATTGGCCATCCCGATCTCGGCGACCTTCGACGGCGTGATCGAGCTGGTCGAAGCCGAAGGCGAGCCCGCGGCCACCCCGGGTGGTGAGATCGCCTTGCAGGCCAACTGGCGCGTGATCGCCCAGCCGCCGATCAACTACAGCATCTTCGTGCACCTGATCGATGGCGACGGCGTGATCATCGCCCAGCGCGACCTCTACCCCGGCAGAGGCAGCCTTGCCAGCAGCGAGCTCGCGCCAGGTCGGCTGTGGACAGACCGTTATGTATTGCGCGTGCCCGAGCGCGAACGGGCACCGCGCACGTTGCGCTGGCAAATCGGGTTGTATGACGCGGTCACCGGCGCGCGGGCGCACCTGGCCGATGGCAAAGACCTGGTCCGCTTCGGCGACATCGCCTTGCAGCCTCGCACAACGAACGCCGCCCTGCTCCATTTTGAGAATGGCCTCGAACTGGCGGGCTGGTCGCTCGATCCGCCGGGCGCGCTGCCCCGCGGTGGGCCCGCCACTGCCACGCTGCAGTGGCGGGCCACACAGGCCGTCGCCGAGGATGTCATCGTCTCGGTGCAGCTGCTCGATGAGCGTGACGGAAAGGCTGCGCAATCCGACCTGGCCCCGGCCAACGCGCCGACAAAAGGCTGGGGGGCAGGTGCAGCGCGCACCGACACGCGCACGCTCACGCCGCGCGCGGAGGCAACCCCCGGCACCTATCGCGTCATGCTGGTGATGTATCGACCGGGCAGCTTTCAACGCATCGCCGCGTATGACTCACGCGGGATCTTCGTCGGCGACCAGATAGAGCTTGGGCGCGTCAGCCTGCGCTGAGGGTCAGGCCGCACAACGGGCAATTGCGCGCAGCGCCATCTCACGCGCCATCGCAAGGCGGTATTCGGCGCTGCCCATCCAGTCACCCTGCGGCGAGAGCGCGCGCAGGCCATCCTCGACGGCCGCCGCGGCATGGTCGCGGATCGCCTTCTTCTCCAGGCCAAACTCGGCGAGGTCGAGGCGGATCGGGGTCGCAGCCACGCCACCCAGCGCCAGGCGGACGTTGCCCGCGATGCCATCCTTGTGGGCCAGCCGCGCGACGGCGCAGACGATGGGGTAATCGCGCGGCGTGCGCGCGACGCGCTCATACGCCGCACGGGTATCGCCGCTGGGGATGGGCAGGCGCACTTCGGTGATCAGGGAACCGCCGGCAAGCACGGACGCGTGGTAGCCGAGGAAGGCGCGCAGCGGCAGCACGCGCTTCTCCACGGCGTCGCCCTTGAGGGAGGCGAGGACGAGCTCGGCATCGCTGGCCAACAGCGCGCAGCCCAACGGTGAAATGCCATCCGTGGTTGCGAGGATCCCGCCCAACGTGGCACGGTTTCGCAGATTGAGGCCGGACATCGCGCGCGCCGCTTCGCCAAGCGCGCCCCCCAGAAAGCCCTCGCGCCCGAGCGGCGAATCGATCAGCTGCTGCACGGTCACCATCGCGCCGAGCTTCCAAACCGGACCTTCTTCGGCGATGGCCCCCAGACCGAGGCCGGCCAGGTCAACCACGCGTTCGATGCGCGGTTGCGGCTCGGCGTTGACCGCGGTGCCGCCGGCCAGCGCCATGGCCCGTGGGCCAAGATCGCGCAGCTGGCGCAGGGCTTCGAGAAGATCGGTGGGGCGCTGGTAATCCTGAATTGCGGGGTTGGCCATCGGGGGCCTCCTTTGAGACAGATGTTAGGACGGTGAAACCGTGCGGCTGGAGTAGATCATAAGCCCAACCCCGGCAGGGCCGAGCGCTTCGCTGAGATGGTAGCCGGCCGGCCGCAGACGCGCATCCGCGCCAAAGGGCACGGCAGCCTGGAGCAGACGGACCAGGCTTCGGGCGCGCGCATCCGGCACCTCTGCAGCGTGAACCACGACTGCCTCCTCAAACGCTTCAAACTCCGCACCAAAGTCACGCAGGCGCTCCATCGCGCGATCCATCGAGCGCACCTTCTCCGTGGCGGCCAGCCGGCCATCCTCGAGGGTGATGATCGGCACGACGCCGAGCTTGCGGGCCAGAACGCCCTGGGCGGGACGCAGCACGCCAGCCCGCGTCAGCGCGGAGTGATCATCGCTGGCGAACGACGCATATACGCGATGGCGCAGCCCGCGCAGCCGGTCGGCGATTGCGCGGCCGTCAGCGCCCTGCTCGGCCAGCTCGGCCGCGGCACGGACCAGGAACTCCACACCGAGACCGATGTGCTGCGTGTCAATGAGGGTCACTGCGCGCGAGCCGAGCCAGGGGCCGCACGCCGTGCGGACGCGCGGCACAATGCCCGTGACGCGCGCCGAACTCAGAATGGCAACCAGGGTGTCGGCGTCGCGGGCCAGCCGCGCGATGCAGGCGTCGACTTCCGCCTGCGGCGGCGGCTCAACCACGCCGTCATCGTGCTCTCGCGCCAGGCCGGGATAGGGCTGTTCACCCTCGATGGCCACCCGACCCGCACGACGCACCTGATGGCGCAGCACGGTCACCCCGTGCGCGCGGGCCCATTCAATATCGAGCAGCGCAGCGCTGTCGGTCAGGATGCAGGTCTTTCGCACAGCCGCCGTCTATTCGATGCCGATGACGAAGTAATAGTGCGGCTGGTTACCCGGGATGACCTCGACGGCCTGGTCGGGATAGGCGGCGCGGACCTGGTCGGCCATGGCCTCGGCCTGGGCGGCTGTCATGCCATTGCCGAAGTACAACGTAATAAGCTCCCGTTCCGCCGCGCTGGTCTTCTCCAGCAACGCCATCATCGTGGCTGTCACATCGTCTCCGGCAACCGCAAGCTTGTCATCGATGAGGCCGATGATCTGTCCGTTCGAGACGGTCACACCGTTGACCGTGACATTGCGCGTCGAGGTGGTGATTTCGCCGGTGGTGACGCGCCGCGCCGCGCTCGACATCGAAGTGGCGTTTTCGTCGGCGCTGCGCTCGTGGTTGAAGGCCAGCGCCGCGCCGATGCCCTGCGGGATGGTCTTGGTGGGCACGACCTTGATCGGGAAGTCGGCCAGGCTGGCGGCCTGTTCGGCCGTCATGACGATGTTGCCGTTGTTGGGCAGCAGAATGACGCTCTTCGCGTTGGCCTCGCGGGCGGCGTTGAGCAGGTCTTCAACGCTGGGGTTCATGGTCTGTCCGCCCTTGACGACGATGCGGACGCCGACATCCTTGAAGGCGCGCTCCAGCCCGTCGCCCGAGGCAACCGCGACGAGCGCGACCTCGGCGGGCGGATGGGCCTCGGCCTTCTCGCCCTGCTCGGGGATAAAGGCCTCCGACTGGGCCTGCATGTCCTCGACCACGACATCGCGCAGCGAACCCAGCTTGACGCCGTAGCTCAGGGCGACGCCGGGATCCGGGACATGCACGTGGACCTTTACGATGCCCTCGTCGCCGAGCACGAGCGGGCACTCGCCCATGGCCTCGATGTCCGCGCGGATGCGCGCAACGTCCAACGGTTGATCCCTGGGCGCGTAGATCAGATACTGCACGTCGTAGCCGTAGCCGACCTCCACATCGGTTGGCGCATTGCCGACGGCGGCATGCCCGATGGGCGCGGCGACCTCGCCACCTTCGATCTTCTCGCCATGCACCAGCCGGCGCATGCCATCCAAAATGATGTAGATGCCGTAGCCGCCCGAGTCGACGACGCCGGCCTCCTTGAGGATCTTGAGCAGGTTCGGCGTTCGCTGTGTGGACTCATAGGCCGCCTGCGTGATGGAATCCATGAACGCGCGCAGGTCATGGCTGTTGCGCGCGACATATTCGGCGGTCTCGGCCGTCTCGCGGGAGACCGTCAGCATGGTGCCCTCGACCGGCGTGCTCACGCCTTTGTAGGCGGTGTTGGCAGCCTCGCGCAGGGCGGCCGCAAAGTCCTGCGCGTCCGCCGCTTCCTTGCCTTCCAACGCGCGCGCAAAACCCCGCCAGAGCTGCGAGAGGATGATGCCCGAATTTCCGCGTGAGCCGCGCAGCGCGCCATTCGACACCGCCTTGGCCACGATGCCCAGGTTGCGTTCGTTGGATTCCGCAATCGCCGTCCACGCCGAGCGCATGGTGTGCATCATGTTCGTGCCGGTGTCGCCATCGGGCACGGGATACACGTTGTAGGCGTTGACGGCGGCCTCGTTCTGGCGCAACCACAGGTAGCCGGCCTGGATGAGCTGACGAAGCCGGCGGCCGTCGATGGTGAGGCGCATCCCGGCAGGCGCGGGCGTCGGCACGGATTCATTCCGGGTCTGCGTTTCGGCGGATTTTGAGGTCTGCATAAGGGAAGTTGAATTCAAGAAGTGCGGAGGCTTTGGCTGGGATCAGGCGGGGTGAAGCCGGACGATGTGAACGTTGACGCTGTCAACGGCGAAGCCGGTGCTGCGCTCGATGCGATACGAAATCTGGTGCTGGACGCTGTCGGCGACAGCCTCCACACGGACGCCGTATTCGACAATGAGGTGGGCGTCAACGTTGACGTGCGTGCCATCGTTGCGCTGCGTGATCTTAACATCGAGCCCACGGCGCGGATCGCGGCGGGTGACATCAAAGCCGGTGTAGCGGGAGGCGATGCCGACCACGCCATAGGTCGAAAGCGCCGCCGTCACCGCCAGGGTGAACACCACTTGCGGGCGGATGATGACGGTGCCGGCCGGTCCGGTCACGGTGGCGTAGCCGCTGTCACGCGGCGGAGAGGTTGGTTGCTGAGTCATGCGCTATAATCGCTCCCTTGTCAAGCAGATACGACAAGAGGTGAATGGGTTATGGCGAAATGCTATTTTACTGGCAAAGCGAAGAGCTTCGGCAACAACCGGAGCCACGCGCTCAATGCGACGGGTCGGACCTGGAAGGCCAACCTGCAGCGCCGCCGCATGATGATCGATGGCCGCATGCAGACTGTCAACGTTTCGGCGAAGGCACTGCGCACGCTGGCCAAGACATCCGGCAAGTAGTCGATCACCCCTGATCGGCTGAACGAATCGGCCCCGCTTCGGCGGGGCGATTTGTTTTTTCGGGCCACCCTGCCCCCTCATGCGGGGTCGCCCCCGGCCGCGCGCTTGCGGAGCTGACCGCACCCCGCTGCGATATCGATGCCGCGGCGCTGGCGAACGGTGTTTGGGATCCCCGCCCGGTCCAGGATCTCGCGAAATTGCGCGATGCGCGCCGCCCGGCTGGCCGCACCAACGAAGCCGCTGGTCGGGTTGAGCGGGATGGCGTTGACGTGCGTGAGGTGTCGGCCCTCGCGGCGCGGGTCGAAGCACCGGCGCACGAAGTCGACCAGGGCCTCGGCCTGCTCCGGGGTGTCGTTCACGCCGTCGATCAGCGCCCACTCCAGGCTGACGCGGCGGTTGGTCCGCCGCTGATACGCCCCGATCGCGCGGGCCAACGCATCGAGGGGATAGCGCTGGTTGACCGGGAGCATGGTGGCCCGCAGCGCATCCGTCGCGGCGTGCAGCGAGACTGCCAGATTGACCTGGCTGTCGCGCTCTGCAAAACGCTCGATTCCAGGCACCAGCCCGACCGTCGAGACCGTGATCCTGCGCGCGCCAAGGCCATAGCCCCCGGCATCCTCGGGGCGTGTGAGCGTGTCGAGCGCGGCCATAACCTGGGTGAAGTTGGCGAAGGGTTCGCCCATCCCCATCAGGACGAGGTTGCTGAGACGCTCGCCCCGCGCGGCCAGCGCGCGCGACACCCACATCACCTGCTCAACGATCTCGCCAGCGCGCAGGTTGCGCAAAAAGCCCATCTGACCCGTGGCGCAGAACGAACAGCCCATCGCGCAGCCGGCCTGCGAAGAAATACACGCCGTCCGCCGCTGTCCGTCGTACTCCATCAGCACGACCTCGATTTCGGCGCCATCCGGCAGGGCGAGCAGCCACTTGCGCGTCCAACCGTCCGTAGACACCTGCTCGGCGCGCTGGGTGAAGCGGCCCTGCGCAAAGGTCTCGCCCAGGCGCTGCCGCAACGGCGCCGGGAGATCGGTCATCGCGGCCGGGTCATCGGTGAAGCGCTGATACAGCCAGGTGGAAATCTGGCGGGCGCGAAAAGGCTTCTCCCCCCAGGCCTCGAGCTGGGTCACCAGCTCCGCGGGCTCGAGGTCATATAGCCCGGGTTGGGGCGTGGCGCGGCCGGTGGCGGTGTCGCTCACGATTTGGCCGAGCGCTCGAACATCTCCGCGATCTCCTGCAGCACCTTCTCGCGGGCCTCGACATCATCGCCCCGCACCGCATGGGTCACGCACGAGTTCAAATGATCCTCGAGGATGAGCTGGCTGACCTTGCTCAAGGCCGCCTTGGTCGCATCGATCTGACGGATGATGTCGATGCAGTATTCGCCCTCGCCGGTCATGCGCTGGATGGCGCGCACGTGCCCCTCGACGATCTGAAGGCGGCGAACCAGACGCTTCCGGTTTTCCATGTCCATGCCCTGATTGTACGGGCTGCGCGACAATGGGGCCATGCGGCGATCCGCGAAGCTGATGCTTGCCCTCGTGGTGGCCGTGGCGGGCTGCGCAACGCCCTCCCCGGTGCCCAGCCCCACGCCCCTGCCCCCGCCGGCCGCCACGCCGACGCGCAGCGCGCCTGTGGCAACGGCAACCGCCCCCGTGCCGACGCCCACGCCGCTGCCTCCACGGGCGTGGCTCGATCCGCGCCTTCCCCCGACCCTGCAGGCCACCCTGTCCGAGCGCGTGCGGGCCGCCGCACTCACCCCAACCGCAAACACCCAGGACGCCGACGCGCTGCGGCTGACCATCGCCACGACCCTGACCGCCTCGATCGTCGCCACGGAGGTCTTCGCGCTGGCCGCGCCCTTCCTCACGGCGATCGACGGGTTGAGCGCGGGCGAGGCGCGCGACATGTGGCTGGGGCGCTCCCCCACCCGCACGCTGCTGCTCGACACGGACGTCCTGGCCGCCCTCACGCCAACCCTCGGTTCACCGGGCGCAGCGCCCAGGGTGCGCCTCACGGAGCGCGCTCAACTCCTCACGGCGACGCTGGCTGCAGGCGCGAACGCGTTTGCACTTCTTCCGTTTGACATGCTGGATGTGCGCTGGCGGCTGATGACGGTGGGGACGACCAACCTGTTCGAGCGCAGCGCCGACCTGACCGCATACCCCTTTGTGCTGCGCGTCGTCGCAAGCGGGCCGGCCGCGGGACGGCTCGGCGCGCCGATCAGCAACCGCGACCCCGCGCGGATGGCGGTGGTGGCGATGACCGGTGTGACAGCGCTGGTGCGGGGGACGGCGGTGCAGATGGTGGCACACGGTGAGACCTGGCCGGGGGAGAAGATCCGGTCCTGGCTGCGCGACGCCGACATCGCACACATCAGCAACGAGGTGTCCTTCAACGAGGCCTGTCCCGCGCCGAACTGGTATGAGGGCACGGTGTTCTGCTCGCAGCCCGCCCGCCTGGCGCTGCTCAAGGACGTCGGCACCGACGTGATCGAGCTCACCGGCAACCACCTGTGGGACTACGGCTGGCGTGCGCTCTCGACGACGCTCACGACCTACGAATCACTGGGCTGGCGGACGTTCGGGGGCGGCCGAACGGTCACGGAATCCCTCAAGCCGCTCACGATGACGGTCAACGGCAATCGCATCGCGTTTGTCGGCTGCAACTATTTTGGGGCGAACTGGGCGACCGACGTGCTGCCGGGCTCGGCGCGCTGCGGGAGCAAGAGCCCGTATCAGTTTGATCTGATCACGCCGACGATCCGCAGCCTGAGCGCACAAGGCTATCTCGTCATTGCGACGGTGCAGTACGCCGAGGACTACCAGTACGCGCCGACGCCGCAGCAGGTCCGCGACTTCGGCCTGCTGCGCGACGCCGGCGCGATCGTCGTCAATGGCAGCCAGGGCCACCACGTGCAGGGCTTCGATGTCTCACGGCGCGGCTTCATCCATTACGGCGTCGGCAATCTCTTTTTTGGCGATCAGGAGGGGGCCGGCACGCATCAGACCTTCGTCGACCGGCACGTCTTCATGGACGGCCGGTATCTCGGCGTCGATCTGCGCGCCGCCTTCATCGAGAACGCCGCGCAGCCCGTGCCGATGACACCGGCCGCCAAACAAGCCCTGCTCACCCTGCTCTTCCGCGTGAGCGGGTTCAGCCCGTAACCGCGGGCGCGCTGCCGGCCGCCCCGCCGCCGATGATCTCCTCGACGCCGCGCTGGCCCTGCTCGTGCGCGTGCAACAGCCGGTAGTACAGCCCCTGCTGCGCGATCAGGCTGTCATGGTTGCCCTGCTCCGCGATCCGACCGTCGCGCATGACCAGGATGACGTCGGCGTTGCGGATGGTGCTCAAGCGGTGGGCGATGATGAACGCCGTGCGCCCCTTCAGCAGGGTCTTTAGCGCCGCCTGGATCAGGCGCTCGGTCTGCGTATCAACCGACGACGTCGCCTCGTCCAGGATCAGGATGCGCGGATCGGCCAGCAGCGCCCGCGCAAACGAGATGAGCTGGCGCTGCCCGAGCGACAGGCGCCCGCCGCGCTCCTCAACTTCATAGTTGTAACCCTCGGCCAGCGTCGCGACGTATTCATCCAGCCGCACGGCGGTGGCCGCGGCCTTGACCTCCTCGTCGCTGGCGTCCAGACGCCCGTAGCGGATGTTGTCGCCGATGCTGCCCGCGAAGATGAACGGATCCTGCAGCACGAGCGAGATCTGGCTGCGCACCGATTCGAGACCGACCTCGCGCAGGTCATGGCCATCGATGGTGACGCGCCCCTCGGTCGGATCGTAGAAACGCATGACCAGGTTGATGAGCGAGGTCTTTCCGGCGCCGGTCGGCCCGACGATGGCCACGGTCTGCCCCGGCTTGACATCGAGGTCGATCCCATCCAGCGCCTTGCGCTGACCCTGGTCATACGCAAAACGCACGCCCTCAAACCGCACCGCGCCGCTGATGGGTGAGATGCGGCGCGCCCCGGCACGGTCGGCCACCTCCGGCTCGGTGTCGAGAAACTCAAAGATGCGCTCGGCCGAGGCCATCGCCGCAAGCACCTGTGAGTAGACGCGGCTGAGCGCGCTGACCGGTCCCCAGAAGCGCCACAGGTAGTTGACGAAGGCGAAGATCACGCCAAGCGTCAGCGTGCCCGCGGCGACCTCGTGGCCGCCGACGAAGACCAGCAGCGCCGTGCCGGACATTCCGACGACTTCCACGATGGGCCAGATCAGGTTGTCGAGCCGGATGGCCCGCACGTTGGCATTGCGATTCCACAGGTTGATGCGGCCGAAGCGCGTGATGTTGTGCTCCTCGCGCGCGAAGGCCTGCGTCACCCGGATGCCGTTGATGCTCTCGTTCAAGTTGGCGTTCATGTTGGACTGGCTCTTGCGCACGTTGGTCCACGCCGACTCGATGCGTGTGCGCAGCCGTCCGAAGACGAAGTAGAACGAGGGCGTGATGAGATACGCCACCAGCGCCAGCTTCCAGTTGATGACGACGAGGATGACGACGATGCCGACCAACGACAGCCCCTCGGCGATGATCGTCGCCAGACCACCATTGATCAGCTCGTTCATCGCGCCGACATCGCTCGTGACGCGGCTCATGATCTTGCCCACCGGCCGGCTGTCGTAGAAGCGCAGCGACAGCTTCTGGATGTGAACAAAGAGCTGGCTGCGCATGTCATACAGCACGGCCTGGCCGATCTGGCTGATGCGGAACATGCGCAGATACTGTGCCGCCCACGCCAGAAGGCGGAACGTCACCAGCACCCCGACGAGCGTCAGGATCAGACCGAGGTCGCGGTTCGGCACGCCGCGGTCGATGATCTGCCCGATGATGTACGGCTCCAACAGCGTCGCCAGTGTGCCGACGAAGATGAAGGCGACGACGATGATGAGCGAGCGCGCGTAGGGCCGCAAATAGCCCATCAGCCGCTTGAAATAGGCGAGGTTGAACGGTCGCTCCTGCGCCTCCTCGTTCAACTCCTCCTCGAATTCTTCGATCACAAGTGAGGTCATTGAGTCGACTCCTTGGGGGTGTCGTACAACGGCCGTCGGTAGACGACCGTGGTCGAGTGTTCGGTATAGCCGCAGTCGAGATAGACGGACAAGGCACCCGTCGCGTTCTCGGTATCGACGTGCAAGGCGGCCTCGGTCATCCCGAGGGCCTGGAACATCTTGAGGCTTTCGACGATCAATGCCCGCGCCACGCCGCGCCGGCGCTGGTCGCTGCGCGTGCTGATGTCCTCGGTGTAGCCACGGGTGCGGCCGCAGGCCAGGTTCTCGGACTCGTCGATAAAGTTCATGACCTGGCCGGCGATGCGGCCCTCGCGGTCAAACGCCACCTTGAACAAGGCCGGAAAGATGTCAGGATCATTCACGCGGCGCAGATAGTCGTCCTCGGTCGGTGGCGCGAAGCCCCAGTGGTCACGGAACGCCTCGGTATCGAAGTCAAAGCACTGCCGGAACTGGCTGCGGGTCACGGGACGCACAACGAGATCCTCCGGCAACCTGAAGTCCGGGTAGTTGCCGTCCAGCGGCCGCGTCATCAGGAAGATCCAGCGACAGGCCGTGTAGCCGTGGGCTTCGAGCGCCTCCCGGCGTGCGGTGTTGCTCTTGAGGCAGAAGGCATCGAGCAAGGTCGCTGTCGCTCCCGTCGCATGGGGGCTTTCGCGGTCCCAGACCTGCGTCAGCCGTTGCGCGCCGCGCAGCAACCAGGCCTCGATGCCTCGTCCGCGCCAGGCCGGCGAAACCATGATGTACACGCCGAAGACGCGCTCGCCCACCACGGTGTCTCGAAGGTTGAGCCGAAGCCAGGCGACGATGACGCCCTCGACCGTGATGACGAAGAGATGCCTCGCCGGATCGAAGCCAAACGGGTGCAGGATATTCGCGCGCTGCTGTTCGACCGTTGTGCGATGGTCTCCGCCATCCGCGACGGCGGCGGCGTTGCTGATCTCCACCATCGTCTCCAGGTCCTTTGCAGGGTCGGCGATACGAATAGCGAGCCCCGCGATTGCGGGGCGGTCGGTGTCAAAGAATTGGATGGTCATGTCACTCCTCGCCCGCATCGCGGGCATTCCAGATCTGGCGCATCTCCTCGCAGCGCGTCAGCAGTTCATCGAGCGTTCCCACATCGTCGAGCGTGCCATCCTTTAGGACCAGGATGCGGTCCGCGCGCTTCAGGGCGGCCCGGCGATGGCTGATCGCCAGGGCAGTGTGCGAGCCGACCTGCCCGGACCCGCGCAGGGCATCCCAGCGTTCCCACAACCGGTGCTCGGTCACGACATCGAGCGCGCTGGACAGGTCATCGAGCACCAGCAGTTCCGCACCCTGCGCATAGGCGCGGGCTGCGGCCGCACGTTGGGCCTGCCCGCCCGACAGGCGCACGCCGCGCGTGCCCACCTGTGTCTCAGTACCGTGCTCGAAGGATTCGACATCCTCTTCGAGGACGGCGAGCCAGAGCGCCTCGCGGATGCGCTCTTCAGGTGGGCGCTGGCGGGCGTCGCTGCTGCCGAGCAGGATGTTGTTGGCCAGGGTGTCGCTGAACAGCCGCGGCACCTGCGGGAGGTAGGCGCTGCGCGGCGGCACGAAGAACGCGGCGGGATCGGCGATGCGCTCGCCGTTCCAGCGCAGCTCGCCGGATTGGACCGGCAGCAGGCCAAGCAGCGCGCGGACGAGCGTCGTCTTGCCGGCGCCAATGCGACCGGTCACCACGGTCAGCGTGTCGCGCGCGAGGGCAAAGTCGATTTTTTCGACCCCGCGGCCCGTCGAGGGATGCAGGCAGGTCAGGCCGCGCACTTCCAGCGTCTCGAGCCGGTCCCGCGGCGGGGCGATCACGGCCGGCTCCGGTCCGCGCAAGTACAACGGTCGATGCTGCGCAATCGCGACGGGGTCGAGATCGGGCAGCAGGCCGGCCATACGCTCCACCGCCACCCTGGCCTGGCGCAGCGTGGACACGATGCGCCCGACGAAGACGGTGAAGAACGAGATCGTGGCGAGATAGTTGACAAACAGCGCGAAGTCGCCGACGGTGAAGGGCTTGGCCAGCCCGGGCTGCATGGCGCTGGCCGCCACGAGCAGGATGAAGCCGGTGCCAAGGCTGGTGGCGCCATTCCCGATCAGCTCCAACAGCTGCGCGAAGACGCGGTCCTTGATCGCCGCCCCCTTGCGCACTTCGCTGAGCGCCTTGAAGCGCGCGATGACGCGCTGCTCCGCGCCACCCA
Source organism: Thermoflexales bacterium (assembly GCA_019694215.1). Taxonomy (GTDB): domain Bacteria; phylum Chloroflexota; class Anaerolineae; order J036; family Brachytrichaceae; genus Brachythrix. Next base: position 38,722 of record JAIBCK010000001.1, read on the forward strand.
CCTGAATGGCCTGGGCCGATTCGAACATCTCGTTCAGGCTGTCCGCGACGGCGCTGTCGGCATCCCGCAGCGCATAACGGTATTTCTGTACCCTGTGCGCCGCCAGCTGGGCGACCACGGCCACCGCCAGCAGCGGCAGGAAGACGAGCACGGCCATCTCCGCGTTGATTGAGAACAGCGTGAGCAACGAGAGCGCGCCGAACGCCAGGATGCCGGTCAGGTCGCAGAACCAGCTCAGCAGGTCCTCGATCTGCTTGGCATCGTCGCGCATGACGTTGAAGACATCGCCGACCGCGCCGGGCAGCGCCAGCGCGCCAGGGCGCTCCATCAGCCTCGCGAAGACGTTCGTGCGCAGCAGCGACACGGTCATGAAGCGATGCGGCATGTCGGTGAGAAAGCCCATCGCCCGCAGCCCGGTCTGGCCAACCGCGAACGCCACGACCAGCGCGAGGATGCCCTCCGGCGTCAGACCGACCGGCGCATCGCCGGTGAGTGAATTGAAGAAGGCGCGGTAGAGAAAGCCGGGCACGAGCGGCGAGAGATGAACCAGGATCCAGCTGAGCTGGTCGCCGAGATACAGCAGGGGCTGGTAGCGGATCAGGCTCCAGATCACGCGCAACGTTTTCATGCCAGCACCTCCTCCAGCCCGGTGCGGAGCAGCTCCGCGAAGCGCGAGCTGGCATCTCCCGCCAACGCATCGCGCGGGCCGAACTCGACCACGCGACCCTCATCGAGGATCAGGATGTAGTCGGCGCGCTCGACCGTGGCCAGGCGGTGGGCGATGACGATGCCCGTCCGCCCCGCCAGCAGCCGATCCACCGCGTGCTCGATGTGCGCCTCGGTGGCGGGGTCGAGCCGCGAGGACGCCTCGTCGAGCACGACCACCGACGGATCGCGCAGGAAGATGCGGCCAAAGGCCAGCAGCTGAGATTCGCCCGCGCTGAGCCCCGCCGCGGCGGTCTTGAGCGGCGTGTCCAGCCCGCGCTCGAGACCCTCCAACCAGGGTCCCAACCCCAGCGCGTCGATCTCGGCACGCACGCGTGCGTCCGGCAGTCCCGGATCAAAGAAGGTCAGGTTGTCTCGCACACTGGCATGGAAGATCTGGACTTCCTGTGTCACGAGGCCGACGCGTTGTCGAACCCGGGTCAGGTCGAGCGCGCGCAGATCCTGCGCGGCGGCCAGGCCATCCGGGCTGAGCGAGATGGCACCCTGCTGCGGGTCGTACATCCGCAACAGCAGCTTGGCCAACGTTGATTTGCCAGCACCGGTCCGGCCCAGCACCCCGAGCACCTTGCCCGCCGGGAGGCGGAAGCTGACTTCCCGCAGGACGGGTTCGTCCGGGTCATAGTGAAAGCTCACCCGATCAAACACCACCGCGAGCGGGCCGGCCGCCGACGCAGGGGATGCGGCAGTAGCGGCCGGCGCAAGCGCGCTCTGGATTGCAAACAGTTTCTCGATGCGGATGATCGAGGCGCTGGCGCGTTGCAGTTCGTCGATCTGAAAGCGGATCTGCTCGATCGGTGCGCGGATGGTCTCGATGTAGGTGTAGATCAGGTAGACCGTCCCGAGCGTCAGCACACCCTCACGCCACAGGGCCGAGCCCAGCAGCAGTGAGACCGCCGAGCCGATCGCGAACACCAGCACGGTGATCGACCAGGTGAGCATGCTCATCATCCCGGCCTTGATCTGATGCGGCATCCATTCCCGCAGGAGGGCATGGAACTGGCGCATGGTGTACGGCAGCGCACCCAGCCCGCGGATGTCCTCGATACCCCCCAGCCGCTCGCTGACAAAGCCGGCGAACTGCGCGGCGCGGGCGCGCACCCGCAGCCAGTACGGCACGGCCAGCGCGCGCAGCCGGATCAACCCCCACAGCGCAGCGGCCGCAAAGAGCGTCAGGGCGATGCCGACCCGCCAGTCCTCGCGAAACAGCGCCAGCACAACGGCCAGAAGCAAGAGAAGGTTGCCGATCACCTTGATGGCCAGCTGCGAGAAGAAACTCGCGAGCGCCGTCACATCGCCGTCGATGCGCTCGACCAGCTCGCCGGGCGTGCGGGCGTTGTGAAAGCTCATGTCTGCCGTCAGGCAGTGCAGTGCGAGGTCGGCGCGCAGGGCGTTGGTGGCCGTCCAGCCAACGCTCTCGCCCAGCCAGGTCGAAAGCAGCGTGGCCGCCTGGCGCGACAGCATCAGGGCGATGAAGCCCAGGGCCAGCCCAACCAGGCTCGCGACGGGCGCGCCGGCCAGGGTGTGGTCGATGAAGGCGCGCACCACCTGGGGCGCGGCGACCTCCAGCCCGATGCCGATCAGGATCGCAAGCGCCAGCGCGATGACGCGCCCGCGCTGAGGCTGCAGATAGCGTTTCAGCAGCGCAAAGTAACTTGAAAGCGGGATGTTCATGCTGCCGCTGCCTCCCAGTCAGCCAGCAGGGCATCGAGGGCGCGTTGCGCCTCGGCATAGTCCTTGGACAGCGCCATTGCGTTGTGTGGTTCGCCGGCCATGCGCTCGGCCAGCCTGCGCAACGCGGCCTCGCCGGCGGCGATGCGATCCTCGAGCTCAGACAGCCGGGTGGCGCGCGCCTTCACGGCGTTGTTGGAGGGCCGCCTCTGCACCGACGGCGTCGCAGCGGCGGGGGCCGGCCGCGCAGCCGCGGCACGGGCGGCGGCCTGCGCACGGGCGGCCTGGCGACGGTTGCGCGCGCCGAGGTACTCGTCGTAGTGTCCGTTGAAGACGTACAGGTGCCCGTCCTCGATGCTCCAGATCTGCTCGGCCAGGCGCCGGATGAGATAACGGTCGTGTGATACCAGCAGGACCGTGCCGTCATAGGCTTCGAGCGCCTCCTGTAGCACTTCCTGCGCGCCGATGTCGAGGTGGTTGGTGGGCTCGTCGAGGACGAGGAGGTTGGCACCATCCAGCGCGAGCAGGGCCAGCGCCAGGCGCGCGCGCTCACCCCCGCTCAGCCCGCTCACGGGCTTGAAGACATCCTCGCTGGTGAACAGGTATTTCGAGAGCAGGTAGCGGCCCTGCCCCTCATCCATGCGCCGGCCATCAGCGCGCGCGCGGGCGAGCGTCTGTTCGAGCACACTGAGGGCCGGATCGAGCGATTCGTGGGCCTGCGCGAAGTAGCCCACCTTCAGGCTTGCCCCGGTGGCGAGCGTCCCGGACAACGGTTTGATTTCATCCAGGAGCGTGCGCAGGAAGGTGGTCTTGCCCGAGCCGTTCGGCCCGATCAGCGCCGCCCGCTCGCGGAAGCGCAGCTCGAAGTCATCGGCATCAAAGAGCGGCGCGCCGGGATAGCCAACCGTCAGGGCCTGCGCGCGCACAACGCTCACACCGCTGCGACGTTCGGCGCGCAGGCTGAGTGTCATCCGCGCCGGAGGCTGCGGCGGACGCAGACGGGCCAGGCGCCGCTCGGCCTCGTCGAGCCCCCACGGGCGTGTGCTGCCTTCGAGGCGTTCGCTCAGGTCGAGCCATTGCTCATTGAGCAGCGCCAGCGCCCCCAGCTGCTCGATGACGAGCACGTCACGGGTGAGGCGCTTGAGCTTGCCCTTGGCCCAGGTGACGGGCTTGTCGTTGCCGGCCTTGACGGCATCGAGGTCGATCTTGATGAGGCGTAGCTCGTTCTCCAGGCGCGCCTTCTCCTGATTGAAGACGAAGACCTGGCGCTGCAGGCGCTCCTCACGCTGGCCGAGATACGCGCTGTAGTCGCCGCGGTATTCCTCGATCCGGTTGGGTGCCATTTCCCAGATCCGGTTGACGACGCGGTCGAGGAAGAAGCGGTCGTGGCTGACCACGACCAGCGCGCCAGGCCACTCGGCCAACGTGCCCTCAAGCCACTCCAGCGAGGCGATGTCGAGGTGGTTGGTTGGTTCGTCGAGGATGAGCAGGCCGGGGCGTTCGAGCAGCAGGCGCGCGAGCAGGGCGCGAGTCTTCTGCCCGCCGCTAAGCTGGCGCGCCGGGAGCGACCAGAGCGTCTCGTCGAAGCCAAGGCCTTCGAGCGTGTTCTTGATGCGACGCTCGTAGTCGTAGCCGCCCTGAGCGAGAAAGTCATCGTGCAACGGGCCATATGCCTCGATGGCGTGGGCGGCCGTTTCCGCGTCGCTGGAGGCCATGTCGGCCTCGAAGGCGCGCAGGCGGCGCTCCTGCTCACGCAGGCCGGCGAACAACGTCATCATCTCATCCCACACGCTGGCGTCACGGTCGGCGAAAGCGTCGATGGCCTCCTGGCGCAGGTAGCCCACCCGCAGCCCACGGGCGAGGCTGAGCTCCCCCCCGGCCGGCTTCTCAACGCCGGCGAGAATGCGGATGAGCGAGGTCTTGCCCACGCCATTCGGCCCGACCAGCCCGATGCGGGCACCCTCGGGGACGGCGAGGCTGATCCCGGCGAAGACATCGGTCGGGCCAAAACTCTGGCTGAGGTTTACGGCGGTCAGCAGCGGCATGAAACACCTTTACGCAACGGGCACCGCGTCCATGTCCACGGTCTCGGCGTGGGCCTGGTCGCGGAACTGCAAGTCAAACAACGTACGATATTCACCGTCCAGCGCATACAGCTCGGCGTGCGTGCCCTCCTCGGCCACGCGCCCGTCCCGCAGCACGATGATGCGATCGGCCGACATGATCGTGCTCAGGCGCTGGGCGACGACGATGGCGGTGCGCCCGCGCAGTACATCGGCCATGGCGTGCTGGATGCGCTGCTCGGTCGCCGTGTCCACGGCCGAGGTGGCCTCATCAAGAATGAGCAGGCGCGGGTCCATCAGCACCGCCCGTGAGAGGGCGACGCGCTGTTTCTGCCCGCCGCTCAACCCCACGCCGCGCTCGCCAACCTTGGTGTCATAGCCCTTGGGAAGGGACGGGACGAACTCATCCACCTGCGCGACCTGGGCAGCAGCCAGCACGCGCGCGTCGTCGGCCTCGGGCGCGCCAAAGCGGATGTTGTCGCGCAGCGTCGCCGAGAAGAGAAAGCTCTCCTGCGGGACGATGCCGATCTGCCGCCGCAGCGCGGCCAGCCCGAGCTCACGCACATCGACGCCATCGACCTTGACCGAGCCGCCGGTCACGTCGAAGAAGCGCGGGACGAGGTTGATGACCGACGACTTCCCACTCCCGGTGCCACCCAGAATCGCGACGGTCTCGCCGGGCCTGACGGAGAACGTCAACCCTTTCAGCACGGCGCGGTCGGGGTCGTCGGGGAAGGCAAAGGTGACCTGCTCGAAGTCCACGCGCGCCGGCCCGGACGTCGCCAGCACCCGCGGCCGCGCCGCCTCGCGCACTGTCTCCTCGGCATCGAGGATCTGAAAGACGCGCGGCGTCGCCGCGGCGGCCTGGCGCGTGAGGTTGGTCAACCAGCCCAGAATGCGCACCGGCCAGATCAGCCCCCAGATGTACCAGTTGAACATGAAGAACGTGCCGACGGAGAGCGTCCCCTCCATCAGCCGCAGCGAGCCGGCCAGGATCAGGATGATGAAGATCAACCCGGATACGAAGTCCATCCACGGGAAGTACTCGGCCTCGATGCGCGCGCGGTGCACGTTCTTGCTGCGATTTAGCCGATTCTGCAGGTCGAAGCGCGAGCTGGCGTAGTCCTCACGCGCAAACGCCTTGACCACGCGCACGCCGGCCACGTTCTCCTGCAGCGTTGTGGTGAGCTTGCCCATCTGCTCGCGGACATCCTCCCAGGCCGGGTCGATGCGCTTGCGGAAGCGCACCACGCCATACAGGATGAGCGGCATGGGCAGCATCACGGTCAGGGCGAGTTGGGCATCGAGCACAAAAAGGATGACGATGGTCGAGAGCAGCGCCAGGCCCTCGGTGAGAAGGGTCGAGAGCCCAAACGTGACCAGCTGCTCGACCGAGTCCAGGTCGCTCAACATGCGCGACATGATCTGACCGGTCGGCATCGTCGTGTAGTACGAATACGGCAGCCGCTGCAGCTTGCGATAGAGCGCGTCGCGCAGCTCGCGCACCACGTCGGTGCCCAGCGTTCCCTGCATGACCTGGCGGATGTAGTTGATGACACTGAAGCAGATGGCCGCGCCGATCAGAAGCGCGCAGAACAGCGCCACAGTGGACAGGTCGCCCTTTGCCACGCCGTCATCGATGGCCACGCCCATGAGGCGCGGCTCCATCTGCGCAAAGAAAAGCGCCAGCAGCGAGAGTGCACCGACCAGCGCGAAGCGCCGGCGATGAGGCTTGATGAACGGAAACAATCGTTTGATGAATGCCATGTTGAGACAAAAAAAGACCGTGAGCGTTATTGGCGCTCACGGTCTCGAAAGGCGGTGTGTTTCGGGTTTGAACCCGGGCTCAGCGGCGAGTCTCCTTGTGTGTCGGACGACATCCCGCCAGGCTCCCAGTCGAGATCGGAGCACGGTGCGCAGCGAAGCGAAGGCGCATGCCTCCCTTGGCAGCGACTACGTTCGGAATCATGCTCAGCATCATGTGTTTGGACCTCTCTGTGGATATGTCTCGCGGGTGCGTCTAACCTTGGACGGGCGAACTATATCACGACCTTACGGCTGCGGCGGGCGCTGATACAACTCGATCAGCACGCCACCCGTCGAGCGCGGATGCACGAAGGCATAGAGCGTGCCCTCCGGCCGGCGCACAGGTTCGGGGTTGATCATCTCGCCGCCTGCCCGCTGGATGCGCGCCATCGCCGCCTGAATGTCACCGACTTCCAGGCAGACGTGATGCATGCCCGGGCCATGCTTGGCCAGCCACTTCACGATGCCAGTGTCCTGGCGGGTTGGCTGAAGGAGCTCGATCTCGCTCTCGCCCACCGGCAGAAAGGCGATGCGGACGCCCTCGCGCTCGACGTCTTCGACGCGCGCACAGGTCAGGCCCAGGCCGTCGCGGTAGAAGGCCAGCGCCGCATCGAGATCGGGCACGGCGATGGCCAGGTGATCGAGTCGCATCAGTCAGTCGTCTCGGCGTGGTAGTTCGTCCCGGACTTGATCGAGTCGCCGGTGAAGTCGTCGGCCTTCAAGTCGCTGCCGATGACGACATTCCGGCCAACCTTAAAACCAGCCGGGATGACCGTGTCCTTGCCGATCACGGTGATGCCCGTCGACACGCCGGCCTCGACATTGGCCGTGTAGTCGTTGCCATAGCCGACCGTGGCGAACTGCCCCACCCGGACATGTTTGTCGACGATGGCGCGGTCGACGACGGCGCCGGCCTCGATCACGCAGTCGGTCATGACGATGGAGTAACGCACAACGGCGCCTCTTGCCACCCTGACGCCGGGTGAGAGCACAGAGTACTCAACCGAGCCCTCGATCTGGCAGCCGTCGGTGATCAGGCTGTGGCTGACGATCGCGCCGGTGCGGATGTTCACGGGCGGCCGCTCCTCTGACCGGGTGTGGATGACCCAGTCGCGGTCCAGCAGGTCGAGCGAGGGCTGGTCGGCCAGGAGGTCCATGTGGGTCTCCCAGTAGGACTGGATGGTTCCCACATCGACCCAGTAGTTCGAGAAGGGATAGGCAAACACGCGGAAGTTCTCGGCCACCATCTTGGGGATGATGTTCTTGCCGAAGTCGCGCTCACTGTCCGGCGTGTGGGCGTCCTCCGTGAGCACCTTGAGCAAGGTCTGATAGTTGAAGACGTAGATGCCCATCGAGGCCAGGGTGCCCTTGGGCTGCTTCGGCTTCTCTTCAAACGCCGTGACACGCTGGTTGTTGTCGGCGATGAGAATGCCAAAGCGCGAGGCCTCCTCGAGCGAGACCTTGAGCGCGGCGACGGTGACATCCGCCTTGTTCTCGGTGTGGAACTGCAGCAGCTTGCTGTAGTCCATCTTGTAGATGTGATCGGCCGACAGGATCAGCACGTAGTCGGGACGCAGGTTGCGCAGGAAGTCCAGGTTCTGATAGATGGCATCCGCCGTGCCGGCATACCAGCCACCATCCTTGTGGCCCTGATACGGGTGCAGCAGCGAGACGCCGCCGCTCAGGCGGTCCATGTCCCACGGCGCGCCGGTTCGGATGTGGTCCTGCAATGAACGCGGACGGTACTGGGTGACCACCCCGACCGACGTTACGCCGCTGTTCACACAATTCGACAGGGCGAAGTCGATGATGCGGTACTTGCCCGCAAACGGCACCGCAGGTTTCGCGCGCTTGTTGGACAATACCGTGAGCCGCGTTCCCCGGCCACCGGCCAGGATCATTCCGACTGTTCGCATGATGCCCCTTTGAATGAGTGTTTTTGAGCTGGCGGCGCCGTGGCCGTGTCGGCATTGTAGCCGCCCGAACTACGGTTTTGGCTTTTCGGGGGCAGCCAGCCACTGCGCCGTCGCCCGCCCCAATCCGGCCAGCGGACCGCGCTGCACGGATGGCCCCGGAAGGGCATTCAGAAAAGCCTGGCCGTAGGTCTTGGAGATCACGCGCCGGTCAAAGACCGCGACGACGCCACGATCGCTGCGCGAGCGGATCAGGCGGCCAAAACCCTGGCGAAACTTGAGCACGCTCTCCGGCACGGAGTAGTCGCTGAACGGATTGTCGAAGGTCTCGCTGCGCGCCGCGAAAATGGGATCGGTGGGCACATCGAAGGGCAGTTTGCAGATCGCGAGTGCGCTGAGCTTCTCGCCCTGGATGTCGACGCCCTCCCAGAACGAGCGGGTCCCAAGAATGACAGCCTTGCCGCTGGCGCGAAATTGCTCGAGCATCGCCCGTCGCGAGAGGCCTTCTCCCTGCTCGAAGACTTGAATGCCGTCGCGCAGAAGGGCGGGCGCAATGATCTTGCTGGTGCTGCGCAGCTGCGCGTAGCTGGTGAACAACGCCATGCCACGCCCCTGGCTGGCGCGGAAGAAGTCGATCAGGCCGCGTTCGAGCATGGCCTGGTAGCCCTGCTGGTTGGGCTCCGGGATGTCGCTTGCGACATACACCAGCGCGGCCGACTTGAAGTCAAAGGGCGAACCCAATGCGAGCGCGCCGGCATCGCTGGCATCGAGGCGCATCTTGATGTAGTCAAAAGTGGGCAACGCCTTCCCCGCCGCGGAGGCCGTGCGAATCGTTGCGCTGGTCAACACCACGCCTTCCTTCTGATCCCAGAGGCGCTGGCGAATGAGATCACCGACGTGAAGGGGGGCCGCGCGCAGGGTCACGCGCAGGCCGCGCCCCCGTCCCGCGCGCGCCGCGTCGGTCTCGGCCCAGTAGATCTGCTTGTCCGTGGGCTTGCTGACAATGGCATTGAGCTGCTCGATGGCCTCGGTGGTAAAGCGCAGCGCACCGCTGATCCGGCCCAGGAGCAGCTCCAACCCGTCCACGCCGCGCTCCGACAACTGCGACAAGCCCGCAAACAACGTATTGAGGCCCTTCGCCACGCCATTCATCTCGGCCAGGAAGGGGTCAAAGGCGCGCTCGACGCGGCCCCAGCCCGGGTTGCTGCGCAGCCCGCTTGTGATGCGCGTCCGTTGGGCGTAGTCGCCATTCTCGCCGCCGCTCTGATTGGCCAGGAAGTCCTGCAGCTCATCAAAGAACTGGATCGCGGTCTGCGAGGCCCGCCCCGCGGACGCCGTCAGTCGGTCGGCCTGTGTCTCGACCGCGCCACTTTGCTCAGGCGGCAAGTGGGCACGCGCAGCTGCGGCGATGTCCGCCGTGAGGCCCGTAGGCTTGCGACCACCTCGGGCGATCTCACCGAGATTTCGCCCGAGCTCATCGCGGTCGATGGTGAAACCCAGCGCATCGGTAGCCGCGGCTTCGAGGTGATGGGCCTCGTCGACGACGAGATACTTGTATTCTGGCAACGCCTTGTTCTCTACAGCAACGTCCGCCAGCAACAGGGCATGGTTGACGATGACGACGTGGGCGGACTCGGCCAGGCGACGCGCCTGATGAAAGAAGCAGTCCGTCGCGCTGCACGAGTTGCGGTCGCACGAGGGATTCTCCGCCGTCAGGTGGCTGAGCGCCATGCGCTCCTGCGGCTGGGGGATGAACAGCTCATCGGTGTCCCCGGTGATCGTGGTGGGCCGCCAGATCAGCAGCTTGGCCAGCAGCCGCGCCTCCTCGAGCGTGCGGGGTCCGCTCTTGCGGAGGTCATTGATGCGCAGGTCGCAGACATAGCGGCCCTTGCCCTTCATCACGGTCGCGCGCGCGTCCACCCCCAGCGCGTCGATGACGGCAGGCACGTCCTTGTCCATCAGCTGCTCCTGCAGGTTGATGGTGTTGGTGCTGACAACGACACGTTGGCCGTTTTGGATCGCCCACAGCATGGCCGGGATGAGATAGGCCAGGCTCTTGCCCGTGCCGGTGCCCGCCTCGACGATTTCGACGCTGCCTTCGTTAAACGCCTTCACGACCTGGCGCATCATCTCGAGCTGTTGAGGGCGCGACTCATAGCCCGGGAAGCGTTTGGCCAGCTCACCCGCCGGCCCGAGGGTGGCAGTCACGGCGTCGGCATCGAGCGGGCGCGTGTCTTCGCGCGCGACAAGCGGCCGCGCTTCCTGGCGCTGGCGCAGGGCAAAGACGCGCGCGCGTTGGGCCTCCGGGCTCGGCACATCGTGGGGGGCACCTGGCTCCCGCCCGGCCTCCAACGCGTCGCGCCAGAAGCCCGCCAGCCCCCACCCGCTGCGCTCGGCGTGTGTGGTGATCTCCTCGAGGGCCTCCAGCGGCAGGCGCGCGGCGCGCTCGGCGACTTTGAGATACAGCTGATGGGCGACGCGCGCATCATCGAGCGCGCGGTGCGTGGCGGGTTCGGTGATGCCGAGCGCTTTGCCCAGCGCCCCCAGCGTATATCGCCCGGCGTGCGGGATGAGGATGCTCGCCAGCTCAAAGGTGTCGATGGCGGGGTTGGTCGTCAGCACGCGCTGGCGGCGCAGGAAACCCAGGTCGAAGGCGATATTGTGACCCACGATGGGATGCAACCCGCAAACCTTTTGCGTTTCGCGCAGGGCATACGAGAGCGACGCCCCCTCCCGCGCGACCATGTCGTCGGTGATTCCGGTCAGCTCGACGATCTTGGGCGGAATGGGCCGGCCGGGATCGACGATCTGCGAAAACTCCGAGACGATCCTGGGACCCTCAAAGACGACGAGGCCAATCTCGATGATGCTGTCGCGCTCGGGGTCGAGGCCGGTGGTTTCAATATCAAGCGATACGAGGGTGCGCATGCGGACGACGATTGTAACCCTCAGCGCACTTCGAAATTGGCGACAAAGGCAGGCTCGTCATCGAGCGAGACGCGCACTTCGTAGCGCCCCCGCTCCAACGGACGTTTGCCCTTCCATTCGGCCACGGCGCTGCCGAAACTTTGGGTTGGCAAGGCTTGTTGTGCCGCGTAGACGAGGTTGCCATCCCGGAACCAGGCGTGGCGCACGGTCGCGCCGCCCGCCTGGCGGTAATCGAAGAAGACGAGGATGGTCGGGGCCTCCGGCGTAAACGTCGTCGCAACGCCAGTGGGCAGGCCAGCCCGGTCGATGCCCGTGGCGAGCGCATGAAGCGCCAGGCCACGCTTCGCGGCAGCACCGCCTTCGGATGCCATCGCGCGGGTGGGTGCCGGGGGCGGTGTCGCGGTGGGGAGTGGCGTCGCGCGCGGCAGCGGAGTCGGCGACGCCGTGATGGCGCTGGCGGTGATCGCTCCAGACACACTTTCGTTGATCGCCCGGCCGGCGAAACCATCCAGCTTAAAGCCGTCGACGATGAGGACGCCACCCACCAGCGCGGCGGCGACGATGAGCATGGCCCGACCCCACAGCGTCAGATGGTGCGCCCGTTCGTGACCCGCCTTACGCTCAAAGTGATAGTGCTCGCTGCGTGCATGGAGGTGGCTCAGGAAAGACGCAACAAAAAGCAAGCCCGCAAACGCCGCGAGCAGGAGTGCAATGGGCTCGACGAAGTCACGAAGATGGACCACCGGAAGGCTGGGGTAGATTATAGGGGGTGGGCTTCACCGACCAACTTCGCCAATTTTTCGCCGCCAACGAGATCGCCGTTCGCTTCCTGCATGGTCAATCCTTCTTCATTCTGGGTCTGGCCATGGCGGTGCAATGGCGGCAGCGCAGCCGGCTCGAGCTCGCGCGGGCCCTGCCCTGGGTTTCCGCGTTCGGCCTTTGCCAGGCGGTGGCCATCTGGGCCGCGATCTTCCTCACCGTCAATGCTTCACACTTCTCACAGGCGACCCTGACGACGCTGCATGGCATCGTCGTGTTGCTGCAGCTGGGGGCGATCATCTCGGTGCTGGGCTTTGGGTTGCGCCTGAACGAGCCCGTCCTGCCAACGACCACCACGGCACTCTTTCCCTCCCTGGTGGGCGGAATCGGCGCGCTGGGCGTAATCGCCCTGCGCTTTGTCCAACCCGACCCCGACTTTGCGACAGCCGAAGCATTGCTGCGCAACACCGTGCTGGCCCCGTCCGCCCTGCTCGTGGCCTACGGCCTGCGACAACAAACGCTGCAGTTGGAGAAGCCGCTGCGCACCGAGCGCTTCACGCGCGCCATGCGCGTGGTCGGCATATCGTTTGCCCTGTTCGCGCTGAGCGACGGCGTGATCGCGCCGGCCAGCCAAATTCCGTGGGGATCGGTGTTGAACGAGACGCTGATCGGGGTGCCGATCATCGCCGCGCGCACCGCGATCGCCGCCACGATGGCGATCTCCTTCTTCATTGCGCTGGACGTTTTTGGCCTGGATGCGGACCGGGTCGCGCAGGCGCTCCGGCAGGCACAGGCGCTTGGGGCGGAGCGCGAGCGCATCGGACGCGAGCTGCACGACGGCACGATCCAGTCGGTGTATGCGTTTGGGCTGATGCTCGACGATGCGCAGCACGCGCTGCAACAGGTGCGTACCGGTGAGCCCGAGGTCGCTGAAGCGGGCCTGATCCGTGCCGAACGCCGGATCGGCGACGCCATGGACGGGATGAGCCAGACCATCGCCGACATCCGCCGCTACATCTACGACCTGCGCGAGGGCCACGGCAATGAGGACCTTGCGCGCGGGCTGATCGACATCATCGCCGAGTTCCGCATGCGCACGGGATTGGAGGTCACCTGGCGCGTGGTCGGTCGGCCGGGGCCTTCCTTCAGCGCCGCGCAACGCCATCACGTCTATCAGATCACACGCGAGGCCCTGAGCAACATCGCGCGGCATGCCCGCGCCAGCGAGATCTCCGTCACGCTGGAGTACGCCTCCGAGTCGAGCGCGCGGACACGCGTGGTGATTCATGACAACGGCGTCGGGCTGACAGACGCCGTGCGGCGCTCCGGCAGTGGCCTGCGCAACATGCGTGAGCGTGCCCGCATCCTGGAAGGGGCGCTCGAGGTGACCGGCAATGGCGAGGGTGGCACAACGGTCGCCCTCAGCTTCGAAGGATCGGAAACATGAACCGGACCCGCATCATCATCGTCGACGATCACGAGGTCGTTCGGATCGGCCTGCGCACGCTGCTGGCCCGTCAGCCCGATCTGGAAGTCATCGCAGAGGCCAGCCACGGCCAGGAGGCCGTCCAGCGGGTGCTGCAGCTCCGGCCTGACATCGTCGTGATGGATGTGCGCCTGATGGGCATGACCGGCATCGAGGCCTGCCGCGAGATCACCACGGCGGCGCCAGGCGTCAAGGTCATCATGTTGACCTCGTATGGCGACGACGCGGTGTTGTATGACTCGATCGCCGCCGGTGCCAGTGGTTTTGTTCTCAAGCAGTTGGGCAGCGACGATCTGGTCAAGCACATTCGCACGGTCGCCAGCGGGGGTAGCGCGCTCGATCCGGCCTCCACGACCAAGGTCTTCCAGAAGATGCGCGCCCAGGCCCGCCAGCGCGCAGAGGGCGCGTTTGCCGAGCTGAGCGATCAGGAGGTTCGCGTTCTCGCCAAGCTGGCCGAAGGGCGCACCAACCGCGAGATTGCCGACGCCCTCTCACTCGGCGAGGGCACCGTGCGCAACTACGTCAGCGCCATCTTCGTCAAGCTGCGCGTGAACAATCGCGCCGAGGCGGCGGCCTACGCCACCGCGCACGGGATCAAGGAGTTCGTGTAGGGGCAGTCGCGCGCCTAGCGTTTGATCTCCACCGTCGCCACCGCTTCAAGCGTGCGCGCGTCGTACCAGACCACTTCGAGCGTGTGCGGGTCGGTCGGCGTGAGGGGAAAGTTCATCGTCACGTCACAGATGCCATCGTAGATGGCGGCCCCCTTCGGCCAGCTCCACAGCGGCGCGAGGCCCTGCATCGGCTCCTGATCACCCTGCGCGACGAGGCGACCGTCGCTGCCGCGCACCCGCAGGCTGTACTTCAGCGAATACGGCGCGTCCGGGCCGCCGGCTGGCAGGCGCCAAATGGCCGAGAAGCACACCTTGCCCGGCGCCGCGATTGCCCAATCCAGGCGCAGCAGCTCGATGGGCAGCACAGGCGCGAAGCTGCGCAGGGCGATCGTCGTGTCGGGTGCCGCAGGCGCGAGAACTTGCGGTCCCAGGAAGGCAAACTGCCGGTCGCCCACGATGACACGAAAGAGTGACGGGCCGACCGGCATCTCACGCGGCAGGACAACCTCGATGTTGCGTCCGGTGATGGGTGTCTCGATGGCCGCATGGCGCCGCGCGAGCGCAAGCAAGGGCGAACCGGGCAGGCCTTGCGACGGGGCCAGCACCTGCAAGGTGGCGCCTGGCGGGATGCGGCCCTCCGCCCAACGGAAGGAAACTGCCACCTCTTCGCCCGGCCGGGCGCTCGGGGGATTCACATCGACGGCCTGCAGCTGATACGCCGCGCCGTCGACAAGCAGGCTGATCGGCCCCTGGTGGGGGAATGGTTGCGTGGCAAAGTCGACGAAGCGGGCTTCGCCCCGGGCGACGGGTCGCAGGCTCGACACCAGCGCCGCAATCAGGACGATGCAGACAGCCCACGCCAGCCCGCGCGTCAAGCGCTGCCGCATCCTCGCCCACGCCCGGCTGACGGAGCCATGGCCCCAAACCCAAAGCAGCAGGAACAACACGACCGCAAGCGCCGAGAGGGGTTCCGCAACCGCAGTGGCCGGCGTCCGACCCAGCGACACGGCCACGGTCCAACGCCCGGCAGGCAGCGACACGGCCGCCCAGCCCAGACGCGGCGCGGGGCTGATCGCAAGGTCAGAGGGGGTGCCGCCCGCTGCCGGAACAACGCTCGCTTTCAACCCTTGCCAGTACAGGATCGGAAACGCAAGAGTCGCCCCACCCTCACCCGTCTCCACCGTCCACGCCGCGAGCACGCCTGGTGCTGCCGCCGGGTCGGCCGCCACGAGCGCGCCGTGCATGACGAGGGGGCGGGTCAGCCCGGTCAGCACCGGTCCGGTCCGCGGCTGCGGAAACGCCGTGGCCGGAAGATATTCACCGCGGATGGTCGTACCGACGATGCCGCTCACCCACTCAAAGGACTGGATCTCCTGTGCGATCGAGCCCGCATTGGGTACCGCTTTGCGTTCGTTGGGCAGGCCGCTCAGCATGCAGGCGCCGAGGGCGATCGCGGTGATCAGCACGGCCAGGCGCTGATCGTCGGGCCGCAGTCGCGCGCCGAGAAAACCCGTCAGCACCGCCCCCCACAGCGTTTGGATCGAGAGCAACCGCCACGGGAACTGGGCCAGCGCAAGCGGTGGGATCGCCTTCCACACCGCCTCAGAGGCCGGCGTGATCAGAAAGGTCGCCAGCGCAAGCCCGAGCAGGGTCAGCACAACGAAGGCCGCCGAGGTGCGTCCGCGCCGGACGGACCCCATCGCCACAAAGGTCCCGACGCCGATGCCGAGGACCTGCGCCAGCCCCATCTTGAACGGATTGCGGAAATCATCGACGGCGTAGTCAAAGCGCAGCCCCCCCTGCACGAGGTCGGCCCCGCGGAAGTGCTGGGCGTAGTTGAAGTAGCCGGAGGTCTGATCCCCCAGTTGTGCGGCGGCGGACTCGCTGAGGGCCGGGTACCAGAACCAGGCGCTCAGCGCCGCCGCGAGCAGGACCGCCAGCAGGGTGACCGCACAACGCACGCCGATCTCCCGCCAGGACAGTCGCGCGCGGTGGGCTTCGACCAGCATCAGCCCAAGATACAGCGCGCAGAACGGCGCGAAGAGCATGGCCGATACGTTGTGCGTCAGGACCAGCCCGGCGACCGCGGCGCTCAGGCCCAACCCGAAGCCGCTCTCGCGCCGCCACACCCGATCGATGCCGAGCAGGATGAGCGGGAAGAAGATGAAGGCGTAGAACTCCGAGAGCGAATCGCCGCGAACGTAGACGTTGACGAGGTGAAAGGGCGCGAGCTGATACGCGATGGCCGCCACGACCGCTGCCGAGCCGGGCAGGCGCGGACGCAACCACGCGCGCATGGCAAGGCCGGCCAGCACCATGCCGAGCGCCTGCGTCACGGCGATGGCGTCGATGAGGTTGATCCCGATCAGATTCAGCAGGGCTGCGCCGTAGTATGGCAGCGAGGCGTAGTAGTGATAGAAGGGGTAGCCCAGGCCATACGCCCCATCGGCCATCCAGCGGGCCGGGAGTGCCCCGCTGCGGATCTGGCCCATCAACTCATACACGCGCTCGAGCAGAAAGGCGCTGTCGCCGCCGGCCCGCGTGCTGAGCATGCCGCCGCCGTTCCACAGCCCGGCCGAAGCGGCCAGTCCAACGGCCACGATGATCCACGCGCCAGCGGAGCGCGCAAACGCCCCGGCGGCATTCTGGGATCGTGACAGGCGGGCATCGACGAGCGCGGAAGCGGACATGTCAGGATAATGCTACCGCACGATGATCGGCCTCTTTGACTCCGGCCTGGGCGGACTCTCGGTCTGGCGCGCCCTCAAGGCGGCGCATCCCGAGGCGTCGACGCTGTATCTCGGCGATCAAGGCCACGCGCCGTATGGCCCGCAGCCCCTCGAGCGGGTGCGGGCGCTGACACTGGTCGCGCTCGAGGCGCTGCGCGACGCTGGTGCCACGGCCCTCGTCATCGCCTGCAACACGGCAACGGCGGCGGCCGCGGACGCTGCCCGCGCGCGCTGGCCGAATACCCCCATCGTCGGCATCGAGCCGGCGCTCAAGCCCGCCGCCGCGCACACCCGCACTGGCGTGATCGCCGCGCTGGCCACGCAGGCGTCCTTCGACAGCCCGCGCTTTGCGCTGCTGGCGGAGCGATATGCCAGCGGGGTGCGCCTCCTCACCCGCGCCTGCCCGGAATGGGTGGCGCTGGTGGAGGCCGGGGACGTAGACGGATCCGCGGCGACCCGCGCCGTTGATGCCGCGGTTGGTCCGCTGCTCGCGGCCGGGGCCGATCACCTTGTGCTGGGGTGCACCCATTTCCCCTTCCTATCGGACCAGATCGAGGCCGTCGTGGCGACGCAATTCGCACAACGTCCCATCACCATCCTCGATCCCGCCCCGGCCGTCATACGCCAGCTGCACCGCGTGGCTGGCGGGTCGCTGACCGGCTGCAGAGCGGCCACGGACCGCTTCATGACGACGGGTGACCCGGTGCGATTCGCGCGCACAGCAGCGCGGCTGCTCGATCGCCCCCCCGGAACGTTGCGCGTCGACGGCATCGCCCTCGACATCCCCTGAACACGGGATGCCGCTCTAACGGGACACATACACGTTAGGGCGATAATGTTCGCTTCCATGTCAGACAACGATCAAGAGCGTCTCAACAACCTCCTCCAGGCCGCCGTCGAGGCCGCCGCGACGCAGGTGGCGGAATCCGGCGAGCCCATCACGGAGGGCGCCGACAAACCCGCGCCCCTTCCGTCGACGCTGTACATCCTTCCGTTGCGCGGGGTGCTCGTGTATCCGTCCTCCGCCCTGCCCCTACGGGTGGCGCAACCCCGTGCGATCAAGCTCATCGACGATGCCCTGATCGCCAAGGCCAGCATCGGCCTGGTCGCGAGCAAGACGCCCGGCAAGGAGGATCCCGGGCCGGAGGACATCTACGACGTCGGCACCGCCGCCACCATCGTCCGGAATTTCAGGGCCCCGGACGGCATCGTGAACATGATCGTGCAGGGTCATGAGCGCTTCCGCATCGTGGAGATCACGCAATCCGAGCCGTACATCATCGCCCGGGTGGAGCCACTCCCCGAAGCGCCCGAGAGCACCCTCGAGATCGAGGCGCTTCGACGCAACCTGAGCCAGGGCTTCGCGCGCATGGCCGAACTGGCCCCCTCCGTCCCGGAGGAACTGGCGCAGATGATCCAGAACATCACGGATCCGCGCCAGTTGACGTATGCCGTCGCCACCTACATGCGCATGGACATGGCGGACGCGCAGCGCCTGTTGGAAATGAATGGTCTGCCTGACAAGATGCTCTTCCTGCTGCAATTGCTCAACAAAGAGCTTGAAGTGCTTGAGTTGGGCAAGAAGATTCAGACCGAGGCCACCTCGGAGATGGAGAAGCTGCAGCGCGACTACTACCTGCGCGAGCAGATGAAGGCCATTCAGCGCGAGCTGGGTGAGGCCGATGAACAGCAGATCGAGGTCGCGGACTTCCGCAAAAAGATCGCCGAGTGCGGGATGAACGCCGAGGCGCGCCGCGAGGCCGAGCGCGAGGTCGAGCGCATGGCCAAGCTGCCCACCCAGGCGGCCGAGTATGGCGTCATCCGCACCTACCTGGACTGGCTGACCACCCTGCCCTGGGCCAAGAACACCCCGGACAACCTGGACATGGCGCACGCGCGCGCCGTGCTGGACGAGGACCACTACGGCCTGAAGGACATCAAGGAGCGCATCCTCGAGTTTCTGGCCGTTCGCAAGCGCAAGCTGGAGCTGGCGGCCGAACCCGTTCAGGAGGAGGCGCGCCCGTCCGGAATCACGCGACCGGTGCGCGAGGGCGTCATCCTGTGCTTCGTCGGGCCGCCTGGTGTTGGCAAGACGTCGTTGGGCGCGAGCATTGCGCGGGCGATGGGGCGCAAGTTCATCCGCTCCTCGGTCGGCGGCGTGCGCGACGAGGCCGAGATCCGCGGCTTCCGGCGCACCTACATCGGCTCGATGCCGGGCCGTGTGGTGCAGAGCCTGCGCCGCGCCGAGTCAAACAACCCCGTCTTCATGCTCGATGAGATCGACAAGATGGGCAGCGACTTCCGCGGCGACCCGTCGTCGGCGCTGCTCGAAGTGCTCGACCCCGAGCAGAATCGCGAGTTCCGCGATCACTATCTCGATGTGCCCTTCGACCTGTCGCAGGTCATCTTCATCTGCACCGCGAACAGTTTGGAGTCCATCCCCGGCCCGCTGCGCGACCGCATGGAGATCCTGCAACTCAGCGGCTACACCGAGCTGGAGAAGCTCTCGATCGCGCGCGGCTATCTCGTCCCGCGTCAGATCAAGGAGAACGGCCTGAAGACGGGCGAAGTGACCTTCGCCGATGAAGCCATCGTGCAGCTCATGCGCGACTTCACGCGCGAGGCCGGGGTGCGCAACCTGGAGCGTGAGATCGGGAGCATCTCACGCAAATTGCTCACCCGCGCGCTGGAGGGCAAGGGCCGGCTGCCGGTCAAGGTCACGGCCAAGATGCTGCCCGAGCTGCTTGGCAAGCCCAAGTTCTACTTCGAGGCCATCGAGCGAACGGCCACGCCGGGCGTCGCGACCGGCATGGTGTGGACGCCGGTCGGCGGCGATATCGTCTTCATCGAGGCCACCCGCATGAAGGGGTCCAAGGGCTTCATCCTGACCGGCCAGCTCGGAGACGTCATGCGCGAAAGTGCCCAGGCGGCGTTGAGTTTTCTGCGCACGCATGCCAGCGAATTGGACATCAAGGACGAAGTCTTCGAGAAGTACGACATCCACGTTCACGTGCCGGCGGGCGCACAGCCCAAGGACGGGCCATCCGCGGGTGTGACAATGGCGACGGCGCTGGCTTCACTGCTCACCGAGCGGCGCGTGCGCTCGGACGTGGCGATGACGGGCGAGATCACGCTGCGCGGGCTGGTCCTGCCGGTGGGCGGCGTGCGCGACAAGATTCTGGCCGCGCATCGCGTGGGGATGAAGACGATCATCCTGCCGCGTCGCAATGAAGCCGATCTCGACGAGCTTCCCGATGACGTGCGCAAGACGCTCGACTTCGTGCTGGTCGATCGCATCGAGCAGGTGTGGAAGGCCGCCCTGCTGCCGGTGCGGAAGAAGAAGTAGACGCGCGGACCGCCCGTGGCGGTCCGCCGACCGTGGCGGTCCGCCGACCGGCGACGGACGACAGAAGACGGAAGCAGGTACGCACGTTTGCGAATTGGCGGGCGCGGGTTCAGCGAAACGCAGGGTCACATCGAGTGCCGCCAAGGCGCAATTAAATCCGCTAGAGCCGGCTTCCGTCGTCGGTCTTCCGTCGCCGGCTTCCGTCGTCGGTCTTCCGTCGCCGGTCTTCCGTCCCCGGTCTCATGTCCCCGGGCTTCCGTCCGCGGTCGGCCTCAACGTATTCCGCGCCGCCTGAATCAACCAGTAGGCGATCAACATGCGGCTGAGCAGCCAGGAGCTCGAGAACGAGCCCGCCCCGACAGCGCCACCAAAATTGAGCACGGCCTCGATCACAAACACGGCGGCCCCGATGGCGGCCGTGATTTTCACGCCACGCCGGGCCAGCAGGCCCAGCGCGAGGTAGATCAGCCCGACCACGATCGTGTGCGTGCCCGCGCCCTGGTCGATGGCAAAGTCCCAGCCCACGACCGCGGCGAGCACGCCGAAGGCAAGGTTGAGCCCTGCCAGCGCCAGCATGAAGAGGCTGGCTTCACGGAGTGCGGCGGCCGGCGTGGGAGGCGGGACGGGCGTCCCGCCACTGTTGCGAAAAAAGCGCATGAGCTGGGGCGGCTGGATTCGAACCAACGAATGGCGGATCCAAAGTCCGCTGCCTTACCACTTGGCGACGCCCCACTGGCGGGCGCTATTCTACTTGAGCGACCTACACGCGCTCGCGCGGATCGAACAACCGGGCATGTTCATCCAACGCAAAGCGATCGGTCATCCCGGCGATGTAGTAGCACACCGCGCGCGACCGGGGCAGGCCCTTGTATTTCTGCTGCGCGCTGAGCGGCATCATTTCCGGCTCATCCATGAAGGCGGCGAACAGATCCCGCAGCACGCGCCCTGCCTTGCTGTGCATGCGCAGCACGCGCGGATGGCGGTACATTTTCTTGTAGAGGAAGGACTTGAGCTGGGCGTTCATCTGCTTGCCTTCCTCGGAAAACGCGATGACGTTCTGCGGCTGGCGGCGGACGTCATCGACCGAGCGCACGCGCGACTCGGTCAGGTTACGCGTCGACTGATCCACCAGGTCGGTAACCATGGTGGCGATGAGTTTGCGAATGACGCGGTGGCGGACCATCTCCTCGAACGGCGTGCCGGGCGCGATGCCGGCAGCCTCAGCCGCGCGACGCGGCCAGGCCTGTGCCGCAACCTCATCCCAGACCAGCAGGCCGGCGCGCAGGCCGTCGTCGGTGTCATGCGCGTTGTAGGCCAGCTCATCGGCATAGCAGGCGATCTGCGACTCGACCGACCCCCGCAGGCCGGTCTCGTAGTCGTGCTCGGCGACGACGTCGTAATCGGTCTCGTGCTTGACGATGCCCTCGCGCATCTCGTAGGTCAGGTTCAGGCCCGGGAACTCGGGGTAGCGGCTCTCCAGCTCCGTGACGACGCGAAAGCTGTGTTGGTTGTGGTTGAAGCCGCCCTCCGACGCCATTAGCTCGTTGAGCGTCATCTCACCCGAGTGGCCAAAGGGAGGATGGCCCAGGTCGTGTGCGAGGCAGATGCCTTCGACCAGGTCCTCATTCACACCCAACGCGCGCGCGATGGTGCGGCCGATCTGCGCCACCTCGAGGGTGTGCGTGATGCGCGTGCGGTAGTAGTCGCCCTCGGTGACGACGAAGACCTGCGTCTTGCCCTGCAGCCGGCGCCAGGCCGTGGTGTGCAATATGCGCTCGCGATCGCGCTGGAAGGCCGTGCGATACGGCGTTTCGGGGTCTAGGAAGGCGCGGCCGCGGGTGTTGGCGCTGAGGCAGGCATACGGGGCGAGGGAAAGTGCCTCGATGCGTTCAAGCTCTTGACGGGTTCTCATGCCGGCATTTTAAGGCCACGTATTTCCGAACATCCGTTCTATAATCGCCGAATGCCTGCGCTGACTGTTCACTCCCCCTTTCAACCGACGGGCGACCAACCCAGGGCCATCGACGACATCGTCGCGAGCCTGAACGGCGGTAACCGCTTCACCACCCTGCTTGGGGCGACCGGCACGGGCAAGACCTTCACGATGGCCAAGGTCATCGAGCGCGTCCAGCGCCCGGCGCTCATCATGGCGCACAACAAGACCCTGGCCGCCCAGCTCTACTCGGAGTTCAAGGAGTTCTTTCCCGAGAACGCGGTGGAGTATTTCGTCAGCTACTACGACTACTACCAGCCCGAGGCCTACGTCCCACGCATCGATCTGTATATCGAGAAGGACTCGGCGATCAACGATGAGCTCGACCGGCTGCGGCTGGCCGCGACGAGCAGCCTGCTCAGCCGTCGCGATGTCGTCATCGTCGCATCGGTGTCGTGCATCTACGGCGTCGGCAACCCCGAGGACTACGGGCGCTTCATGGTCAAGCTCTCGCGCGGCGAGGCGCGGCGGCGCGAGCTCGTCCTGCGCCTGCTGGTGTCGATTCAGTACGAGCGCAACGACGTCACGCTGGGCCGCGGCAAGTTCCGCGTGCGCGGCGACACCCTCGAGATCCAGCCCGCCTACGCCGAGACGGCGTATCGCATTTCGTTCTTTGGCGATGAGATCGAGCGCATCGTCGAGATCGACACGCTGACCGGCGAGATTCTGAACGAGCACGAGACGATCGAAATCTATCCCGCCAAGCACTACGTCACGCCGCAGGAGAAACTGCAGCGCGCCATCGGCGACATCGAGAAGGAGCTGGAGGAGCGCGTGGCCTGGTTCAAGGCCAACGACAAACTGATCGAGGCCCAGCGCATCGAGCAGCGCACGCGCTACGACCTCGAGATGCTGCGCGAGGTGGGCTTCACCTCCGGGATCGAGAACTACAGCCGGCCGTTGGACGGTCGCTCGCCCGGCACCCCACCCTTCACGCTGCTGGATTACTTCCCGGATGACTTTCTGCTCTTCGTCGACGAAAGCCACATGACGGTGCCGCAAGTCACGGGGATGTACAACGGCGACCAGGCCCGCAAGTCCGTGCTGGTGGATTTTGGCTTCCGGCTGCCCAGCGCGCTCGACAACCGGCCGCTCAAGTTCGGGGAGTTCGAGGAGCGCTTCCGCCAGGCCGTGTTCGTCAGCGCCACACCGGGGCCGTATGAGCGCCAGAACAGCACGGTCGTCGCCGAGCAGGTGATTCGCCCAACGGGGATTGTCGACCCAGAGGTCGAAGTCAAGCCGGCCAAGGGGCAGGTCGACGACGTCATCGCGCAGATCCGGGCGCGCACGGAGCGCGGCGAGCGCGCGCTTGTCACCACGCTGACCAAGCGCATGGCCGAGGACCTGACCAGCTACCTGCAGGACATCGGCATCCGGGTGCAGTATCTGCACAGCGAGGTGCAGACCGTCGAGCGGGTCGAGATCCTGCGCGACCTGCGCCGCGGCCACTACGACGTCGTGGTCGGCATCAACCTGTTGCGCGAGGGCCTGGACCTGCCCGAGGTGTCGCTGGTTGCGATCCTCGATGCGGACAAGGAGGGCTTCCTGCGCAGCGAGACGGCGCTGGTGCAGACCATCGGTCGCGCCGCGCGGCATGTCGGCGGCACGGTGATCATGTATGCCGACAAGTACACGGATTCGATGAAGCGCGCGATCGACGAGACCGCGCGGCGCCGGCAGAAGCAGATCGACCACAACGTCGCACACGGCATCGAGCCGACGACGATCCAGAAGGCGATCCATGACCTGACCGAGCGCGTGCGCGTCGAGGAGCGCGGCCCCGGCTACGCCGCGGACGCGGCGCCGGGCGGGACGCGCCTGGCCGACCTCCCGCGCGACGAGGCGCAGGCGCTGCTGCTGGATTTGGAGAAGCAGATGCAACAGTTGGCCCGCGACCTCGAGTTCGAGAAGGCGGCGATGTTGCGCGACCAGATTCTCGAATTGCGCCAGAAGGTCATGGACATCGACGAGAACACGCCGGAATGGGAACGCTGGCGCAAGCTCGGCGCGTCGGCGGCGCGCGACAGCCTGAGCGCGGAGCGCGATGCCGGCGACGCGGGCGACACCGTGACCTATCGCGGTGGGCGGCCCGCAAAGTCGCGGCCGGGTCCGGCGCGCAGCCGCACGCGGAAGTGAGCGGCACGCATATAATCCCGCGCGAGGTGCATTGAATGGACAACAGCAATCCCCCGACCGAGCCTGCGGCGACGCAGAGCGCGCTTCCGGCCGACTTGGAATATGCGGCCATCGAGCAGACGACCCGCACCGCCCTGCGCGAGGTGTATGACCCCGAGCTGGGCATGAGCGTCGTCGAGCTGGGGCTCATCCGCAAGTTCGCGTGGACGCCGGACACGGTCGAGGTGACCATGATCCTGACCACGCCGTTCTGCCCGTATGGGCCGGCGCTGATCGAGCAGGTCCGCCAGAAATCGCAGGAGGCCTCGCAGCGCACAGCCAAGGTCACCATGGGCCTGGAGATGTGGGAGCCCACGATGATGGAGGACCAGGCCGCCGCAAACTGGGGCCTGTACTATTAGCGCGTCCCCCTGGACCGCCGCATTCCAGTCGGGGTGCGGCGGTTTCTTTTTTCAGGCGGGCTTCTGCCCGTGGCGCATCCAGGCCACCCCGCCAAAGGCCGCTCGGAGCAGCACGCAGATCAGCAAACCTGCCTGGGCCGTGACTCCGGCGCTCACCATCGCCGTCATCACCAGGGGAGCCGAAAAGATCGCCAGATTGATCGCCAGCGACTGCAACGGCACATAGCCCTCGAAGTTGTCCGGTGGCGCGGTGTCGGTCAACAGGCTGAAGGCCGTGACCTGAAAGAGCACCGTGGCCAGGCCATTCACCGCGCCCGACAGGAGCACCCAGCCAAGCGATGCGCCCAGCGCAAGCACCAGCGCGTGCAGCGCGAAAACCAGCCCGGACAACGCAAAGAGTCGACCCGTACCCAGTGCCGCCACCAGGCGCGGCGCGAGGACGCCGACCAGTGCGATGGCCGCCCAGGTGATCGCGGTGTACCAGCCAAAGTCGCTGTTGCTGACGCCGAGGTCACGCACCAGCCGCAGGGTGATCAGCGGCGCAGCCGCCGTCTGGGCAAAGTACGCCGCGAAGGTCATGAGGATGTAGGCCAGCGCCGGTCGATGTCTGAGCACGCGGCGAACATTGCCACGCCTGGAGGCCTGCTCTGCGGGGGCGGCTGGCCGGGACGCATAGCGCACCTTGCCGAGGATGACCAGGTTGACGATGGCGAAGACGGCCGTGACGGCGCACACCACGATGTAGTTGACCGGCATGGCCAACGCATCGAGCAGTGCCGCGAGCAGGGGCGTAAAGACGGCCATCCCAATCCCCAGCGCGGTCCAACGGCTGCTGACGAGATACGACAGGCGGTCGCGGTTTGTCAGCCGCGGCATGAGGATGGTGAAGGCGACGTTGGCCACGCCGGCAAAGATGCTGACGATGACGACGACGAGCGTGAGCGCCTCGGCGCGCCAGGCCGGCAGGAAGAGCAACAGCGGGATCCACAGCAGCTGCGTGCGGAAGATCAGGGCCGGGACGATGATCTTGGCATTGGCTGAGCCCGGGCGCGTCGTCCAGGCGCGGCCGAGTGTCGCGCCGAGTGCGACGGCGATGGCCGGCAGCGAGGTCAGCGCCCCGAGCAGGAGCGGGCTCGCGCCAAGGCGCGCGGCAAGCACCGGCACATAGCTGGCCGTGACGATGAGATATGGCGCGATGAGAAAGATCTCGAGCTGGCTCAGGCGTTCATTGCGCAGCGCCTGCGGGAGGGGAAGTGCGGGGGACGCGCTCACGTGGGCGAGGCCGTCTCCGCGTCCGGCTGCAGGATGAACTTCTCAAACGCCTCCGCCGTCCATGGCAGCGCCGGTTTGAAGTAGTGCTCGTAGATGGCCTGCGCGTAGACGCGGATTTCGTATTGCGCATCCGCGGCCATGCGCAGGCGCAGAAAGTGCATCAGGTTGTGGGCATCCACCTTGCACACCCAGGTGTAGTAAACGGCGAAGCCGGGCAGATAGACGCGCGCGAGCTCGCGGGCAATGCCGGCATCGAGCGCGGCGCGATACAGGCGATAGCCCTCCTCGAAGTGGGCGAGCGCGGCCGCCGAGAACGGCGCGCCCTCCTCATCGGTCAAAGCGCCGCGGCTGGCCTGCTTGTTCGAGGGCGATTGCTTGCGCCACGTGTCAGGAAGGTAGAAATCGTTCTCCTCGAAGGGCGTGTAGCGGCCGGACTGTGCGTTGAACTGCCAGGTGCGGTGGCGCACCCACTGCCACCACGTCACGACCGGGGCGCGCACGCGAAACTTGAACTCGACCTGCTCAAACGGGCTGGTGTGATGGTCCTTGAGCAGGCGGAAGAGGAGCCGTTTGTCCTTCTCATCGCCCTTGCTCTCGCCCATGAATGAGACACGCGCCGCCGACACAATGGCCATGTCATCGCCCATGACGTCCTGCAGCTCGATCCAACCCTTGTCAAGGACAGGGACGCGTTTGCCGATCAGCCCGCCGGCCGCCGACCTGTGTTGCTCTGTCATGCGGCAATGGTAGCATCCGAACGGCATGTCCGTTCCTCGCACCCCGCTCCGCCTGCCGGAACCGCACGAGCGGGATCCCTTGCTCCGCCGCTTCCGCGACGAGGTCGTCAAGCCGGAGGCGGAGATTGACTTTGTCCGCGCCTACATTGCACTCGAGGCCTTTGCGCATCCCGAGGCGCGGGCCGATTGGGCAATGGCGCGTTTGGACGACGTGACCCAGGAGGCGCTGAAGTGGATCGATGCGCGACCGGTGCCCGCAGCACGGCTGAGCGAAGTTCTCTTTCAGAACCTGGGCTTCCTGGGCGATTCCGCGCACACAGGGGATCCAGAGAACAGCTTCTTCAGCCAGGTGCTGACACGCCGCCGGGGCATTCCCATCAGCCTTTCCGTGGTTTTCCTGGAGGTCGCGCGGCGGACTGGCGTCGAAGCCCACGGGCTGGGCGTACCCGGGCACTTCATCGTCCGTGCGCGCGGATCGGGCGAGAGCGACTTTACGCTGCTCGACCCGTTCTACGGCGGCACGCCGATCAGCGTCACGGAATGCGCCGCCCGCGTGGCAGCCCTGTCCGGCGGTCGCCTGGCCTTTCGCCCGCAGCACCTGACCCCGGTCGGACCGCGCTACATCCTCACCCGAATCCTGAATAATTTGAAGAGTGGCTATGCGGCGAAGGATCACTCCGCCCCGGCCGCCGCGGTCGTCGAGCGCCTTCTGGTGCTCGACCCGACAAACGCCACCGAGTGGCGCAACCTGGCCCTGTTGCGGGCGAACCTTGGTGAGCGGTCGCGTTCGTTGGACGCCTGGGAGCGCTTCCTCGCGCTCGCCCCACCCTCCGACGAGACCGAGCTGGCCCGCAAGTACGCGGCCGGTCTGGCGGACCAGCTGGCGCGGGCGAACTAGCCGCTCTCGGCGAGCCAGCCCAATGCCTGGCGGATCTCGCCGAGGTGATAGGCGTTGTGCGCGATGAGCGCTGTCGCGCCAGCCACCCAATCCGGGTCCTTGGCCGCGTCGGCGTCCGCCAGAAGCGCCTGGGCGAGCCGATAGCCCTCGCGCAGCTCCGCGATGGCCGCCGCCCACTCCGCTTCGGTGACGACGTTCGCGGCGCGCCAGATTGCGCCCCAATCCTTGCGGGTCCGGTCGGTGCCGCGCACGTAGCCATCCGCCACCCGCAGGTAGAACGCCATGTGTCGGACGTGCGCGGCCAGGGTGTTGGATGTATTGCCCAACGGGCGGGACGCGGTCGCGGCCGAGACGCCGGCCAGCGTCTCGAACAACGAGGTGCCGCGGTCAAGGTAGACACCCGTGACGCGCTCGAAGGTCTCGGTGAGGACGAGGTTCAGACCGGCGACGACCGGGTCCGGGTTAGGGGCAGCTTGAGTTGTCATGCCCGCGAGTATCGCCGGATCGCGCGCTTCACTGCCTATGCGAAGGGCTAGTACAGCGTGGCGCGCTGCCGTTCAGCCAACGTACGATCATAACCCTCACCCCCGAGCGCGCCACCGGACAGCGCCGCAAGAATCGCGCCCGTCGTCGGAACGCCCACCGGGCGACCATCCGCAGCGCGCTCCCACAGCCCGGATCGCTGCATCGCCCGCGCGCACTGGAAGAAGACCGTCTCGACCCGAATCACCAGCACACATTTCGGCGCGTTCCCGGAGACGGCATATCGCGCGAGGAGGTCGGCGTTGCGGTGTAGCTCGGCCCGCCCATTCACGCGAAGGGTCTCTCCCACGCCTGGAATGAGAAAGAGCAGCGCGACGCGCGGATCCGCCACGATGTTGCGCAGGCTGTCGATGCGGTTGTTCCCGCGTCGCTCGGGCAGGTGCAGCGTGTGCGGATCGATCACCCTGACAAAGCCAGGGGCGTCGCCGCGCGGCGAGACATCGAGGCCGTCTGATCCTACGGTTGCAAGCAACACAAACGGCGAGGCCGCGATCATCGCCGCGTAGGCGGGATGCACCTCGCCCACTTCCTTGACGCGCGACGCGGGCTGAACGGCGTCAAACAGGGCTTCGAGCTCGGCGAGCTCGGTGATGTGACCGGGCGCGGAGGGTTGTGGCATGCACCGATTGTGACACACGCCCACGCCCGCCTGTACTGCCTATGCGAAGGGCGGCGCGGGCCGCGCTCAATCGCCGCGCACGCGCAGGCGCGTGAAGAGGACGACGGTCACCGCCAGCGCAACGAGCGCAAGCCCATAGGTCGCATTCAGCCCGATGGCGCGATACAGCGGCAGGGCGAAGAATGCCGCAAGAGTACGGCCCACCGAGTTTGCCGCGTTGAATGAGCCCGCCACCGCCGTGCGCGCCGTCGGCATGATCTCGGTCATGATTGGCAGCGACGACACGATCGCATACTCAAAGCCGAGAAAGACCAGGAACAGCGCTGCAATCGCCGCGGCGAGTGTGCCCTCCACCAACAGGAAGGCGATCACACCCACGGCCATGAGCACCAGACCCCCCAACACCGAGCGGCGCTTCCCGATCCTGTCCAACGCAAAGATGATCAGCAGTTCGGCCAGGATGTCGGCCAGGCCAAGCACCAGCGAGGCCAGCCCGATCTGCTCGGCGTTCAGGCCAAAGCGGGCCACGAGGTGTGGGGAATAGACCACCACGACGAGTTGGATCGAGACCATCAGCATCGACCCAAAGGCGAGCAGCCGCCGCACCTGGCCATTGCGCAGCGCCTCACGCACGCCCCCCGCCGATGCCGCAGCCGCGATGGCGCGGGTGTGGTCGGTCGTGAGCGCAAAGCGCAGCACCGCCGCAGCGCCAAGCAGCGCGATCACCCCCAGCGCCCAGAACGGCGCCCACCACACCACGCGCTGCAGCAACACTCCAAACGCGGGCACGCCGATGATCCATGCCAACGCCCAGGCCAGCTCGAGCACGCCGAGCACCGTGCCGCGCCGGTCAAACGGCACCGTGTCGGCGACAAAGGCCTGCGCCTGCGGTCCGACCAGGCTGCGGCCCAGGCTGAGCACAACGCACAGGATCAGCACCGCCGGAAAGCTCGGCGCGAGCGCGAGGGCGAAGCAGCCAGAGGCGAAGAGGCCAACGGACAGAAGAATGGTGCGGCGCGCACCGATGCGGTGCTCGAAGGCGGCCACCAACGGCGACACCAGCCCGGTCAGGCCAAGCGCGACCGCCAGCCAGCCACTGCTCTCGGGCGGCGCTCCAAACGCGGCGGCGATGAAGATGATGTACGGGATCGGCGCGCGGACGGAGGTATCGCCGGCGAAGCGAAGCAGCGCAAATGCTCCCACACCGCGCCAAAGCGCGGCGGGCGACGCGGGGCGCACCTGGCGCGCCGGAACCGAAGGCGTGTCCCCGTCCATCGCCTACCCGCGCCCCACGTAGGGCATCTTCGTCGCCATCACCGTCATGAACAGGACATTGGCCTCCAGCGGCAGATTGGCCATGGACAGCACCGCCTCGCCGACGTGTCGCACATCCATGACGGGTTCGCTCGCGAGCGTGCCGTTGGCCTGGGGCACCCCGCGCGGCATGCGCGTCGTCATGTCCGTCAGCGCATTGCCGATGTCGATCTGCCCGCACGCGATGTCGTGCGCCCGCCCCTCGAGCGCCAGCGACTTGGTCAGGCCGCTGATGGCGTGTTTGGTCGCGGTGTAGGGTGCCGAGTTCGGCCGGGGCGTGTGCGCGGAGATCGAGCCGTTGTTGATGATGCGTCCCCCGCGCGGCGTCTGCGCCTTCATGATCCGAAACGCGCGCTGGGCGCACAGAAAGGGCGCCGTCAGGTTGGTCTCGACCGATGCCTGCCACTGCTCCAGCGTGACGTCTTCGATGGGACCGCCCTGGCTGACGCCGGCATTGTTGAAGAGCAGGTCGAGGCGGCCAAACTCGGCCAGAACCCCCGCAAACAGCGCGTCGATGTCCTCGACGCGGCGCAGGTCGGCCGGGATGGCCACGGCGCGGCCGGTCGGGACGGCGGCCTCGGCGATCACGGCCTCGAGCGCCTCCCCGCGTCGCCCGGCCAACGCCACATGCCAACCCGCGGCAAGCAGGGCCAACGTGGCTGCGCGGCCAATCCCGCTGCCCGCACCGGTGACGAGGGCGAAGCGGCCGGTTTGATGTGTTTCCATGCGCACCTCCACGACTACTGCCTATGCGAAGGGGGCGTCCGAGAGCGGCCGCGACAACTCTCCGCGCAGGTTCTCCCCCATCAGGAAGCGGACGCGGTCGGGCGACAGCCCGCGCCCCAGCAGCACATACAGCTTGGACAATGCCGCCTCGGCCGTCATGTCCCAACCGCTGACGACGCCCATCGGGGCCAGCCCGGTCGCATATGCATCGAGGTCCACGCTTCCGCGCAGGCACTGCGTGCGCGCCACGATCACCACGCCGCGCCCAACGGCGCGTCTCAAGGCCTCCGCAAAGCCGCGGCCGGAGACGGGGCCATTGCCCACGCCGTAGGCCTCGAGCACCAAACCCTGCAGCGGCGGCTGCAACATGCGGTCGAGCATGCGGGCATCGATGCCCGGGAAAAGCCGCGCTGCCGCAATGACGGGCTCCACCTGCTGCGGCGTGAGGGCCATCGCCTGCGGCACCGGCAACAGGGCAGCGGCGTTGACCTCGAGGTTGATCCCCGCCCGCCCCAGCAGCGGCGCATTCGGCGCATCAAAGGCCTCCAGCCCTTCGGCATCGACCTTGACGCTGCGGCAACCCCGCAGCAGACGCCCGCCAAAGAACAGGCACACTTCCGGTATCGGCCGTCCCGCCGCCAGCAGCACACTGGCGATGAGGTTCTCACGCCCATCCGAGCGCAGTTCGCACAACGGAATTTGCGACCCCGTCACGATCACGGTCTTTGGCCCGCGCAGCATGAACGCCAGCGCCGAAGCCGTGTAGGCCATGGTGTCGGTGCCATGCAGGACGACGAAGCCATCGTAGTCGTCGTAGCGCGATGCGATGTCCTCGGCGATGCGCCGCCAGCGCGCGGGGGTCATCTCACTGGAATCGAGCAACGGCTGATACTCGCCCACCTCGATGTGCGGCATGGCCGGGTCGTCAAAGGCCGGGATGGCGCGCAGCTGTGATTCGAGGTAGCCGGGCGACGGGGCGAAACGGCCCTCCGCGTCACGGCGCATGCCAATGGTGCCGCCAGTGTAGGCCACATACACGCGTTTGCGCATGGGCTGTGTCCGTCAGGCGACGCGCGTCGCCGTGGCATGCAGGAAGAAGCGCGCCGTCTCGCGCGCCTCGGCGCGCCAGCCCAAAGCGGTCAGCCGCGCCTCGAGATCGCCCGGCGCGTAGAAGCGCTTGTAGATTTCAAACTGCCGGCCATCGTTCAGTTTGCGCGTCATGACTTCGGCATCGGGCGCAGGGAGGCGATGGTCGAGCGCCTGGGAGCCGGCCTCTCGACGCGAGTCCACGAGAAAGACACGGCCCCCGGGCGCCAGCGCCCTACGGACAAGGTCCCAGAATGCCACGAAGCGATTCTCGGGCACATGCGAAAGCCAGAAACTGAAGAAGACGACGTCGTAGCGCGCATCGGGTTTCCAGGTGAAGAGGTCGGCCTGGACGTAGCGTACGCGGGCGTCCTTGAGACGTGCGGCGTTGAGCGCCAGCATTGCGGGCGAGCCATCCACCGCCGTCAAACGGTCCGCAGTCTTCGCCAGCCGTTGCGTCCACAGCCCGGTGCCACATGCGAGCTCCAGGACGGCCCCCCGCGGCGAAAAAGTGCGCAGGGCATCCGTGACTTCGGCGGCCTCCTCGAACCAGGTTTGATTGAGCGCCGGACCGCGGTCGTAGCGACCACGCCGCAACCACCATTCGTCATACTCCGCGGCGCGCGCCTCGTAATAGGCCTGCTGGGCGTGAAGGATGGGATCTTCGCCGCTCATCCGGGTTCGGCCGCCGGAAGCTCCGGCGCGTCCAACGCGGCGCGCACGGCGCGCTGTATGGACGCCGGCAAGTCGCGTCGCTTGCCCGCGCCGCGAAGGTAGTCCTTGAGATCGGCCACACGCACGACCGGGATCGGACCCGGTTCGACCTGAAGGGTGGTCTCCGGGTGCGTGAAGACGACGACGGCGTTGATCGGCACACTCAGCCCAGGCGCCTTCTCGGCCAGGGTCTGCTGCAGCGTGGCCATCGACTTGGTCGCCTCGTCGTATGGATCGCCAAGCGGTTCCTCGCTTGCCAGGACGCCCGAGAGGCCGCTGCCGCGTCGCTTCCACTTGCCGTTTTCGAACGAAATGCGGCCGCGCTGCCCCTTGCAAATCAGGGCGGTGATCCCGCCGGCATCGACAAGGTAGTAGTCGATGGGCTTGCGGAAGAGCATCAGCGCGTAGCGACGATCAAGGCCCTTGAGGCTCTCGCGTAGCATCTTCTCCGGCCGCACGGGAGATGCATAACGGTTGGCCCACACCATCCCGATGCGTGAGATGAGAAAGACCAGAAGCATCAGCCCGAGCGAGCCGAAGTACATCACGCTGAACAGGTCCGGGTTGTTCGACAGGAAGTTCGAGCCCGGCAGCGTTGCGATGAACAAACCGCCGATCACCACCAGCGAGCCGATGATGATGGCGCGCGCGATGGCGCTGTATTTCTTGATCTTCTGCTCGTCGGCGGAAATACGCATGGTGGGGTTTCAGACCTTGCCCAGCACGATCGCGGCGTTCTGGCCGCCCAGGCCGATCGAGTTGGACATGGCAATGCTGACATCGGCGCGGCGCGCGACATTGGGCACGTAGTCCAGGTCGCAGGCCGGGTCCGGTGTGTCAAGGTTGATGGTTGGCGGGATGACGCCCTCCCGCAGCGTGAGAATCGTGCTGAGCGCTTCGATGGCGCCAGACGCGCCCATGGCGTGGCCGACCATGCTCTTGGTGCTGCTCACCGGCACCTGGTAGGCGCGCTCGCCCAGCACGGTCTTGATGGCCATGGTCTCGATCGGGTCGCCCGTGGGCGTGCCCGAGCCGTGCGCGTTGATGTAGTCGACTTCGTCGGCGTCGACGTCGGCATCGTCGAGCGCCCAGCGCATCGAGCGGATGACGCCGGCGCCCTCGGGGTCGGGAATGGCGATGTGATGGGCGTCCGACGACACGCCCAGCCCAAGCACCTCGGCATAGATGCGGGCACCGCGCGCGCGGGCGCTCTCGTATTCCTCCAGCATCATCACCACACACCCCTCCGAAAAGCAAAAGCCATCCCGGTTCAGATCAAAGGGTTTGGCTGCGCGGGCCGGGTCGTCGTTGTGATGCGTGCTGAGCACGCGCATGAGCGAGAAGGCGGCAATCGCGCCGTCGATGACGGTCGCCTCCACCCCGCCCGCAAAGGCGGCGTCAATCTTGCCGCGCCGAATCATCTCCGCGGCATCGCCGATGGACTGCGTGCCGGACGCACAGGCGGCGACCACGGTTGAGAGAGGGCCCTTGGCCCCGAAGCGCGTGCTGATGTGGTGGCCGGGCGCGTTGGGCAGCGCGGCGGGCAGCGCGAATGGGTTGACGCGCCGATAGCCCAACGTGCGGAGCTCAACCATGCCGCTGTCCGACATTTCGAAGCCGCCCAGCGCCGTCCCCAGCACCACCCCCACCCGATCCGAGCGCACGTCCTTTCCAATGACCAGCCCGGAATCCGTGGCGGCCTCCTCGGCCGCGGCAATGGCGAAATGCGAGCAGCGCGCCATCCGACGCGCCTCCTTGGGATCGATGAAACGAAGCGGGTCAAACCCGCGCACTTCGCCGGCGATGCGAACGGGCAGCTTGCTGGCATCAAATTGGGAGATGGGACCGATGCCGCTTCTTCCGGCGACCAGCCCCGCCCAGGTGGTGGGCACGTCCAGCCCGAGGCAGGTCACGGCGCCCATCCCGGTCACGACCACGCGGCGCGCATCGCGCTGCGTGCCGCCCTGTGCATAACGCTTGCGATCCGCCCGCCGGTCACGCGCGGTCTGGATCTTGTGCCCCGCGAACGCAACGACGCGCTTGACGCTGGTGCGGACCTTCGAAAACCGTTTGGCTCGCGACATTCTGGCGCCTCAGGCAGAGGGCGGAAGCGCAGCCAGGCCACGCTCGATGGCGTCGACGACGCCAAATTCCACGGATTCGGCCGCGCGGCGGATGGCCGAGTAGATGGCGGGGGCTTTGCTGCGCCCGTGCCCGATAATGACCACGCCGTCCACGCCGAGCAGCGGTGCGCCGCCAATCTCCTCGTAGCTCGTGCGGGCCTTGAGCGTGTTGCGGATCGCCGAGCGCGACAGCGCCCCACCGAGCTTGGCCGGCAGGCTGCTGTAGAAGGCCTCCTTGAGCATGCCTTCGATGAATTCCTTCATGCCCTCCATGAGCTTGATGGAGACGTTGCCCGTGAAGCCGTCGGTGACGATGACGTCTGCGCCGCCGCCCGGGATGTCACGCCCTTCGACGTTGCCGATGAAGTTGACCGGCGCGGTCTTGAGCAGCTGGTGCGTGGCCTGCACGAGCTCGCTGCCCTTGCTCTCCTCTTCTCCGTTGGACAGCAGCCCCACCCGCGGGTTGCGCACCTTCATCACGCGCTCGGCATAGATGCTCGCCATGATCGCGAACTGCACCAGATATTCCGGCTTGCAGTCGGCGTTTGCGCCGATGTCGATGATGAACGTCCAGCCCTTCGCCGTCGGCAGCGCCGAGGACAGCGCGGGCCGGAGCACGCCCTTGATGCGGCCCAGCGTGAAGAGCGCGGCCGCCATGCCCGCGCCCGTGTTGCCCATCGTGACAAACGCATCGGCCTGACCTTCCTTGACCAGCCGCATCCCCACGCTCATCGAGTTGTCCTTCTTGGCGCGGACAGCCGCCGACGGATGCTCGTCCATCTCGACGACCTCGGAGGCGTGGACGATGGGCAGCATCAGGCCGGCCGTGTCATGCTGGTTGAGCAAGGGCCGAATGAGCTCCTGCTTGCCAACGAGGACGATCTCGTGGCCAAAGTCACGCGCGGCGCGAATGGCGGCTTCAACGTTGGGTTCGGCGCCAAAGTCGCCGCCCATGGCATCAAGGACGATCTTCATGGTGTTCCAGTTGATATCGGCTTGGCCCGCGAACGGGCGCTAGTTCTGTGAAAACAGGCTGTCTCCGATGAAGGCCGGCGCGGGCCGGGCTTGCGTCATCAGGGTCAGCGCGAAGACCTCATCCTGAAGAATGTCAAGCTCTTCCTGCAGGATTTCACCGACCGTGCTGAGGCTGAGCAATTCCTGTTTGTCCTCGAGATCGATCTGCAGGACGATGGCCGCGAAGACGGCCACGCTCGGCGCGTCGCGGGGCACACGCGGGAACTTTAGGCGGCTGCCGCTGGTACGGGCCAGCAACTTGAGATAGCGGCGCAGCAGGATGACGACCTGACGCCGCAGGCCTTTCGCCCGCGCGCCGTCGTCCTCGATCGGATAGGGCTCCGCCTCGCCGATCAGGTATTCGTCCTCGCTCACGCGCACCTTGTTGATGACGAAGCGCTCCACCCCCACAGTCAGGATGTTCAGACGGCCATCATCGAGCCGCTCGGCCTGCGTGATGCGGGCGGCCGTGCACACGTCGTAAGGCAGGTCCGGGTTGTCATCCCGCGCCAGTACCACGCCAAACGGCTCCCCCCGCTCGATGCACCGGTTGATCATCGTCCGGTAGCGCGGCTCGAAGATGTGCAGCGGCAACGTCTGTCCCGGAAACAGGACGACGTTGAGCGGAAACAGGGGAAGCTCCAGCGTGCTCTCTGGCATGGTCCGGCGCACCTGCGCGCGAGTTGAAAGAGGATTTTATCATCGTGACGAGGGTTACAATGCCGCGATCAACATGCGCAACATCGGCTTGCAGCTCTACACGGTGCGCGAAAGCGCAAAGCAC
Organism: Thermoflexales bacterium; assembly: GCA_019694215.1. GTDB lineage: Bacteria > Chloroflexota > Anaerolineae > J036 > Brachytrichaceae > Brachythrix. The sequence continues at coordinate 75,117 of JAIBCK010000001.1, forward strand.
GACTTCATCGGCACGCTCCGCCAGGTCTCCCACATGGGCTATCGCGGCATCGAAAGCTACGGCCACTTCGGCGGCCTGGCTCCGCGCGAGATGGCGGCCGTCCTCGATGATCTGGGGTTGAGCCTGATCAGTGGTCATCTCGGCCTCGAGGCGTTTTCGCGCGGATTCGAGCGCCTGCTGGATGACTACGCCACCCTCGGCACGCGCTACCTCGGCCTTGCCTGGCTCGCGCCGGAGCAGCGCCTCGACGCGCACAGCTATCACCGCATCGCGCACACGCTGGAGAAGGCCGCGCTGATGGCGCAGAAGCACGACATCACGCTCTTCCACCACAACCACGACTTCGAGTTTGTCAGACTGGATGGGACGCCAGCGTTGGACATTCTGCTCGGGGCCTGCGATCCCAGCCTGATCAAGGCCGAACTCGACGTGTACTGGGCTGCCTTCGCCGGCGAAGATCCGGTCGCCACGATGCGTCGACTGGAGGGGCGGCTGCCGCTGGTTCACCTCAAGGACATGGGTCCGGAGCCCGCCCGCGCCGACACCGTGCTGGGCGCGGGATCGCTCGACTTTGATGCCATTCTGCAGGCCGGCGATGCGCTCGGCGTGGACTGGTATTTCGTCGAGCAGGACCACCCTGTCGGCAATGACCTCGAAAGTGTCGGGACTGCGATGGCCAACCTCAAGGCCCGGGGTTGGCTGTAGATGACAACCCCTACAACCGATCCGGGCAACCCGATCGAACAACAGGGCAAGGTCACCCGGCCGGCCGGCCACACCGGTCGCGTGCTGCTGCGCGAGATCGTCGAGACCATCGCGCTCTTTCTCGTCGTCTTCACGCTGTCGCAGGCCATCATCGGCAACTTCATCATCGAGCAGACCAGCGCGGTGCCCAACTTCAGGCCGGGCGACCGCATCCTGATCGACAAGGTGCTCTACCACGCGACCGGGCTGAAGCGCGGCGACATGATCGTGCTGCACTGCCCGGACGGTTCGAATCAGGACTGCTTCAAGCGCGTCATCGCCCTGCCCGGCGAAAAGATCGAGTTTCGCCAGAACCACGTCTACATCGATGGCCGCCAGCTGAACGAGCCGTATATCAACCCGGATGGCAGTGACACGGAAAGCAGCGTCGATCCGCGCTTCCGTTCGGTCACACTCTCCGCAACGCAGTACTTCGTGATGGGAGACAACCGCTCGGCCTCCGGCGATTCCCGCCGCCGCGGCCCCGTCGAAGGCGACACCATCGTCGGGCGGGCCTGGCTGCGCTACTGGAAGGTCGACGTCAACAACGGCCCGGGCCGGGTTGCGCCCACGCTGATCACAGGCTGGGATTACAGCGCCGCGCCGGCCGCCAACCCATGACCCACAGCGCAGCGTCTGATCCCGTCGTCCGACTGCAGTCGGTCAGCAAATCGTTCGGAGAAGGCGATGCCCGACGTCACATCCTGCGGGATGTCTCGCTGACCTTCGCGCGCGGCGAATTCGACGTGTTGCTTGGCAAGAGCGGCTCGGGCAAGAGCACCCTGCTCAACCTCATCGCCGGAATCGACGACGCCGACGCCGGCGAGATCTGGGTGGAAGGCACTGAGATCGGGCATCTGGGCGATACCCAACGCACGCTGCTCCGCCGCAACCGAATGGGCTTTGTCTTCCAGGCATTCAACCTGATCCAGACCCTGACGGTGCTCGAAAATGTCACCCTGCCACTCGAGCTATCCGGCACCTCTCCGCGCGAAAGCGCCAAACGCGGCCGCGGGTTACTAGCTTCCGTTGGGCTTGAGAACCGCGCCGGCGACTACCCGGATCGCCTGAGCGGCGGCGAACAGCAGCGGGTGGCCATTGCGCGGGCGCTGATCAACGACCCAGCGCTGGTGCTGGCGGATGAGCCGACCGGCAACCTGGACGCTGAGACCGGCCAGCGGGTGCTGGAGCTGCTCGACACGCTGACGCGCCGGGCCGGCCGCAACCTGATCATGGTCACGCACAGTGCCGAAGTCGTCGGCGTGGCCGACCACGTCTATCATCTGCGCGACGGCAAGCTCATGCCCGTGGCAGGCTGAAGCTGAACGTCGAGCCGTGCTGTCCGTCGCTGTCCACCCAGATGCGGCCCCCGTGCGCCTCGATGATGGACTTGCACAGATACAGCCCAAGCCCCGTCCCCGGCGTGCGCTGGGTAAGCGCATTCTCAAGGCGGTGAAAGCGCGTGAAGAGCTGCGACTGCATCTCGGGGGCGATGCCCGGCCCTGGATCGGTGACCGAGATGATGACCTCGCCCGGCGTGACGCGACTGGTCACCTTCACTTCGCCGCCATCGGGTGAGTATTTGATCGCGTTGGACAATAGGTTGCTGATCACCTGCGTGATGCGGGCGTGATCGGCAAAGACCAGCGGCAGGTCCCCCGGCACGTCCGCCGTCAGGGTGTGCCGCGTGGCCTGCGAACGATGGCGCTGCACGATCTCAGTCACGAGGGCATCCAAGTCCATCTCGTTGCGCGCAAGGCGGAAGCTGCCGGCCTGGGCGCGGGAGGCATCGAGCAGGTTGTCGATCAGCTCGGCCAGGCGGTCGCTTTCATCCTCGATCACGCCGAGGCTGTCGTCGATGGTCTTCTCGTCCCAGCGCGCGTCCGGTCGCCGCAGCGTGGAGGCATAGCCCTTGATGAGCGCAACTGGCGTCTTGAGCTCGTGCGACACAACGGAAACGAACGTCGACTTGAGGCGGTCGGCCTCCCGGAACCTCGTGATGTCGCGCACGTTGGCGACGATGTTGACCAGCAGGGCCTCGCGCGCGAAGATCGGGGCGAAGGTGATCTCGACGCTGACCGCTGCGCCGTCCGGGCGTTCGATATCGCCTTCGACAAAAAGCGGGCGCGTCGCGCCGACCAGCGGCCAGCCATTGGCTTCCGCCTCGGTGAGGGTCGATCCCGCCCGTTTGTCGCTCAGGCGGATGGCGGCCTCGAAATCGCGCCCCAACGCCTCGCCAGCCGGCACGCCCGAGAGCGCGGCGAGCGCCCGATTCCACAGCACGACGCGGTGGCTGCCGTCCATGATGGCGACACCGTCGGCGGTGGACTCCAGGATTGCATCGAGGCGCTGCTTTTGGGCGTTGACCTGTTGATACAAGCGAGCGTTGTTCACCGCAATGGCGGCCTGGTCGGCAAAGCTTTGCAGCACCTGTCGGTCGTTCGGGCTGAATTCACCACCGCGCCGCCGCAGGACATACAGCTGGCCCAGAAAATCCTCCCCGATGGAGAGCGGGAGGGCGATCCACTCCAGCAGGCCAGCGTTCGGCGCGATCACCCGCGGCAGCATCATTTCGAGCGATCGCAGGCCGGCCTCTCTGACCAGCGCCCGCGTCGGGGCCTCATCGCCGGTCCCATCATCCACCGGCGCGCCGGGATCCTCGCTGGCGCGTTCGATGCCGGCACCAAGCGTCTCCAACGCGTGTCGGCTCAGGCCGATCGACTCGCGGATGCGGATGCGGCCCGCGGGTTCGACCAGGGCGATCATGGCCGCGTTGCCGGTCATGACATCGACCGCCGCCTGGGCAACCAGGCGGAGCACTTCATTCAGGTCGAGGCGTGAGGTGATGGCCTGCAGAATGTCGAGCAGGTAGTCGCGTTGACGCACGCGATAGTCGGGCAGCATGGTTCAGGGCTCCTGGCTGGCGGTCTCGCGGCGGCGATTGACCAGCGTGGCGCTCAGCGCAAGCAGGGCGATCCCAAAAGCGGCGAGGCAGGGCAGGAGAAGCGCCCGACCGTCCGGCGCAATGGTCGCCGCATACTCGCGGCTGGTCAGCGTGGGGGTCGCCGTCGGTGTGGGTGTCGGCATCGGGGTTGGAGTCGGGGTTGCCGTGGGCGGCAAATCGGGCGGCAGGTCCGCCGGGTCTGGCGCGGAGGGTTGGCCGGTCAGCATCGCAGCGCGCTGACGCGCGGCCGCCTCGAGCGCGCCCAGCAGTGCGACATCCGCGACACAACCCGCGCTGTCACCGCCCGTCGGTGGCGACACGCTGCGTTCCCCCGCCGCAAGGGTGATGGAGACCGGCAGATTGCTATCGAGCGTTGTTCCAGGCACCGCCGCACGCAGCGCAACGGCTACCCGCAGGACCTGCCCCGGACCCGCCGCACGGGTGCTGAACGAGGCCGTGCGCCCGTCTGTGGCCAGGAGCGGGTTCGGGCCGACGCCTGCGGCAACACGCCCTGCTTCCGGCGCTACCAGCTGGGCCCGATAGTCCTGCCCCGCGGCTCCCGAACCCGCGGGGTCAAACACGCACAACGTCATAATCCGATATGCAACGCCGTCGATGCGTGCCTCGCCCTCAACCCGACGCGCATAGGGCGGCAGCGGCGTTGGCGTCGCGCTGGGCGTCGCCGTCGCCACTGGCGTGACGCACAGGTTCGGCACGCCCATGTCCACTTCGATACGCCCGGCCGCCGTGTCGGGAACAGCGGCAGCAACGTACAGCACCGCATCGACCTTTCGCATCACGGTGCCGGACGCGTCACGCACCGTGGCAACAGCCACCTGCTCACCCACGAAGCCCGCCCGCGCCCGCACGTCCAGAATCGCCGTGTAGTACGACCAGCGGTCGTCCGGCCCGGTGAACACCGACGCCTGTCCGGCCTCGGCACTGAAACCAACAACGGGCTGAAAGCGCGTGGCCGCCGGATCGCTCACGGCGACCGGTGCGCGCTCGATCATCAGGCCGGCGGGAACCGTGAACTCCACCGTGCTGCCCGGGCCCGAGGCCGCCACCGCCACGCGCAACCGCACCTGATCACCCTGCTGCAGCGGACGCGGGCAATACTGGTTGTATCCCGGTGGAATGGGAGGCGCCGGTGTATCGGCACGCCCAACGGCTGGAAGTGCAATCCAAGCCAGGAGTGCAATGAACAGCGCCAGGCGGAGTCGCTTCATCGCGCAGTTCCACCGTACAGGTCGGGGCGGCGGTCTCCAAAGAAGTCCATCTCGAACACGCCCGGCTCGACAATCACGCGCTTGTTGCGCGCCAGGGTCGGATCGATCCCGGCGATGATGATGTGTTCCTCGTTGGATGAGGCATCGGCCAGGTGCGCGCCATTCGGCGCGATGATGCAGCTGCGGCCGATGAACTGCGCGCCTTCCTCGTATCCGACACGGTTGCAGGCCACAACGAAGACACGATTCTCGTTGGCGCGCGCGCGGGCGGCATACCCCGGCGCGCTCTCGGCCCCGAGCGGCCAATTGGTCGGAAGGACGATGATCTCCGCGCCGGCCAGGGCCAGCGCGCGCGCGGCTTCTGGAAAGCGCAGGTCGTAGCAGATCAGCATCCCGATGCGGGCCGCGCGGGCCTGGAAAACCTTGAAGCCCGTGTCGCCGCGGTCGGCGAATTTGTCCGCGCCGACAAAGGGCAGATGCGCCTTGTCATAGCGGCCGATGATGCCCTCCGGGCCGAGCAGCAGGGCGACGTTGAGCAGGCGGCCGCCATCAGCCAGCAGGGTGCCGACAACCATCTCAGATCGTTGTGCGCGGCAGGCATCGATCAGCGCCTGAATCTCCGCACCATCGGGGCGGATCGCGCAGGCCAGCGCTGCGGCCCGATCCGGGAAGTTATAGCCGGTCAGCGCACACTCTGGAAAGACGACCAGACCAGCGCCATTGCGCACTGCCTCGGCAAACAGGGCGATGACCCGCGCGACGTTGGCCGGCACATCCGCGAGCGCGGGCGCGAACTGCGCCGCGGCGACACGCAGACCGCTCGCGCTGTCGGAGGCGGGCAAACCAAGTGGCTGAGGCACGCTCTGCTCCACCGCCTGAACGGCAGGCACGGCGGCCCCGGGAAGCTGCGAGACGTTCACAGTCGGGATTGTAGTCAATTCAGCCGGCCCAGTGCGAACCTGCGACGCGTGTGAGAGCGGCGTCGCGCAGCGCCGCAACCGTCGCGGAGCCCGTGCACTGCATGGTTACGCGAAGCTGCCGCAGCAGCACCTCGATCTCGGCACTCACCGCCTCGGCGGAGACCGTGGCAGCGGCCAGCAGCGGACGCGCCAGCCCAAACAGCGACGCGCCCAGCGCCAGGCTCTTGGCCCCGTCCACGCCATTGGCGATGCCGCCACTCGCGATGATCGGCAAGTGTGGCGCGCCCACCCGGGCCGCCGCAACCGATTCCGCCGTCGGCATGCCCCAGTCCGCAAAAGCAGCAGCAACCCGCCGTTGGACATCATTCCGGGCCCGATGCATCTCGACCTGGCTCCACGACGTGCCGCCCGCGCCGGCCACATCGATTGCGGCAACCCCGGCATCCGCCAGCGCCCGCGCGACGCGCGCGGAGATGCCCCACCCAACCTCCTTCGCAATCACCGGCACGGGCAAGCGCGCGCACAACGATGCAATAGCAGCTGTGACCCCCTTCCAGTTGGTGTCGCCCTCGGGCTGCAACGCCTCCTGCAGCGGGTTGAGATGCACGATGAGCGCATTCGCGCCGGCAAGGTCGACGAGGCGCTTGCATTCGTCGAGACCAAAACCGAGCACCAGCTGCACAGCCCCGATGTTGGCAAAGATCGGGATGCTGGGCGCGACGTCGCGCAGCTGAAAGGTGGGGGCACTGTGCGGCCGGGCAATTGCGGCTCGCATCGAGCCCAGGCCAATCGGCAGGCCGGCCTGCTCGGCGGCAATGGCGAGATGGCGGTTGATGCGGAGGGCCTCCTCTGTGCCGCCGGTCATCGACGAGATCAGCAGCGGCGCACCCAGGCGGTGGCCGAACAGGGTGACGCCCAGGTCAATCTCGGCAAGATCGAGCTCCGGAAGTGCGTTGTGTTCGAAGCGCCAGGCCTCGAAGCCGGAGCGCGCCCGGGAGGCCACGTCCTGTTCGAGATTGATCTTGATATGGTCGGCCTTGCGTTGGGTGACATGTGGGTCAGACACGCGTAACTCCTTTCAGATTGTGGTGTTCCCCTGTTCAAGACGGCGTGAGTTAGAATCCACGCAACAATCTATCACAGGGAGGCTACGAACAAAATGGCAGATGCATCCACCTTCGAGCGCGTCAAGGCGCTTGTCATCAAACTCCTCGGCGTCGAAGCGGACAAGGTTGTCATGGAGGCGAAGTTCCGCGATGACCTCGAGGCTGACTCGCTCGACCTGGTCGAGCTGATCATGGCCTTTGAGGAAGAGTTCGGCGGCGAAATCTCCGACGAAGACGCCCAGAAGATCACGACGGTCGGGGAAGCGGTGACCTACCTCGACAGCCGGCTGAGCAAGTAGACGTCTGACACCGAAATTCAGAACGGGAGCGGTTTTGCCGCCCCCGTTTTGTTTTTCGCTCAGGCGGCCGGCACCACCTCGGCGGGCTGGGCCAGCTGAATGTCGTACAGCGCCTCGAGCCCGCTCAGCGCGCGCTGCTGCAGGCTCAGGCTGCGGGCGGCGGCTGGATACTTGGCCAGCGTCTCAGCCAACAGCACCGTCAACGTCTCGCGTGAGCGGTTCGACTTGACCAACTTGCGCACCGCCGTCTGAGCCGACTTTAGGTAGTCGGCGGTTTCGACGGCGCAGGTCAGGTCGCAGACCGGACCCATGCCCGGGACCACGGTCTTGACGTTCTTGCGCTTGCGAAGCGCCGACAGCACCTCGAGCCAGGCTTCCACATCGGTCTGCGGGGCGATGGCCGGCGGCGCGCCCTTGCTCAGCAGGTCACCGGCAAAGAGCACCTCGGTTCCGCGCACCGTCACCACGCTGCTGCCGGGCATGAAGCCACCGACGCGGGCCACATCAAGCTGCACACCATCACGACCGCCCAGGGTGAACGTCGCAGATTCGGTAAACGTCAGCTCGGGCAGCACGCCCCGCTCCCGCAGTTGGGCCGGGGAGAGCGGCTCACCCAATCGATTCTGATACTGGTGCTCCAGCAGCGCGAACATGTTTTGAAAGCCGGTCTCGTGAATCAGCGCCGGCAGGATGGCAGTCCCCGGTTTGTGGGAAAGCGCGCGGAGGGCATCACCAAGCGCGCGGCGAGCGCTGGTGAAGATTACGCCGCGCAGCGGGCGATCGGTGATCTGCGAGATTTCAGCCCGCCAGGCCAGGGTTTCAGCCACCGTGGACGGCAGATCGATGCTGCACACACCATCATCGGTGACGATGCAGCCCAGGTTCAGGCCGTCGCTGGTGGTGTGGGCGTAGATGCGAGCGGAGGTATTGGGTACTTTGAGGCGTTGCACGCGGCAATCATACCGTTTGCGACCCCTTCTGCGCAAGGGCTATAGGCCGGCCAAAATGGCCCGAAGCTGATCGGCGCTGGCAGCCGGCCCGCCGCCCTGGGCGAAGGTGGCCGATCCCCCACCCCGCGCCCCGAGTGCGCCGAGCGCGGCGCGCAGCAGTGCCGCCATGTCGCCACCCGCATCCGGGGCGCGCGAGAAGCACAGGAAACTGCGTTCACCGCCGCAGGCCAGCAGTGCGACCGTGTGCGGGCGCGCCGTGAGCTGGCGGGCCAGGCCGCGCAGTCCCTCCGCATCCCGATCGGCGAATGCGACGCGCACAATCACGTCGTCGCCGCGCCGCTCGCCGGCTTGAATGAAGCTCTCGGCCTCGAAGACGGCCAGACGTTCCTGAGCGACAGCGAGGCGCGCGCGCGTCTCGCGCGATTCATCCATGAGGCGCTGCACCGCCAGGGGCACGTCCTCCGGCGCCACGCTGAACAGGGCCCCCATCGTGAGGGCCTGGTCGTTGAGCAGGCGAAAGCGCCGCAGGGCGCGGCCGCCGCACACAAAGGTCAGGCGCGATCCGCCGCGACGCTTCTCGACCTTGAGCAGCTTGACCTGACCGATCTGGCCCGCGGAGCGCACATGCGTGCCGCCGCAGGCCGAGAAGTCGTAGCCCTCGAACTCGACGATGCGAACCTTGCCCTGCACCTTGGGGGGCTTGCGCAGGCCGAAGGCGGCCACGCCGGCCTCGTCGACTTCGTGCAGGTGCACGCGGAGGTCCTCGGCGATGACGCGGTTGACCTCGTCCTCCGCCGCGGTAAGCCGCCCGGCATCCAGCGCCTCGCTGTCAACATCGATGGTGCTGGTATCGGGGCCGAAATGCACCGACAGGGTCTCCGCGCGCGCGACGCGTTGCAATGCCTGCGACAGGAGGTGCTGCCCGCTGTGCTGGCACATGTGGTCGAAGCGCCGCACAAAGTCCAACGTTCCGGTCACGGTCGCACCGACGTCGGGAGCATGCCCACCGCCGAAAACATGCGCAATGACACCGCCCTGGTCGACCACATCGACGACGTCGAGCCGGCCAGGCGGGCCGTCCAACGCTCCAAAGTCATTTGGCTGGCCGCCTGCTGTGGCGTAGAAGGCCGTGCGGTCCAGAACCAGCGCCGGCCGGCCGGCCACCTCGGTGTGCGCAAGCACGATGGCATCAAAGGTGGTCAGAAAGGAGTCGCGGCGATGGAGTCGTTCGGTTTGCGGGAGGGTCATCGGCGCGGTGATTATATTGGGGCCATGTCACAAACCAAGACGGCCGGTCCGGCCCACCAGGCGCTTCGCGCCCGCCTCAACGAAATCGCCGACCTGAACCTGTCAGCGTCGATCCTGTCGTGGGACATGGAGACGCACATGCCAAAGGGCGGCTATGCCACCCGCGGTGAGCATCTGGCCACGCTCAGCCGGCACAGCCATGCGCTACTGACCTCGGCAGAGACGCGCGGGCTGATCGATGCCGCGCGCGCGGAGGCCGGTGACGATCCCGACGATGATGCCGTTGCGTTGGCCGCTGTGGCCGACTACGATGCGACCCGCGCGGCCAAACTGCCCGGAAGCTTTGTTGCCGAGCGGGCGCGCGCGCAGACCCGCGCACACACGGACTGGATCGAGGCGCGCAAAACGTCCAATTTCAAGCACTTCCTGCCGGCACTCGAGAGCATGTTCGACTTTGCGCGGCGTCAGGCCGACTATCTCGGCTACGACGACCATCCCTACGATGCGCTGCTGGGCAACTACGAGCGCGGGATGAAGACGCGCGACGTGGCGGCGATCTTTGCCGACCTGCGCGCGCGCACCCTGCCCCTCGTGCGCGCCATTGCCGCGCACGCCGACCGTGTCAGCGACGCCTGCGTGCGCGGGCACTTCTCGCAGGCCGATCAGCTCGCCTTCTCGGCGCGGCTCGCCGCCGCCGTCGGCTATGACTTTGAGCGGGGGCGCATCGACCTCTCGGCCCACCCCTTCGCCATCAACTTCACGCGCCATGACGTCCGCATCACGACGCGGGTGTATGAGGACTTCCTAAACCCGTGTCTGTTTGGCACGCTGCATGAGAGCGGGCATGCCATGTACGAACAGGGCACGGCGCTCGAGTATGTGCGCACGCCGCTCGGCCGCGGCGCATCGCTGGGCGTGCATGAGTCGCAATCCCGCATGTGGGAAAACATCGTTGGTCGAAGCCTGTGGTTCTGGAAGCGTTGGTATCCAGAGCTGCAGCAGGTCTTCCCCGGCCTGGCGACGACCAGCCTGGAAACCTTCTACGGGGCGATCAACAAGGTGTCACCGAGCTTGATCCGCGTCGAAGCCGATGAGGTCACCTACAACTTCCACATCATGCTGCGCTTCGAGATCGAAACCGGCGTGCTGGAGGGCAAGCTCAAGCTGGCGGACATGCCCGAGATCTGGAGAGCGCGCATGCAGGACGGGCTCGGTGTGACGCCACCCGATGATGCGCAGGGCTGTTTGCAGGACATTCACTGGTCGTCAGGGATGGTTGGCTACTTTCCGACCTACAGCCTGGGCAACCTGCTCTCCGCGCAGTTCTTTGCGCAGGCCCAGCAGGAAGTGCCAGGCCTCCAGGCCGCGCTCGATCGCGGCGAGTATGGCGTGCTGCTCGCCTGGTTGCGCGAGCGCATCCATCACCATGGCCGCAAATATCCGCCCGCCGACCTCGTGCGCCGCGTCACCGGTGGCCCGATCAGCGCCGGTCCGTATGTCGACTACCTGTGGGCAAAGTTCGGCGCGCTCTACGGCCTGTCTCAGTGACGCACAACGATCACAACCTCTCCTTCCTCGCCGATCGCGTGCACTGGCTGGGCGAGCTGCTGGGCGAGATCATCGTGGCCATGGAAGGGGCGCCTGCCCTGGCCCGGGTCGAGCGGATCCGGCAGCTCGCCAAGGCCAGCCGCGGCGGCGACGAGGGTGCGCGTGGGGCGCTGCTGGCCGAGATCGCTGCGCTCACGCCGACAGAAGCGTATGCCCTGGCGATGGCGTTCACCACCTACTTCGAGCTGGTCAACCTGGCCGAGGAGGACTACCGCACCCGCATCCTGCAGCATCGGCGCGGGCAGGCCAATGCGCCACTGCGCGAGTCGATCGACGCTGCGCTGGCGGAGCTGCGTCAGAAGGGCGCGACCCCGGAAGACGTCCAACGCTTGCTTGACAACCTTTCCATAGAGCTGGTCTTCACCGCCCACCCCACCGAAAGCAAACGCCGCACCATCCTGTCCAAGCTTCAGCGCATCAAGGCGCTGCTGCGCCGCGATGCCCGCCCGCCCGCCGAAGCGTGCGCCACGGGTGATGGCCGCGTCGCAGCCGCCATACGCCAGGAGATCGCGGCATTGTGGCTGTCGGACCGCTCGCGCGACCAACAGCCGCTGGCCACCGACGAGGTCCGCACCGGGCTGTGGTACTTCGATGCCACCCTCTGGGAGGTCCTGCCGCGGTTGCAGGAGGACCTCGAACGCGCGCTGGCGCGCCATTATCCGGGCCTTCGCGCGCCGCGGCGGTGGCTGAGCTTTGGCAGCTGGATGGGGGGTGATCGGGATGGAAATCCCAACGTCACCCCGGCCGTGACCGCCGAGACCATCCATCTGCACCGGCGTGGTGCGCTGGAAAAGTTCCGCGTCGATGTGCGTGACCTGGCCCGCCGGTTGAGCGTCTCGCGGCTGCGGGTGCCGGTGTCCGGGGCCGTGACCGCGCTGGTGGATGGCAGCGACGCCCGGCTGTCATCACGCACACGCGAGCTGGCAGCGCGCTATCCGCGCGAACCCTATCGCGTCGCGCTTTCGGCGCTGGCCGCGCAACTGGAGGAGGCTCAGCAGACGACGCGCACGCAGCCGTTGTATCCCTTCGGCCATGGGCGCACGCTCGACCTGTCGCCCACGCTGCGTCTGCCCCTGGCCGTGCAGGCCGGGATCACCGAAGCAGACGTCGCCCACGTTCTGGATGCGATCACCGGAAGCCTGCGAGCCGGCCGGGGACGGTTACTGATCGAGGGCCCACTCACAGAGTTGCGTGAGCGGCTGAACGTGTTTGGCCTGCAGATGGCGCGCCTCGATCTGCGCCAGCACGCCGACCGACACAACAGCGCGGTGAGCGAAATCCTGGGCCGGCTTGGCGAGCCGATGCCGGAGGGCCTCGATGAGGTCGGCCAGCTCGCAGCGCTCAATCTCGCGCTGGTCCTGCCTGCCGCGAGTGTGTTGGATCGGGTCGGGACGCTTTCCGATGAGACCCGCGCAATCGTCGAGCCGCTCAGCCTGGTACGTGAGGCGGAGCGCCGCTACGGCGAGGGTGTCTTTGGACAGTATGTGATCAGCATGACGCGTGATCTGTCAGACGTCCTCGAAGTGCTGCTTTTAATGCGTTGGGCGCGTGCCTCCCTGCCCATCTCCCCGCTCTTCGAAACGCTGGACGATCTGCAGCGCGCCCCGGACATTCTGCGGGCGATGTTCTCGCACCCTGCCTACCGCGCCCATCTCGCGGCCGAGGGCGGGCATCAGACCATCATGCTGGGCTACAGCGACAGCAACAAGGATTGCGGCTACGTGTCATCGGCCTGGGCATTGTTTGAAGCCCAGGAGGCCATCGCCGCGACCTGTGCCGAAGCCGGAATCCCCTTCACGATCTTTCATGGTCGCGGCGGCAGCATCGCGCGCGGCGGTGGGCCGGCCGCTCGGGCGATCCTTGCACAACCGGCCGGGCTCAGGCATGGTGGAATCAGGGTGACCGAACAGGGCGAGTCGCTGTCGACCCGCTATCACGATCCGGAGATTGCCCACCGTCACCTGGAGCAGATGGCCTACGGGGCGCTGCTCGGCGGCCATCAGGCCCGCCACGGCACGGAGCGCCCGCCGGCCGCATGGCGCGACACGATGGCGGCGCTGTCTGACTGGAGCCTGGCGGCCTACAGGGCGCTGGTGGAGGATCCTGACTTTCTCGTCTTCTGGCGCCAGGCCACGCCCATTGACGAGATCGGCGCGCTCAAGCTTGGCTCGCGGCCCGCCTTTCGCAAACCTTCGAACCGCCTTGCAGACCTGCGGGCGATCCCGTGGGTGTTCTCGTGGATGCAGGCGCGTTTCGGTGTGCCCGGCTGGTATGGCCTGGGCACCGCGTTGTCACACGCTCTCTCGCGAAACCCGGGAGCGGCGGCGCATCTGCGCGAGATGTATGAGCAATGGCCGTTTTTTGCCACGCTCATCGACAACGCGCAGCAAACGCTGACCAAGGCCGACCTGCTCATCGCCGAGGCCTACCTCGGGCTCGTTCAGAATGAATCCATTCGCGAGCGGATCTGGCAGGTGCTGAGAACCGAACACGCCCTGACGCGGGCGACCATTCTGCAGGTCACCGGACAGCGTGAGCTGCTCGACAACGAGCCGATGCTGCAGCGGTCAATCCAACTTCGGAATCCGTATGTCGATCCTTTGAGCTACATCCAGGCCGACATGATTCGACGGCTGCGCGAGGGTCAGGCGCGCGGTGACCTGACCGACCAGGGCCGTGCCGCCCTGTCTGAAGTGATCGAACTGACCATCAACGGCGTGAGCAGCGGACTCAAGAACACCGGCTAGGCAGCGCACTTCTTCTGCCGTAAAATGGCGCCGCTTGTGAAGCAAATCGCCGATGTATCCAATCAACCCAACCAGCAAAACTGGTATGTGCGCTTTCAAACAACCCTGAAACAGCGCCCTGCGATCTTCTGGGCCATCCATGGCGCGGTGCTCGCCCTCGCGACCGTTATCGCGATACTGGTGTCAGCGCCCGAAATGTTTGTCATCACATCGTCCACGATCCTGTTCAGCGTTAGGATCTTCACGCGACGACGCGAACCTCTCCTGGCCCTCGGCTCGGTGATCATGCTGGCGTATACGTTGACCTATGTTCAGGGGGACTTCACGCCTGGGCTGTGGCTGCTCGTGCCCGTCTGCGTGGCCTATTGCGAAGTGCTCGTTCGCGACCAGAACGTGCGCCGGTCGGCCGAGGCGGCCACGCAACGCATGCTCATCGACAACGAGCTGCTGACGCGCTTTCAAACGCGCATTGCGCCGGAGCTCGACCCCGCCCACCTCACGCAGGTCGCACTGGGCAGCCTGATGGACATGCTCAAGGCCAGTCGAGCAGCATTGTTCCGCCACCCCGAAGGCGAGATCGAGTTGATCGACCACATCAATTGGCCGTGTTTGCAGGGTCAGCGGGTGGATGCCGGTGGCGTTTTCCGGCATGTGCAGATGCTACGAACGGTATACGGCGTCGGTGGCACGCGCGAAATCCGGGGCGACGGATGCGACGTCGACGTCGGCGCGATGGCCGTTCCGATACACTCCGGCGGGAAGCCTGTCGCCTGTCTCATCGTTTCAGGCAGCACCGATGCATCCCGCACAACGTGGACGGTCGATGACGCGCGGCTGCTGGAGCAAGCCAGCCTCGAGCTGGGCATCGCCTTCGAGCGATCCAACCTGCATGCCTCGGTCGTGCTAGAACGCGCCCGCCAGGATCAGCTGATGGCCGGGCTGGGGCAGGCGCTGGTGATTTTCGACGGAAAGGGAAACCCGCTCTTCGCCAACGCCGCCCTGGAGCGGCTCATCGGCCGGCCGCTTGGCCATTTGCCAACGTTCCGCATCTCTCAGCTGGCATCGGGAGAGGAGCTTGGCCGCCTGCGCCGCGTCTACGAGGCCTACAAAGCCGGCGACGACTCACCCGTAGAGTTGAACCTGATGACGGCACAAGGCGACACGCGGTCAGTCATCGTGCATGCCAGCCGCCGCGTGCCGAATGACCCGACGGATGGCTTTGTCGCAATCATCACGGACGTGACGGATATCCGCCGCAAGGAGGCTGCGCTTCGCGAGAGCGAACAGCGCCTGCGCGAGCTCTATCTCGAAACGGAACGACAACGCCTGCTGCTGGATGTGCGTGATCGCGTGGGCAGCGCACTGGCGCTCAATGTCAACCGTGATGCAGTCGGCAGTCTTGCGGTCGCAGCCCTCTCCACCATCCAGTCGTATGAGCACATCGCGCTCTATCTGGTGCAGGGGGACCAACTGACCCTGCAATATTCGCGGGGCTGGGCAAAGGCGCTGCGCAGCATTCCCATCAGCAAGGGCATCCTCGGTCGGACCCTCAGGCAGGCTCGCGCGCAGTTCGTCCAGGACACCGGCAGCGATCCCGATTACATCAATCCCGTCGGTGAGGACACCTGCGCAATCTCGGTGCCGATCTTGATCGACGCGCGCGCGGTGGGCGCCCTGTATGTCGAGGCGAGCCGGGAGCGGAATCCACTTGGCCCGATGGACGTCTCGCTCATCACGGCCGTGGCCGAAAAGCTGGCCACCGCCTATGACCGCGCCGATCTGGTCGAGTCGATTCGACAGGATCGGGAGCGCACAACCGGCGTCATGGCCGCACTGGGCGAAGGGCTGGTGTTGTTTGACGCCGACGCGAAAATCGAGTTCGCCAATCCCGCATTCGCGAGACTGCTCGGCCTTCCTGCTGATGCCCCGCTCCCGCCGCTGACCTCCCGACAGCTGGCTGAAGCGACCTCACAGCGCGAGCTTGCGGCGGTCATCACTGGAACCACAAAGGGCGATCGCAAAACGGTCGAATTAAACCTCATCCGCGCCGATGGCGCGGGAACCCCGGTCTTGATGACAACGAGCCCCTGCCGGCTGACAGACGGCCGCCCCGGCGGTGTGGCCGTGTTCACCGACCTGCGCGTGGTTAGGGACGCCCAGCATGCGCTTGAAGCGAGCGAACAGCGCTTCAAGCTCCTGTACCGGGATGCCGAACGCGGCCGTCGCGAGCTTGTGGCAGTGGACAACGTACGCTCCGCGGTCGCGAGGCTGGACGACCTCGATCTGGTCTTCAGGGCAGCCGTGAAGGCGGTCCACAACGATCTCGGCTACGACAGTGTCATGATCGCGGTGCGCGAGGGATCCGCTTGGGTGGTCCGACGATCCCTGGAGAATGAGGGTCTGCAAGGGGTGGGCCTGCCCACCAGTCTGGTGACCACGAGCGCCGCCCGGCGCGAGGCACTCATCGTGCGCAACGTACGAAATACAGATCCAGACTTCCCGGCTGAGGGTGTGCTCTCGCAGATATGCGTCCCCCTCCAGCTGGCGTCAGAGACTGTTGCGGCGCTGGTCGTGCAGAATCAGGCCCGCGAGTTGGATGACAGTGACTTGCGGCTGCTTTCCGCCATTGGCGGCAACCTGAACCTAGCGATCACCAGAAGTCGGTTGATCGCGGACCTTCAGGTGGCACGGGATCGGGCCGAGCAAGCCTCGCGAACCAAGAGCGACTTTCTGTCGACAATGAGCCACGAGATTCGCACACCGCTCAACGTCATTCTCGGCAGCACCGAGTTGCTGCTCACTTCGCTCCACCGCGAGAGCGATCTTGAACTGGCCCGGATGGCCAGCGAGGCCGGCACCAACCTGCTGGAACTGATCAATGACATCCTGGATCTCGCCCGAATCGAGGCCGGGCGCATCGAGCTGAACATCGGCGACCACGCCTTCGAGCCCATCGCCCGCGCGGCGCTGCGGATGCTGGCAGGACAGGCAGGTGCAAAGGGGATTGAATTGGTCGACCAGCTGGCGGGCGCCCAGCACATCGTGCGCTGTGATCCGAAACGTGCCCGGCAGATTCTCATCAACCTGCTTGCCAATGCCATCCGCTTCACCGACCAGGGCTCTGTGACGGTGACCGCCGAGACGCACAACCTTCATCTGCGCGTGTCGGTGCGCGACACGGGAATCGGAATCACACCGGCGGACCAGACGGCGCTGTTCCAGGCCTTCTCACAGGTCGGTGGTGACACGACCAAGCGGGCCGGGGGCACCGGGCTCGGGCTCGCGATCAGCAAACAGCTCACGAACATGATGGGCGGCGAGATCGGCGTGAACAGTGAGCGCGGGAGCGGTAGCACCTTCTGGTTTGAACTGCCGTTGTCGTGAGGCGCCCGAGGGCTGTCAACCAACATGACCAACGTATTCCTCCGAGCTACCTCCCGCCTCAGGCGCTGGTTTGTGGTTGGGCTCGGCGTCAAGCGCTGGCTGCTCGTGATGCTGATTGGCCTGGCCATGCTGGGGTTGGGCATCGGCTATGTGCTCGTCCAGCTGTATCGCAACGCGGACTTACCGGACATCTTCTACTACCTGACCCTGCAGTTTTTGCCGCGTTTGCTGCGCGCAGTGCTTTTCGGCGGGCTTGGCATTGCCGCCTTTGCCATCGGGTTTGCCCGCTTCAACGCCACGCTGCTGGATGTCGCGCGCGGCAATGACCGACAGCCGCTGATCGACAAGCTGTGGCGCCAACGGATCGGTGCGCAGGGTCCGCGTGTCGTAGCGATCGGAGGTGGACACGGTCTTTCGACGCTGCTGCGCGGCCTCAAGCCGCACACGGCCAACATCACTGCCATCGTCACGGTGGCCGATGACGGCGGCAGCTCGGGACGCCTGCGCCGCGAGTACGGCGTCCTGCCCCCCGGCGACTTCCGCATGTGCATCGCCGCGCTGGCGGATGACGAATCGCTGGTGACGCAGCTCTTTCAATATCGCTTTGGGGATGCCACGCAGACCGGATCACCCGGCGGGTTGAGTGGCCACTCATTTGGCAATCTCTTCATCGCTGCGATGGCGGGCCTGACCGGCAGCTTTGAGACTGCCGTGCTCGAGTCCTCACGCGTGGTGGCCAGCCAGGGGCGCATCCTGCCCAGCACCTTGAGTGATGTAACGTTGTGTGCGGAATATGCGCGCAGCCCCGATGCCATGCGGGAGGGGCCGGCGCGCGGCGAGAGCGCGATCGGGCGCCAGGGCGCGCAAATCGACCGGGTCTGGCTCGAACCAAACAACCCCCCGGCCTTCCCGGATGCCGTGCGCGCCATTCTCGATGCCGACATCGTCACCATCGGCCCGGGCAGCCTGTTCACCAGCGTCCTGCCCAACGTGCTGGTGTCCGGCATTAGCGACGCCCTGCGTCGGACGACGGCGCCTGTCGTGTACATCTGCAATGTCGGCACCGAGCCTGGCGAGACCGAGGGTTTCAGTGTCGACGACCACGTCGCCGTGATCGAGCGGCACATCGGCCGGGGCATCGTCGATTACGTCGTCGCGCAATCGCAGCTCCCCGCAGGGCACGACGCGGCAGGCAAGCCTGCACTGGTGCCGCCGCCAACCAGCACGCGGGCAGGCAGCGCGGCGATCCTTGCCGCCGATGTGGCGGATGACGCCTCGCCCGACCGACATGACGCGCGCAAGCTTGGCGAAATTGTCACGGGCATAATAAGGGGAAACAAGGTCGCGCCGGACGCCACGACGCATATCCATCGCGCGATCTGAAACGACCGTTCAAGGAGACACTCACGTGGCAAAAATCAAGATTGGTATCAACGGCTTCGGCCGCATCGGGCGTCAGGTGCTCAAGGTGCTTCTCGAGAAGCATGCGGATGCCTTTGACGTCGTCGGCATCAACGACCTCGTGCCGGCCGCAACAAACGCGCACCTCTTCAAGTACGACTCGACCTACGGCCGCTTTGGCGGCTCCGTTTCGGTTGATGGCAACGACCTCGTCATCAACGGCGACAAGCTGACCGTCTTCGCACAGCGCGACCCGGCCCAGATTCCGTGGGCGTCGGTCGGCGCGGACATCGTGATCGAGTCGACCGGCCTCTTCACCAAGGCCGAGCTGGCCTCCGCGCATCTGAAGGCAGGCGCAAAGAAGGTCATCATCAGCGCGCCGGCCAAGGGTGAGGACATCACGATCGTGATGGGTGTCAACCAGAACAAGTACGACCCGGCCAAGCACAACATCATCTCCAACGCCTCGTGCACGACCAACGGCCTCGCGCCGGTGGCCAAGGTGCTGAACGACACGTGGGGGATCGAGAAGGGCATTCTGACCACCGTCCATGCCTACACCAACTCACAGAAGCTGCTGGACCTCGCGGCACCGGACCTGCGTGACGCACGCGCGGCGGCGCAGAACATCGTCCCGTCCGAGACCGGCGCGGCGCGCGCTGTCGGCCTCGTGATCCCGGAGCTGGTGGGCAAGTTCGCCGGCATGGCCTTCCGCGTGCCGACTGCGACGGTGTCCGTCGTCGACTTCACCGCGGTGCTGGCCAAGCCCGCGACGAAGGACGAGATCAATGCGGCGATGAAGGCGGCTTCGGAGGGCCCGATGAAGGGCATTCTCGGCTACACCGAGGAGCCGCTGGTCTCGATGGACCTCAAGGGAGACACCCGCTCGTCGATCTTCAGCGCGCTCGACACGCTGTCGCTGGGCAACCTGGTCAAGGCCATCTCTTGGTATGACAATGAGTGGGGCTATTCCTGCCGCGTGGGCGACCTCGCCCGCTTTGTGGGAAGCAAGCTGTAGCCAACAACACTGGGCCGGCACGGAATCGCTTTCGTGCCGGCCCCTCTTTGACACACGATGGGGAGCTTTAGTCGACTCGTTGGGCGACGGCGCACGGCCTACAGCGTGCTGCTCGGCATTCTAGCCTTGATGGTGCCGTGCTATGTGCTGGGCTTCGCATTGTTGGCATTGGTGACGCCGGTCGGCGGTGGCCCGGGCCCCGTCCCGACGATGACCTTCCTGCCACCGACGGCGCCGCCGACAGCGCCCACCCCGACGCTGGGGGCTGTCCTACCGACGGTCTTCGCCCTCCCCACCCTGACGATTGCGCCAACCGCCACGCGCACGCTCACCCCGCCGCCGAGCGCAACGGCCACGCAAACAGCGACGGCATCGGCCACACCATCGCAAACAGCGACGGCGTCCAGCACGCCGACAAGAACGCCGACGCCGACGCCGACCCAGACCGCAACGCCGCTGGCGCCAACATCAACGCCCCTTCCCACCAAACCACCGCCTCCATGACGCGGTAGACTTGGCGCATGATTATTTCAGTATTGGGCGGAACGGGGAAGGAAGGTTCGGGTTTGGCCATGCGTTGGGCGCATGCCGGCCACACGGTCATCATCGGTTCGCGGGACGCCGAAAAGGCCCGCCGCGCGGCGGAAGAGCTCAATCTTGCGTTGGGCAACCCGGTCGTGGCCGGCGAGGACAATCTAACCGCGGCGACCAAAGCCGATGTCGTCGTCCTCAGCGTCCCGTATGCCGCGCACCGCGACACGATCCTCTCGGTCAAGGATGCCCTGGCCGGCAAGGTCATCGTCGACGTGACGGTGCCGATCCACCCCACCGATTTTTTGCGCGTCATGGTCCCTGAAGGCGGCTCCGCTTCGAAGGAGGCCCAGGCCCTGTTGGACAACGGGGCGCGCGTCGTGACGGCGTTTCAGAACATCTCCGCCACTCACCTCAAGAAGCTCGATGCGACCGTCGACTGCGATGTGCTGGTGTGTGGCGACGATGACGCCGCCAAGCAGGTCGGGATGCGGCTGGCGCAGGATGCCGGGATGAAGGCCTGGGATGCGGGCCCGCTCGACAACGCCAGCGTGGTTGAGGGCCTCACGCCTGTCCTGCTCGGCATCAACCGCCGACACAAGGTCAAGGGCGCCGGCCTGCGCATCACCCTGGCCTAGCACCCCGGGCGCCGCACGATGCTCTCCATCTTCCCGGTCTCGGGCCTGCCCATCATCGCGCCGGGGGATCGCCTCGTCGATCTGCTCGCAGATCGGCTACGTCCGTTGGGGCCGCGTCAGGGCGATGTCCTGGTCGTGACCTCCAAGATCGTGTCGAAAGCGGAAGGACGCTTCGTCAACCTGCGCACGGTCACACCGGGCACCGAGGCGCGGACGCTCGCCGCGAAAGTCGACAAGGATCCCCGCCTGGTCCAGGTGATCCTCGATGAGTCTGCGGCCGTCTCCCGCGCGCGCGGCCGGGTGTTGATCATGCGGCACCGCCTGGGCTTCATCTGCGCCAACGCCGGGGTCGATCACTCCAACACGTCGACGGATCCAGACATCGTGCTGCTCCTGCCGAAGGATCCGGATGCTTCGGCACGCGCGCTGCGCGATGGCCTCGCTCGAACGCTCGGCGTGCGCATGCCCATCGTGCTGGCGGACAGCCACGGCCGGCCGCATCGCGGCGGCGCAATCGGAGCGGCGATCGGGCTGTGCGGGCTGCCCGGCGTCGAGGACTGGCGCGGGCGCGAGGACCTCTTTGGCGTCGCACTGCAGCACACCGAAGTGGGGCTCGGTGACATGATCGCGACGGCGGCGACGCTGGTGATGGGCCAGGCTGCGGAAGGCACCCCTGCCGCGCTCGTGCGCGGCGTGATCCATGACGGCAGAGACGGCTCGGCGGCCGAAATCATCCGACCGCCGGAACGCGATCTCTTTTCGTAGGCGCGGGCGCTACTTCGGCGCGCCTTCCTTCGCCTTGGCCAGCTCCTCCTCGAGCAGGACGCGCCGCAGCATCTTCCCGATCATGGTCTTGGGCAGCGATTGACGGAACTCGATCTGGGTCGGGCGCTTGTAGTTGGTCAGCTTCTCTTTGCAGAACGCAGACAACTCTTCTGCGGTCAGGGTCTCGCCTTCCTTGACGACGACATACAGCTTGACCGTCTCGCCACGATACTTGTCGGGGATCCCAACCACGACCGCTTCCTTGACCTTGGGATGGGCGTAGACGACTTCCTCGACTTCGCGCGGGTAGATGTTGAACCCGCTGGCGATGATCATGTCCTTCTTGCGGTCGACGATGGCGAAGTAGCCGTCCGGATCCATCACGGCGATGTCGCCGGTGAACAACCAGCCATTGCGGATGACCTTGGCCGTTTCATCGGGGCGCTGCCAGTAGCCCTGCATGACCTGCGGTCCGCGCACGATGAGCTCGCCGGGCTTGCCGATTTCGACATCGTGCTCGCCCGTGTCGAGGTCGACCAGCCGGACCTCGGTATCGGGGAACGGCAGCCCGATGCCCTCGCGGCGCTCGCCGTTCAAGGGGTTTGACGAAACCACGGGCGAGGCCTCGCTCAGGCCATAGCCCTCGACGAGTTTGCCGCCGCTCAGGCTCTCGAAAGCGCGCGACACTTCGAGTGGAAGCGGTGCCGCGCCCGAGATGCACGCCTTGACGCTGCGCAGGTCGTATTTCGCGATGTCCTTGTAATTGTTGATCGCCACGTACATGGTCGGCACACCCGGGAAGAGCGTCGGCCGGTCATGCGTGATCGTCTTGAGCACGTCGACGAGATCGAAGCGCGGAAGCAACACCATGGTGGCCGCGGACGCCACACTCATGTTCATGCCAACGGTCAATCCATACACATGGAAAAACGGAATCGCGCCGAGCATGATTTCCTCGGCATCCTTCGCGCGGCTCCACGCCTGTACCTGAAGCGCGTTGGCCACGAGGTTGCCATGCGAGAGCATCGCCCCTTTCGGCACGCCGGTGGTTCCGCCGGTGTATTGCAGCACGGCCAGGTCAGCGGGCTTGCTCTCGACCGCGGCCGGCTTCGCCGGGGCCGCCGCCATGAAGGCCGGCCAGGCATGGATGCCGGGCTCATTGGGCAACTCGGCGCGATGACCGTCCTTCTTCTCCTTTGCCAGCGTGAAGAGCAGCTTCGTCACCGGCGGGAAGTAGTCCTTGATGTTGGTGACGATGATGTTCTTCGCGCCCATCGTCCTACGGGCCGCGTTCACCACCGGCCAGAACCGGCTGAGCGCGACGACGACGGTCGCCCCGCTGTCCTTGACCTGCCGCCCCAGCTCATCGGCCGTGTAGAGCGGATTGGTCGGCACCACCGTTGCCCCGGCCTTGAGGGTGCCGTAGAAGGCGATGATGAATTGCGGAGTATTCGGGAGAAACACCGCGACCCGATCCCCCTTCTTCACGCCCAACGATTGGAGCCCCGCCGCAAACCGATCCGCCAGTTCGTTGAGCTGGCGATAGGTGATCGCCCCCTTGAAAAATCGAGTGGCGACGCGATCTGGATGCTTGGCGGCCGACGCCTCCAGAAAGTG
This sequence comes from Thermoflexales bacterium, assembly GCA_019694215.1. Classification (GTDB taxonomy): domain Bacteria; phylum Chloroflexota; class Anaerolineae; order J036; family Brachytrichaceae; genus Brachythrix. Next base: position 98,266 of record JAIBCK010000001.1, read on the forward strand.
GTGCAGCGGGGCATCGGGATAGGTCAGCGACGCAGGGACGCCGGTTTCGTAGTGGCTGGTCCAGGGACGAGCCGTTGCGGGCGAGGTTGTCATGGTGCCTCCAAAACGCGGGATGTCGCGCCCGCTCGCGCCCGCGGGTCACGGTGTAGGGTCCATACTGGCGCGACGTACGGGTCACAGTGTACGGCACGACGGGCCGGCCGTCAAACGACCGTTTGATCGTCGAACGGCGTTTGGTTGGCTGCGGGTCCCCGCGGCCCGGTCACGGCCACCAGTCCTTGCGCGAGCGCGGATCCATGAATGCGCCGCCATCGCGCACGGCCACGGTCAGCCAGGGCTCAAGTGCGGTCCCGATGCGCTGCCCCACCCGCAGCGCCGGCAATTGCCCGGTCGCGCGGTGGCCATTGGCGAGCTGGCTGCGGTATGCGCTGAGCAGGTTGGCATCCACGCAGAAATTGAGCAGGTGGACGACATAGCCGCCAACGCTGTCATTGCGCGCGTAGGCGATGGTCAGCTCGCGTTCGCCGGCATATAGCACGAGCGCCACGAGGTTGCCGGACCAGATCGCGATGCCGCGCTCGGGAATCTGCAATACCTCGCCGGGCGTGACCGCCAGGTCAATCACATGCGCGGGCCAGGTCGTGACGACCGGTCCCGGCGTCCCATACGGTGGAGCAATGTTCGAACCCGTATCCGCCCAGTTCCAACCACGGTGCTGATAGGTGGCCAGGATGGCCGGCGTCCGGTTGGGTTCAAAGATGCCGTTCAGTTTTGGCGCATTCGCGTCCGTCGCTCCGCCGTAGTCGACCAGGCTGAGCGCAGCACCGGATGGCACAAAGCCCAGGGTGGAGAGGCGGAAGTCGGCGTTCTCGTCGGTAAGCCGGTTGTCCTTGTAGTAGCCGCCCTCGATCGGGATGACATCATACGTCTGACTTGAAGTCGTTGGGCATTGCCGGTTATTGAAGATGCGCGGCAGGTAGCGGCGCACCGAGAGCGCGGTCGGAGCGGCCTGAACTGCCGCGCGCGTCACGCTGGCCGTCTGTGCCGTCGCGGTGATCAGCGCCAGCGACACGACGACGCGCCCCACCCCCAGTTTGAACCGCATCAATAATGATCAGGCCTTCTTGCCCAGCTCGGCGCTGCGCAGGTAGGCCGCCCATACCGCGCGCGAGATCACGGTGCGCAGACCGCCCTTCTCCAATTGATACAGCGCCGCCGCCGTCGTGCCACCGGATGAGGTCACTGCGTTGCGCAATTGGGCGGGATGCTGGCGGCTGCGCCCGGCAAACTCGACGCTCCCCCTTACCGTCTGGGTAACGAGCTTCTCGGCCATGTGGCGCGGCAGGCCCATGTGAACGCCGGCGTCGATCAGCGCTTCCATGAAGAGGAAGACGTAGGCCGGCCCGGAGCCGTTCAGCGCCGTCGCCATGTCGAGATAGTCCTCGTGGTCGGCGTAGATTTCCTCGCCCATGACGGAGAGCACCTTGCGCGCGTGCTCGCGCTGGGTGGCAGAGACCGAGGACGTGCACGTCCACACGCTCATGCCCATGCCGATCTGGGCCGGGGTGTTGGGCATGGCGCGCACGATGGGCTGTCCGTCGTGCAGCGCCGACGACAGGGCCTGCACCGAAACGCCCGCCATGATCGACAGGATGAGCGTGTCGGGCGCGATGACATCACGAAGCTCGCGCGCCACCTCCCGCGCGTTTTGCGGCTTGATCGACAGGATGATCAAGCCGGCCCCACCCACGACGTCAACGTTGCGCGTCGACGCTCGCGCGCCAAGCTCACGGGTGAAGAACTCGCAGCGCGTGGGGAGCGGATCGGAGACCGCGAGTTGTGCCGGAGTCAGCACGCCGGCGGACAACAGGGCACGGCTGATCGCCTCACCCATGATGCCGCCCCCGATGAGTGCCGTGTTTGGAAAGTCCGTCATGAAATCACCGTTTGGATCTGCTCCCGCATGTAGAGCGGAAGGTAGTAGATGCCGCCACCATTCTTGCCACTGGACCCGGAGCCCTTCCAGCCACCAAACGGCTGATAGCCCGGCCACGCACCGGTCGTCGCCCCCATCGGTCGGTTGACGTAGTTGACCCCCGCCTCGATGTGATCGAAGTACCACTGCGCCTCGTCGTCGCGGCCGTAGAAGCCGGAGGTAAGGCCATAGTTCACATCGTTGGCCAGGCCCATCGCTTCCTTCAGGTCGCCCACCTTGCCGATCATCGTGATCGGGAGGAAGAGCTCGGTGCGCCACAGGCGATGGTTGAAGGGCACGTCCACCGCCAGCGTCGGCGCGCAGAAGTAGCCCTTGCCAAAGTCGCCGTCGGTCAGGATGCGCCCGCCCGTCGTGAAGTGGCCGCTCTGCGAAAGCTCCTCGTTGTAGTCCTGAAACTCGCGATACGAGCCGGCATTGATCACCGGGCCAAGGTAGTTGCTGCGCAGCGTGGGATCGCCGATGGTGAGCGCCCTGGTGAGCGAGGTGACCCGCTCGACCAACGCATCGTACAACGGCGATTCAACATACACGCGCGAGGCCGCCGAGCACTTCTGACCCTGCAGTCCAAACGCCGAGCGGACGATGCCGGTCGCGGCCTTGTCCAGATCGGCGTGCCGCGAGACGATGACGGCGTTCTTGCCACCCATCTCCAGCACAGCCGGACGCGGATAGGCGCCCTGTCCGAAGGCCTGATAGATCTTCATCGCCACGGGATACGAGCCGGTGAAGGTGATTCCGTCAACGCCGGGGTTGTCGATCAGGCGCTGTCCGACGGTCGCCCCACCCCCGGTCACGAAATTGAGCACGCCCGGCGGAAGGCCCGCATCACGGAAGCAGTCCACCAGCAAGCGCACCGACCAGGGCGTGTCCGTGGCTGGCTTGAGTACGACGGTGTTGCCGGTGATGAGCGCCGCGGCCACCGGGCCGCCGGACAGCGCAGTCGGGAAGTTGAAGGGGCTGATCACCACCCACACGCCATAGGGCTTGAGCAGCGAGTAGTTGCGCGCGGTGAAGCCCACCAGCGGGTCACGGCCCATCTCGACGCGATACCCGTCGTTGCGCTCCATCTCCGCGCTGTAGTAGCGCAGGAACTCGGCCGCTTCGGCCACGTCGCCGAGTGCCTCCGAGCGGTTCTTGCCGACTTCCAGCGCGAGCGCCGCCGCGATGTGATAAGCGCGCTCGTCGATCAGGTCCGCGATCTTGCGGGCGAGGACGATGCGCTCCTGCCACGGCGTGGCCCGCCAGGCCGGGAGCGCAGCGCGCGCCGCGGCCAGGGCATCGTCGGCATCCTGCGCGGTGCCGCGCTGAAAGACGCCCAGCACCCAATCGGTGTTGATTGGCGAGCGCTTCTCGAACTTCTGCGCCGACAGGCGCTCCTGTCCGTTGATCCACTGGCCGTATTCGCGGCCCAGCGTGGCGCGGGTGTCCGCCAGCGCGCGCTCGAAGCGCTCGTGCATGGCCTCGGGCGGGTTGAACATCGTGGCGTAGGTCAGTTTGAAGGGGGCTGACTGTGACATCGGATTTCCTCGTTTCAAGTTATCGGGATTGAAGGCGCATCATGGCGCGCCCGGTTACAGGATCTGCTTGCCAAACGCAGACAGGATGAGCTGAACGCCCAGCATGGCGGTCTGGTTGCGGTCGTCCAGGATGGGATTGTCCTCTACGAGATCGAGGCTGCGCAGTTTTCCGGTGACCGAGATGAATTCCATCGCGAGATGGGCTTCGCGATAGGAGATTCCGCCCGGCACCGGCGTGCCGACGCCCGGCGCCTCACGCGGGTCGAGCACGTCGAGGTCGAAGCTGGCGTGAAAGCCATCCCGCGCCGCGCCGACCACGGCCAGGGCGTCGTCCATCACGGCCGCCATGCCGCGCCGGTCGATGTCCTGCATCGTGTAGCAGTGCAGCCCCGAGGCCTTGAGCGCATCACGCTCCGGCGGGTCAAGATCGCGAATCCCAACCAGCGCAACATGCCGAGGCTGAATGGCCGGCACACGACCCGCCAGCCCGATCAGGTCAGGGTGGCCTTGGCCCGTCAGACAGGCCAGCGACATGCCGTGGATGTTGCCACTCGGCGAGGTCAGCGCCGTGTTGAAATCCCCATGGGCGTCCAGCCACAGCAACCCGAGTTCCCGGCCACGCGCCGTGCCCGCCACCGACCCAATCGACAGGCTGTGATCGCCCCCCAGGACCAGCGGCAGGGCACCCGCCGCGACCGAATCCGCCACCCACTCGGCAAGCGTTGCGCAGAACGCGGCAATGGTGGGCAGACAACGCAGGCGGGGCTCCGGACCCGGATCAGAGATTGACGCGAGCGGGACATTGCCCTTGTCGAGGATGGGGTTTTCGAGGCCGGCGAGCTGCTCCGCAAGACGGGCGTAGCGCAGGGCGTTGGGGCCCAGATCGACGCCCTGCTTGCCCGCACCAAGCCCTATCGGCGCACCAACGATGTGGATGGCTTGCGGCATGGTTCTCATTATGGCAGATGGCGACAGGGCGTCCCCTATAATCGTTGCCCAGCGTTCCAGTTATGCCAAGTCTCATTGACCGCATCCTCGGCGTGTTTTCGCTCGACCTGGGTATCGACCTGGGGACGGCCAACACGCTCGTCGCCGTTCGCGGCCGCGGGATCATCATCAACGAACCCTCCTGGGTGGCCATCGACCGGCGCACCCGCGAGCCCAAGGCCTTCGGCATGGAGGCCAAAGAGATGGTGGGCCGCACCCCCTCGCGCATCGTCGCCATCCGGCCGCTGCGCGATGGCGTGATCTCAGACTTCGACGTAACCGAGAACATGCTGAAGTTCTTCAACGACAAGGCACACCGCAACTCGATCTTCAGCATCCCGCGCCCACGCGTCGTCATCGGCATCCCCTCGGGCGTGACCGAGGTCGAGAAGCGCGCCGTGAAGGACGCCGCCATGTCAGCCGGGGCGCGCGAGGCCCTCCTGATCGAGGAACCGATGGCTGCGGCCATTGGCTGCGGTCTGCCCGTCACGGAAGCCCACGGCAGCATGATCGTGGACATCGGCGGCGGCACGACCGAGGTGGCCGTCTTCGCCCTCGGTGGCATCGTCGTCAGCCGCTCCATCCGCGTCGCCGGCGACGAGATGGACGAGGACATCATCAACTACGCCCGCCAGAAGTACAACCTGCTGATCGGCGAACGCATGGCGGAGAAGATCAAGATCGCCATCGGCTCGGCGTTTCCGCTGCCCGAGGAAAAGACGATGACGCTTCGCGGGCGCAACCTCGTCACGGGCCTGCCCGAGTCCATCGAGGTGTCGTCGATCGAAATCCGAGAGGCCCTCAGCGCCTCGGTCAACACCATCGTCGAGACCATCCGCGCCACGCTCGACGAAACGCCGCCCGAGCTGGTGGCCGACCTGATGGAGACGGGCATCGCGCTGGCCGGCGGTGGCGCGCTGCTGCAAGGTCTCGTCGAGCGCGTCGCCGACGAGACCAACATTCACACCTGGCTGGCCGAGGACACCCTCACCTGCGTGGCGCGCGGCGCCGAGCAGATTCTGGAGCACTACGACGAGCTGCGCACGCTGCTGGTCGGGCTGGAGCGCAACAGCACCTCGCGTGGCACGCCACAGCCCACCTCGACCGCGCTCACCCGGCGGAGTTTCTAGCCGCCGATGCATAACGATCTGCATTGAACCGAAGCGGTAGCCGCCCCCTCCTGCTGGCCAGCCTGCTCTTCATCGCCGGCGTTGCAATGATCGTGGGGCTGGGCAATGCCAACCTCGCGCCGGACAACCCACTCACCGTCGTCCTGGCGCCCATTCAACAACCCCTGCGCAGCGCGGGGGTCGCCCTCGCAGGCTTCTTCCAGGGCACCAGCGACGTTCAGGCCTTGCGGGCACGCAATCAACAGCTTGAAACGCGCGTCCGCGAGCTCGAGATCGAGAACCTCCAGCTGCGCGAGTTCAAGGCGACCGCGGCACAGTATCGAGCACTGCTCGATTTTGCGGTGGCCAACCCCGCCTTCGATGTCGCCGGCGCGGATGTCATTGGCGTGGGCCTCAAGGCCTGCCAGCAGGCCAGCGCCGCCGACCCCACTGCCCCGCCGACCGGCATCTGCGCCAGCGTGATCGCCTCCGAGGTCAGCCCGTATGCGCGGTATCTCGTCATCAACGCCGGCCGCGCACAGGGCCTCCGCGAGGGCATGGCCGTCGTCGGCGGCTCCTTTGGATTGATCGGGCGCGTTGGGCAGGTCAATGAGCGCACCGCCCAGGTGCAACTCATCGTCGACACCGGCTCGTCGATCAACGTCGTCCTGGTCGGGACGCGCGCCACGGGGACGATCTCGGGCCAGGCCGACGGCAGCCTCAAGCTGGCCAACGTCCTGCAGAGCGACGAGATCGTGGCCGACGACATCGTCGTCACCAGTGGCCTGGGGGGGCTGCTGCCCCGCCTGCTGCCCATCGGCCGCGTCGAGCGCGTGACCAGCACCGACGCCCAGCTCTTCAAGGAAGCGATCATCCGCCCAGCCGTCGACTTCAATCACATCGAGTCTGTGCTGGTGATCTCGACCACGGCGACGCTCAAGTAGGCGCATCCCATGCGACGCTTTGTGGTCCCTGCCCTGCTGATGCTGTTTACGGCAGCCCTGGACTCGGCCCTGCTGCCCGAGCTTTTCGTCGGGGCCTGGCGACCCCGCCTGACGCTGATCCTGGCCTCGCTGTGGGCCCATGGCGGCGATATCGATGGCGCTGTCACGGCCTTCATCGGCGGCTTCGCGCTGGAGGCCGTCTCGGGCCTGCCCTTTGGCATCAATCTGTTTGGGCTGATGCTCGGCAACGTGGTGGCGCTGGGCGTCGATCAAGCCCCGATCCCCTCCACCGTGCTGCGTGCCACCAACTGGGTGGCGACAACGACGCTGGTGTATCAGCTTACTTTGTTGGGCGCGCAGATCGTGCGCGGGATGGATGTCAATCTCGACTTTGCGGTCACGTCCGTCATCCTGCCAACCATGTTGTTCCACCCACTTCTGGCGATCCCGCTGTCCTTCGTGGTTCGCCCCGCCCAGGCCGCGCTGCGGCGAGGAGGCATCCGTGGCCGACGTTGAGCGCTCCCCGCGGAGGAGCAAGCGGTCATGACGTTTGGCGGTTTTGATGTCCGGCGCCGAAGCACGCAGGCGCCCCCGCCCGACCGTCAGGGCGGCGCACTGCGTCTGCTCGCGATGGCCGTCGCGTTCTCGCTTGCCATGGCCACGCTGGGCGTTCGGCTATATGACCTGCAGACCCGCTTCCAGGCCGAGAGCGCCCAGCAGGTCACGCGCGCCAGCGTCAAGGAGCGCGCCATCCCCGCCCTGCGCGGCCTGATCTACGACCGCAATGGCGAGGCCGTGGTGCGCAACGCCCCGCTCTATCAGATCGCCATCGTGCCCGCCGAGCTGCCCGATCCCGACAACGCCATCCAGCGGCGCATGGATCGCAACGACATCTACAACCGGCTGGCCGAGATCATCGCGCAGCCCGGGCTGACCGCCGGCGACATCTTTACGAAGGTGTTTCGGCAATCCAGCGTGGCCCCGTATCGCGGCGTGGTCGTGGCGGAGAACGTGCCCCGTGAGACCGCCCTCTACCTCCAGGAGCTTTCGCTGACCATGCCGGGCGTGTATGCCCAGAGCGTTGGGTCCCGCTACTACCCGTATCGCGATCTGCTGGGAAACATCCTTGGCTACATCGGCAAGATTCCCGCCGGCAACGACGACGAGTACCGCAAGGATGGCTACGATCCCGGCACCGACCGCGTCGGCCTGGCCGGGGTCGAATACGTTGGTGAGGATGCCATGCGCGGGGTCAAGGGGGCTGAGTCGGTGCTCGAGGACGCCTCAGGTGAAGTCATCCAGCGCTACGGCAGCACTCCGCCGCGGGATGGCAACGGCGTCCGCCTGACGATCGATCTCCGGTTGCAAAAGATCATGTCCGATGCCCTCAAAACGGGCATGGACAAGGTCAAGTCGCCGCGTGGCGCGGCCGTGGCGATGGATCCCAGCACCGGCGAAGTGCTCGGCATGATTGGGTTCCCGGGGTTCGACAACAACATCTTCACTCGCGGCAACGTCACCCAGGCCGAGCTCGACACGCTGTACAACGATCAACACCGACCTCTGCTCAACAAGGCGACCGATGACACCGTGCCACCCGGCTCGACCTTCAAGATCATCACGGCGGCGGCGCTCCTGGAGGAGGGCGAGGTCACGGCAAACACGGTGATCTATGACCCCGGCGTGTTCAAGGTCAAGAGCGAAATCGACCCCGAAAATCTGCGCGCCGCAAAGGACTTCTACTGCTGGATCGGCCTGCAGGGTGGCCTGCATGGCCCCCAGCGTGTCAGTGATGCCCTGCGCAACTCCTGCAATACCTACTTCCGCAAGGCAGTCGGCGGATACAAGGAGGAGGGCATCCAGGGCATGGGCCCGGACAAGCTCGCCGCATGGGCCAAGGTGTTTGGCATCGGCGACCCAGAGTCGCGGCTGGAGCTCTCGCGCGTGCGCGGCTTCGCGCCGACAGCGGCCTGGAAGCGCTCGACCTATGGCGAAGTTTGGACGGTCGGCGACAGCTACAACGTGGCCATTGGACAGGGCTACCTCGTGGCGACGCCGCTGGAGATGGCGAACATGATGGCGGCCATCGCCAACGGCGGGACGCTGTACAAGCCACAGATCATCCGCGACATCGTCGACCCTCAGGGCAATGTCATCACGCCGTATCAACCGAAGGTCGCGCGCCAGATCCCCATCAAGCCGGAGAACATGAAGCTGATCCAGAACGCGCTGGTCTCCGTGGTCGGCCCGGACGGCACGGCCAAGTCGTCACAGATCCCGAACTTCGTCTATGCCGGCAAGACGGGCACCGCCGAATTCTGCGACGACATCGCGCAGAAGACGGGCGTCTGTTACTTTGGCATGAAGGTGCAGCCCTCGCATGCCTGGTTTGTCGCCTACGCGCCGGCGGACAAGCCGAAGATCGCACTATCGGTGTATGTCTGGAACGGCGGTCAGGGTTCATCGGTGGCGGCCCCGATCGCACAACGCATCATTGCAGAATACTTCGGGCTGCCACTGCCCAAGAATCAGGAAATCGTCAAGACTGAATAGAAACGGACATGATCACGATCAAGGGCCTGAGACAGGGCCTGCTCATCATCCTGGGCGAAGGAGCCTGGCACGACACCCTGCGCGAGTTGGAAGCCCGGCTCGTCAACAGTGCCAACTTCTTCAAAGGCGGCCTTGTCGCGCTGGACGTGGGAGCGCAGTCGCTCGCGGCCGACGACATCGAACGGGCGCGCATGCTGCTCAGCAGTTTCGAGGTGCGGCTGGGGGCGCTCATCACACAGGATGCGGGCACCGCGGCGGCAGCCCGTTCGCTCGGGCTGGGGCCCACCCTGCCCGCCCCTGCGGACCCGACGCCCGCCCGCCGCACAGCCGTTGCCGCCGTTCGGGCGACCGAGGGCGTCGAGCCCGCCGAGGCGGGGCTGCCGGCCACATCTGTCAGCGAGCCGTTGGACGGCGGAACGGATGGCATCCTGGCCCGCCGCCGGGTGCGCTCCGGGCAGGTGCTGCGGCATCCCGGCCACATCGTCGTGATCGGCGATGTCAACCCGGGTGCGCAGCTCATCGCCGGCGGTGATATCATCGTTTGGGGAAAACTACAGGGCTCAGCCCATGCCGGCGCGCTCGGCGACACGGGGGCAATCGTTGGTGCGCTGGTCATGCAGCCATCCACACTCCGCATCGCCGACACGCAGTTGATCCAGACCGGAAAGGAACGCCGCCGGGACGCAGGTCCCCGCGTGGCCAGGGTCAATGCCGACGGCATCGAAATCACAATCTGGCAAGAGAAGTAGGGCATGCAGGCAACCGTAATCACCATCACCTCGGGCAAGGGCGGCGTGGGCAAGACCACCACGGCGGCCAATTTGGGTTGCGCACTTGCGTTGCGCGGCCAGAAGGTCGTCATCATCGATGGCGACATCGGTCTGCGCAACCTGGACATCGTCATGGGCCTCGAAAACCGCATCGTCTACGATGCCGTTGACTATGTCGAAGGTCGCTGCAAGCTCAAGCAGGCCCTCATCCGCGACAAGCGCGCGCCAGAGCTGTATCTGCTGGCCACCGCCCAGACGCGCGACAAGACCGCGATGAACCCGGAGAAGATGAGTGCCCTGTGCGACGAGCTGCGCCCAGACTTCGACTTCATCATCGTCGACTCGCCCGCGGGCATCGAGCAGGGCTTCGAGACCTGCCTCGCCCCGGCCGACCGCTGCCTGGTCGTGACCAACCCCGAGGTCTCCTCCGTCCGCGATTCGGACCGTGTGATCGGGCTGATCGAGTCCAAGGAGAAGGATCGCACAACGCACCTGATTATCAACCGGCTGTCCGCCGCCCGCGTGAAGAAGCAGGACATGCTCTCGGTCGAGGACATCCAGGAGGTGCTGTCCACCGCCATTATTGGCGTGGTGCCCGAGGATGAAAGCATTCTGTCGTCGACCAACAAGGGCGTGCCCGTGGCCCTCGGCGGCAAGGGCGCGGCGGCAGTTGCCTACAGCGAGATCGCCCGCCGCCTCATGGGCGAGGACGTCCCGCTGCAACCGCTTCAGTCGGGTGGATTCCTTCAGCGCCTGTTCGGGCGCAGCTGAGGGGCGACATCATGAGCATGTTCAAACAGTGGTTCGGCGGCCGCAAGTCCGCAGCCGAGGCCAAGAGCCGGCTCAAGTTCGTCCTCATCCACGACCGCGCCGAGATCGCGCCGGGCATGCTCGAGGCCATCCGCGACGACATCATCGACGTCATCGCCGACCGCTTGCAGATCGAGCGTGACCGCGTGGCGGTTAACATCGAGGACGAAGGCGGCGAGCGCCGCCTGATGGTCGATATTCCACTGGCCCCTGCGCGACGACGCCAGGGCAGCTAAGCAAAGGCAGATGCCCGACCGTCGTTACTGGCGCCACTTCGATTACCTGCTGATCGGCCTGATCGGCCTGCTCGTCATCGGCGGCATCTTCATGGTCCGCTCCGCCACGCGAGGCGACCCACTCATCGAGGGATTGCCGCTTGCGCAGGGTGTGACGGCGCTGGCCGGCCTCGGGTTGATGTTCGTCATCATCATCACCGACTACACGATTCTGCGCAGCGCGGCCTGGGTGATCTACATCGTGACCGTCGCCGCGTTGATTGCCGTGCTCGCGGTCGGCACCGACCGCTTCGGGGCCCGGCGCTGGTTTCAGATCGGCGGCTTTGACCTGCAACCGGGCGAGGTGGCCAAGATCCTGCTTACGGTCGTCGTCGCCCATATCATCGCCAGCCAGCAGGGGCGCCGACCCTACCTTCAGACGATCGGCGTGACATTGCTCGCCGTGGCGCCGTGCGTGGCGCTGATCATGCGCCAGCCCAACCTGAGCACCGCACTCACCATCGTTTTCATCTGGCTGGCGCTGGTGTTCGTAGGCGGGATCGAGCGTCAGCACGCCATCATCATGGCCATCACCGGGATCGCGATGATCCTGATCGTTTCGCAACTGGGCCTGATCCAGGGCTACCAGATCGAGCGCATCGAGAAGCTGCTGGGCATCAACGTCGAAGCGGGAGACACGTACCAGATCGATCAGGCACGCCTGGCGCTGTCGTCGGGTGGGCTCCTTGGCCTGGGCTATCAGAACGGCACCTTCTCGCAGCTGCGCCTGGTGCCGGCCCGTCACACCGACTTCATCTTCTCTGTGATCGGGGAGGAGCTCGGCTTCGCCGGAGCCTTCGGCTTCATGGTGCTGATCCTGCTGGTCATCCTGCGCGCGCTGCGTGCCGCCTGGCTGGCCCACGACACATTTGGCCGGCTGCTGTGCGTGGGCATCGCGTCAATGCTCTTTCTGCAGGCCTACACCAACATCGGCATGCAGCTCGGCATCCTGCCCGTCACCGGCGTGGTCCTGCCCTTTGTCAGTTACGGGCGCAGCAATTTGCTCACGCTGCTCGCGGCCATCGGCATCGTCGAAAGCGTGGTGATGCGCTACAAACGCCTGGAATTCTGACGGGTGGCTACTGCAGGCGCAGCAGCACCGGGGCGTCCGCCCACAGCGTCTCGAGCCCGTAGAAGGCGCGCAGACGCGGGGTCATGACATGCACGATCACATCCCCAAAGTCGAGCAGCAGCCAGCCCGACTCGGGCGAGCCTTCGCTGGCGCGCGGCGAAACACCGAGTGACGCGCGGGCGGTCTTGCGGACATGTGAAGCCACGGCATCGAGCTGGCGCTCCGATGCCGCGGAACAGATCACAAAGTAATCGGCGACGCTTGAATGCTTGCGCAGGTCGAGCAGGAGGGTGTTTTCGGCCTTCTTGTCATCCGCCGCCGTTGCAATGAGGCGGCCGAGGGCCATTGGATCCGCGGGTGCCTTGGCCCGCTTGAGCGTGGAAGTGGATGGAATAGCGCGTTCTCCTTACTTTTTGCATTATATACTCCGGCGCAGTTGAACCCGCAAGCCACCCTCATCGAATTTCTGCTGCCCCTTGGCCTCTGGCTGACCCTGACCGCGGCGGCACCGCGCCGCCTTGAGGGCCGCGCCGCGCTGGCAGGTCTGCTCGCGCTTGCGACGGCGACCCTGTGCATGGTCGCCGCGGGCTTTGCCTTGATGCTCGGGGGGAGCGCCCCCACGCGCGGGCTGGATGCATCGCTGGCGATCACGGTCAACGGGACGCGCTGGGCGTTCGCGGGTTGGAAGGGCTTTGGGCTGGTCGGCATTTTGGATGCGCTGCCCGGCCTGATCTGGGCACTTCCCCTCGCGCAGGCGGCGGCGATGTTGGCCGCGGGCTGGGCATGGCGATCGAGCTCGCTCGTACGCATCATGGTGCTGTCCGCCCTCGTGGTTTTGGCCTTTGCACTGACCGGGATGTGGATGTGGGGCGGAGGCCTCGGCACGACGCTCGGTCACGTCTTTCGCCTCGGGCACGGGCCTATTGATTTTGGCGGCTTGGGCGTGGTCGGCCTGATCGCCGGCGCGGCATCGGTGGCGGCCGCCCGCCGGGTGGAGCCCGACGCCAACCGGGATCGCCTGACGGAATCTCCCAATCCACTGCGGGCGATGACGGGCGGGTTGCTGGTCGTCATCGGCGCAGCCGCCCTACAGCCCGGCCTCGACGGGGCGGCCTGGGCGACCTATCTCACCAACCTGTTGATGGCCGCGCTCATCGCGGCCGTCGTCGCTGCGGGATATGCCACCTTCACAACACGACGCACTGCGCTGGACCGGGCCGCCGCGGCCGCCGTCGCGGCGGCCATCATGGTTTCCCCCGGCGCGGGAGGGCTCCCCACTGGAGTTTGCGCGGGGCTGGGCGTCGTGGCTGGGTTGCTCGTGATCGTTGGAGAATTTGTGCTCGCGCGGGCGGCATCGGGCGATTCCGGACAGGGGGTGGCGGCCGTGACGCGCGGGGTACTGCCCGCCCTGATTGGCTTCGCGGCCGCCGGCTTCTTCGCGGATGGCAGCCTGGGTGCGGGTTGGAACGCCATCGGCGTGCAGTCATATCTCAACATCGCGGGGATGGGTGTGCTCGGCGCGTTGGCCGGCGATACCGGGCAATTGACCGCCCAGCTGGCCTTTGTGGGCCTGGCAGGCGTGACCGCCGTTGTGCTCGGCCTGCCTGTGCGCGGGCTGGCCCCCGTGGCACTGCCAGCCCTGGCAGACGCGGAAGCGTGGTCGCCGGAGGCTGAGGCCGCGACGCGCGAGGCGTGGGCGAGTGACGAGGCGCCGGACCTCGCTGTCGCTGCCGAGGAGCCCAACTCCGACATCGCCGCGGAGCCCGAGCCAGTGTTCGCCCCACGGTCAGCCAACCTGGGGGTTGAGCCAACGGGCGGGCTGAGCAAGCCCGCGCAGGCCGGAAGCGACCCGGAAGAACCGCCCCAACCCACCGAGGTGGCCCCGATGCCGGCACCGCCGCCCCTCCAGCGTGCGCGGCCGGAGCAGCGCCCGGTTGAGCCCCCCACGCCGCCAGGCGCGGTCCCGCCACAACGGGCGCACGAGCCAACCCTGTTGGAACGGCTGCGTCTGAGCCGACAGGCCCGGCCAAAGCCAGCGGGGCAGGCGCGCCGGGTAGCCTATCCGGTGCGCGTCGGGGGCCGGCGCGTGGTCATGCGCGCCATCCCGCGTGACGAAGAACCGCCCAAGGCCGAGTAGCGTCACTGCTGAGGATTCCATGAGGGCGATGCAATCGCACCGCCCTTCGGCATGCGGACAAGGACAATACGCGCCCATGGCCTCCGGTCGCTCGCCCTTCGCCTTTGTGCTGGTCGCGCTGCTCGTCGCATGTGGCGGTGCCACGCCTGCTCCATCACCCGCACCAACGACAGCCCCTGCGGCGACAGCGGCAGCGACCTCCCCCGCAACCAGGCCCCCTGTGGCAACCGCCAGCCCCGCGCCGGTCGCAACCACGGTGGCGACCCCAGCAACAGCGGCCACTGCGACCAAACCCGGTCCATCCGTGACGTTCAAGGGTCTCACACAGGGCAGGACCGAAGATGGCTTTCCAACGTTGGGCTCCCCCGACGCGAAAGTCACCCTCACGGAGTATGGCGACTTTCTCTGACCGGTTTGCCGCGGTCACGTGCTGACCGAAGAGCCCGTGTTGATCGAGGAATTCGTCCGAACCGGGAAAGTTAGAATCGTCTTCCGGGATGTCCTCAGCCATGGCGAATACAGCATTCGCACGCATGAGGCGGGTGCGTGTGCCGCGCAGCAGGGCTACTTCTGGGACCTGCACGAGATTTTGTATCGCGATCAGCCCGAGGTATCTTCGACGCCTGAGGCCGGTCTCGCCGCACTGATGAAGAAGAAGGCGGCTGCAATCGCGGGGCTGGACAGCGTCGCGTTCGGTGCCTGCGTCGACGGGCGGCAGATGCGCGAGCGTGTCACGACCGTGGATGCCGAGCAGCGCAAGCGCGGCATCAGCACCCAACCCATCTTCGAGGTGGCCGGTCAGCGTCTGTTCGGCAGCCGGCCCATTGCCGCCTGGCGCGAGCTCCTCACGATGGCGACCCGGTAGTTGATCTCAACCGTCAGGCAGTCACGGCCGTTTCCGGCACGTCGATGGCCGTTCCACAGGCAAGGCACTTGGCCTTGCCCTGCCCCGCATCCACCATCAGGCCGCCATCCCCGGTCGGACAGGCCAGGGGCAGCGGCCGCTGCCAGGTCGTGAAGTCGCAATTGGGGTAATTGACGCAGCCGTAGAAGGCGCGATTGCCCTTCTTCATGCGGCGCTCGGTGAGCTTGCCTCCGCATTTCGGACAGACCACGCCGGGGATCGTCAACGGCGCAGTATGCGTGCACTTCGGATAACGCTCGCAGCCGATGAAGCGGCCGGTCCGGCTGGTGCGATACACCAGCCGCCCTTCCTGGCAGGTCGGGCACATCTCACCGGTGTATTCGATCACGCGGGCGACCTTGACGATCGATGCGGTCGCATCCTGCACGCTGGCACGGAAGGGGTCATAGAACTCGTGCAGCACTGGCTGCCAGGCCCGCGTGCCGGACTCGATGTCGTCGAGCTCCTCCTCCACGTGAGCGGTGAAGCCAACATCGATATAACGGGCGAAGTTTCCCACCAACAGGTCGTTGACCTGAAAGCCAAGCTCGGTCGGGCGGAGTTGCTTTCCCTCGCGCGTGACATACGCGCGCGACTGAATCGTGCCCATGATCGTGGCGTAGGTGCTGGGCCGGCCGATGCCATATTCTTCGAGCGCCTTAACCAGGCTGGCCTCGGTGTAGCGGGGCGGCGGCGCGGTGAAGTGCTGCTCCGGGAGGAGCCGGCGCAGGTCGAGGACTTCGCCCACCTCGACGCTCGGCAGGCGTCGATCGCGGCCTTCCTCATCGTCGCCCGCGGTGTCGCCTTCGTCACGGCCTTCCTCGTAGACCCGCAGAAAGCCGGCGAACTTGATCACAGAGCCGGTGGCGCGGAAGTGATATTGCGGCGGTGCGTCCTGCACCACGGGCGCACCCAGCGTCTGCGCGTCGATGTCAATCGTCGTGGCATCAAAGATGGCATTCGACATCTGGCTGGCAAGGAAGCGCTTCCAGATCAGGTCGTACAAGCGGAACTGGTCGGGTTCGAGGTGCGCCTTGAGTGACTCGGGCGTGCGGAACACCGATGTCGGTCGGATGGCCTCGTGGGCCTCCTGAGCGTTCTTGGCGCGCGAGGTGTATTTCGGCGGCGCGTCGGGCAGGAAGTCGTCGCCATAGCGCTCCGTGATAAAGGCGCGCGCTTCGGTCTGGGCAACCTCGGCCACGTTCACCGAGTCCGTGCGCATGTACGTGATCAGGCCCACGGTGCCCTCACCGATGTCGATGCCCTCGTAAAGTTGCTGTGCGGCGGCCATGGCACGGCGGGCGTTGAAGTTCAGCTTGCGGCTGGCCTCCTGCTGCATCGTGCTGGTGATGAACGGCGCCGCGGGTTTCCGCTGGCGATCCTTGCGATCGACGCGGAAGACGCGCCAGGTGGCCTTCTCCACCGCATCGACGATGGCCGCCGCGTCTGCGGCCGTGCGCAGATCGGGGTCGCCACCGCGCAGCTTGAAGAGCCGCGCAAGAAAAGCGGGATCCTGCTGGTGCTTGGAGAGCTCGGCTTCGAGCGACCAGTACTCGACCGGGACAAATGCCAGAATCTCGCGTTCACGCTCAACAACCAGACGGAGCGCGACAGATTGCACGCGCCCGGCGCTCAGGCCGCGCCGGCTGAGCTTGTCACTGACCAACGGACTGAGGTTATATCCAACCAGTCGGTCCAGAATCCGGCGTGCCTGCTGCGCATCGACCTGGTTCATGTCGATTTCACGCGGATTGGCGAAGGCGTGCTTGATGGCGTCCTCGGTGATCTCGTGGAACTCCACGCGCCGCACCTGTTTGCCGCTCAGCTCGGCTTCGAGCGCTCGGCTGAGGTGCCAGGAAATCGCCTCGCCCTCCCGGTCAGGGTCTGTGGCGAGCCAGATTTCGGGCGCTGCCGCGGCGATCTGGCGAAGCTCTTTCACCGTTTTGCGCTTGGCCATCGGCACGATGTAGGTCGGCTCGAAGTTGCTCGCCACATCGACGCCCAGCCGGCTCTTGGGGAGGTCGCGGATGTGACCGACCGAAGGGCGCACGGAAAAACGCACGCCGAGAAACTTGCCGATGGTCTTGGCCTTGGCCGGGGACTCTACGATCACGAGCGGGCGGCTGCGCGAGCCATCGCCGCCACTGGTGGCCTTCTTCCCGGCTGTTTTGCCACCCGCTTTTGTTGCGCGCGGCTTGGCCTCACGAGGCTGAACCGGAGGCGGCGTCATGCCAGCATGGCCGTCGGTGCGGCCCATGCGAAAAAGGCGATCACTCCCGCACACCGGACAGGTGCCCTGTGTGGCGGGCGACCCGTTTGCGAAGAAGATCGGGGTCGGATTTTTCAGCTCGCGCTTGGCGCGGCACTTAAAGCAGAACGCTTCCATGCTTCTCGATGTCGGACTGCGTCACCATCTGCCCCGCAGGCATCGCACGAGGCGATGTCGCCGGGCAGGCTTGGCTGGCCTGGGATCTGTTTGGGCGGGGAGGGCCTTGCTCAAGCGCCTGACGGATCAGGCGATTGACGCGATCGCGGCCAGCAGTTCGCGCTCAAAACGGGGCACGCCGAATTTTTCGGCATGCGCCCGGATGGCGCCGGGCGCAAATCTTACACCATCAAAATCACGCAAGGCACTGGTGAGGGAATCGGCCGTTTGCTCGGCGAACAACACGCCCGTTTCGCCCTCGATGACCGTATCGAGGGCTCCACCCCCCGCGAATGCGATGACGGGCCGTCCGCAGGCCATGGCGTTGATCGGCGCGATGCCAAAATCCTCGAGGCCGGGAAAGAGAAAGGCGCGACAGCCACGCATTAGCCGCACCAGTTCGGCGTCGCTGACCCGCCCCACGAATTTGATGCCCGGCTTGTCCGCTGCAAGACGCGCCAGCCGCTCGCGGTCCCTGCCCTGACCCGCAATGACGAGCCGTGCCCCGATGCGGTGACAGGCCTCGATGGCAAGGTCGATGCGTTTGTAGGGCAGCAGCCGCGAGGCGATGAAGAAGTAGTCGCCCGCGCCCGCATCGGCATCCGGCGTAAAAGTGTCGACATCAACCGGTGGATAGACGATCACGCTCTCCCGGTCATACAACGCCTTGATCCTGCGCTGCACTTCGGTCGAGATGGCAATGAACAGATCAATCCGTTGTGCGGCACGCCGTTCGAAATCGCGCAGAGCGGCATTGAGGGCCTTGAGAATCGGCCGCGCGACGCCGGGCAGCCGCTCGCGCGCGGCGTAGGTGTCGAAGTCGTAGATGAAGCGCGTGGGCGTGAGGCAGTAGCAGACATGCCGCGCGCCGCGGGCGCGAACGGCCAGACAAAACGCGCTCTTGTTGCTGAGCACGACCTCATAGGCGCCGGGCAGCGTCTGCGCGCCAAAGGCCAGCGCGTAAAGCGGCATATACGGTTGATGATGGCGATGAATGCCCGGCAGACGGTCCATCCAGTTTGGCCGGATATCCCAGTCGCGCCACGCCGCTGGCATACGCTCTCGGTCGTAGATCGATGTGAAGATCGGCGCATCCGGAAACATGCGGTGCAGCGCGACGAGAACATCCTCCGCCCCACCCAACTGATTGAGCCAGTCGTGAACGAGGGCAACGGACTGCGGCGCGCGAGTGTGCATCGGCCCGATCATACTCGGGCCGCTTGATATAATCCCGCCCGACCCAAAAGGTACTGCCATGAGCCCAAGACTTGACGTACTGATTCGCGACGAAATCCGCCAGCAGGTAAGCGACAAACGACTGCGCGCCCTCGACGCTTCGCACGCCACGTTTGAAAGCATTGACCTCGATGCACTGGCTCCCTGGTCATTCGACCTTCTCATCCTGAATACGAGCCTGCGCGCCTTCGCCAGCCGTCCCGACCGCAGCGCCCCAA
>JAIBCK010000130.1 GCA_019694215.1 Thermoflexales bacterium
CCGTCGTCTGCGGTGTTCGGTCAAAACCGCCCCGCCATCAACACGGCCGTCAACGCCTGCGCGATGAGGATCTTGGCGATCAGCGCCATTGGATACACCTGCGCATAGCCCGACTGCGGGCGGTCATCGCCGACGCGTGACTCGACAAAGGGCAGCAGGCCGGGCTGCGTCATGATGGCCGCCAGAATCCCGACCAGCCGGCCGAGCGGGATTCGGAGCAGCCATCGCCCCACGCACAAGATCAACACCTGCGCGAGCACGATCACTGCGGAGGCCGTCAACAGGAGAACGACGGCGTTGCCGTTGACGAGCGTCTGGGCCAGGTCGTAGCCGGCCCCCGAGCCAACACCGGCCAGAAAGAGCACCAGCCCGAACTGGCGCAGGGTGAGGTTGGCGTTGTAGGGCATCCCCCAAACCAACGGCCCGGTCTGCCCGAGCGCGCCCAGGATCAGCGAGACCAGCAGCGGTCCGCCCGCAACGCCCAGCTTGAGCGAGAGGCCGCCCGGGATGGGGAACTCAACGAAGCCAAGCAGGATGCCGAGGGCCAGCCCGAGGTTGAGCGTGAGCACGTCCACTTCGCTGAGGGATCGATACGAGTCGCCGAAGAAGCGCGTGGCAGCCGGGATGTCCTCGCGCCGTGCGATGACGCGGACGCGATCGCCGAGCTCCAGGCGCAGCTCGCCGGAGGCGATCATGTCGTTGTCGCCGCGTCGCACCCGGGTCACGACCGCGCCGATGGACTTGGGCAGGCTGAGCTCCTTGAGGGCGCGGCCGGCCAGCCGCGGGTCCGAGACAAAGATGCGCCGGTTGTCGAGCTCATTCCTGTCCCACTCAAGATGTTCATCACTCGCCTCGCCGATCAGGCCCTGAAAGCGGTCCAGGTCACTGACGCTGCCGACCGCGGTCAGCAGGTCACCCTCCTGCAACACGACCCGGCCAGTGGCAATGACGACCTCGTCGTGGTGGCGGACGCGCCCGACCACGACATCGAGCGGATGATCGGCCATGATGCGCGCGAGGCTGCGCCCGATGGCCTCCTCGGCCGTGACCTTGAGGTTGCGGGTGGTGATCAGGCGGCGCGCCTTGCCCTGCGCCTCGTGCGCGCCCTCAGCGGCGTAGTCGATGCGAAAGACCCGCGGCGCGAGCGCAATGACGATCAGCGTGATGAAGATGCCGAGCGGATAGGCCAGCGAGAACGAGACGGTCGATCCATTCAGAAAGGCCTGGGCCTGGTCACCGGCCAGATGCTCGCGCACGAACTCACGCACCGCCGCCAACGACGCGGCGTTGGTGAACGCGCCCGTGAAAAGGCCCGCCCCACCCGCCGCATCCAGGCGCAGCAACCCTGATATCAGGGCGACCAGGCCGGCCATGGCCAGGACGGACACGGCGGCGAAGCCGTTTTCGCGCAAGCCCTCCCCGCGCAAGGAGCCAAAGAACTGCCGCCCGCTGGCCAGCCCCATCGTGTAGAGGAAGATGGCCAGCCCGAGCTGCTGGAGCAACTCCGGGAGCCGCATGCGGGGACTGAGCGCGCCGAAGAACAGGGCAGAGAAGAGGACGGCGGAGACGCCGAGGCTCACGCCTCGAAAGGTGATCTTGCCAAGCAGGAAGCCCAGTGCGGCAATGGCAAAGAGCAACAGCAGGGGGTTGTTTTCGAGCAGCGCGATCATCGGTCGTTTCTCTCCGGGCCAAGTCTACGCCCGGAAAAACGGCCTCGCCGCGCAGTTGCGCGGCGAGGAAGGTCGGAACGCACAACGTCCTAGAATCGCTCGCGGTGCAGCCCCCAGCGTTCAGGCGAGCGCCACAGTGCTGAGAGGATCAGCTCGCGAATGAAGATCATCTCCTTGGGCAGCTTGTCATACAGCCGCGCAAAGAGCTCATCATGGGCGGACACTTCCTGCTGCCAGAGCGAGCGATCGATGCTCATGACGGCGTCGAAGTGCCGCTCATCGAAGTCCTCTGCCCCGCGCCAGTCGATGTCCTGATGGCGCGGCACCCAGCCCAGCGGGGATTCGACAGCGACCGCCTCGCCATTGGCGCGCCCAACGATCCACTTGAGGATGCGCATGTTCTCGCCAAAGCCCGGCCACAGGAAGTTGCCATCCTTGTCCTTGCGGAACCAGTTCACGACGAAGATGCGGGGCGGATTCGGCAGGTGCCGGCCAAATTCCAGCCAGTGCGTGAAGTAGTCGGCCATGTGATAGCCGCAGAACGGGAGCATGGCGAAGGGGTCGCGACGCACCTGGCCGATCGTGCCGGCTGCGGCAGCGGTCATCTCGGAACCCATCGTCGCGGCCGCATACACGCCGTAGGCCCAGTTGAAGGCCTGATAGACCAGCGGCACAACGGTTGATCGCCTCCCGCCGAAGATGAATGCGCTGATTGGCACACCGTTGGGATCCTCGTAGGCGGGGTCAACGGAGGGGCACTGGCTGATGGGCGCGGTGAAACGCGCGTTGGCGTGCGCGGCCGTGCGACCGCAATCCGGCGTCCAGTCCTTGCCCGTCCAGTCGATCAGGTGCGCGGGCGGGGTCTTGGTCATGCCCTCCCACCACACATCGCCATCGTCGGTCAGCGCCACGTTCGTGAAGATGGTGTTGGCGCGGATGGAAGCCATCGCGTTGGGGTTCGAGCGCTCCGAGGTGCCGGGCGCGACGCCAAAGAAGCCGGCCTCGGGGTTGATCGCGTAGATGCGGCCATCCGGTCCGGGCTTGATCCAGGCGATGTCGTCGCCGACCGTCGTGACCTCCCATCCCTCCTCGCGGAAGGCGGCCGGCGGGATGAGCATGGCAAAGTTGGTCTTGCCGCAGGCGCTTGGGAAGGCCGCCGCGACGTAGGTGCGCTCACCCTTCGGATTCTTGACGCCGAGGATGAGCATATGCTCAGCCAGCCAGCCCTGCTCCTTGGCCAGCACCGAGGCGATGCGCAAGGCAAAGCACTTCTTGCCGAGCAGCGCGTTGCCACCATAGCCGCTGCCATACGACCAGATCTCGCGGTCCTCCGGGAAGTGCACGATGTACTTCTGCTCGCGGTTGCATGGCCAGGGCACATCCTGCACGCCGGGGCCGAGTGGTGCGCCGACCGAGTGCAGACAGCGCACGAACTCGCCATCGCCCAACGCTGAAAGCACCTGCGTTCCGATGCGGGTCATGATGCGCATCGACACGGCAACGTAGGCCGAATCCGTGAGCTGGACGCCGATGTGCGCGATGGGGGAGCCAATCGGGCCCATGCTGAAGGGGATGACATACATCTTTCGCCCGCGCATGGCGCCGTCCATGAGCTTTGTCAGCGTGGCGCGCATCTCACGCGGGGCGACCCAGTTGTTCATCGGGCCGGCATCCCGTTTGTCAAGGCTGCAAATGTAGGTGCGATCCTCGACACGCGCGACGTCACCAGGGTCGGAGCGTGAGAGGAAGCTGTTGGGGCGGTGCCTGGGATTGAGCCGGATGAAGGTTCCAGCTCGCACGAGTTCCTCGCAGAGCGCGTCATATTCCGCTTGCGAGCCATCGCAGACCTGCACGGCGTCCGGGGCGCACAGGGCTACCATCTTGTCGATCCACTTGCGAAGTCCGGGGTTGGTAATATCAGAAAGTTCCATACTGCTCCTGGTTGCGCGGCACATCGAGGGGCCACATCCCACCCATCTTGCCCGGGTCCGCCGCCCGCTGTCCAGTCCAGTAGGTCAGTCTCACCTGGCCAGTCGGGCATGCTTGGCGGTTGGGCGCACGTACGCTACCACATGCGCGGCCGGACCGACATAACGGTCTACCAGCGCCGGCGCCCCTCGAGGGCATCCCGAAGGCGCAAATACGAGTCATAACGTTCGGGGCTGACGCCGCCGGCTTCGACAGCGGCCCGCACCGCACAACCGGGCTCGGCGCGGTGCGCGCAGTTGGAGAAGGCGCAATCCCGCACCAGCGGGGCGAGCTCGCGGAAATATGCATCGAGCTCCTCCGCCTGCGTATCCCAGACGTCAAACCCGCGCAGGCCGGGGGTGTCGGCGATCCAGCTCTCTGCGTCCAGCTCGACCAGCTCCGGCACGACGGTGGTGTGCCGGCCCTTGTTGATGGCGCGGCTGACCTCCCCGACCGCCGTCGCCAGCCCGGGTTTGAGCGCATTGAGCAGGCTGCTCTTGCCCGTGCCGCTCTTTCCGGTGAGGACGCTGACCTTGCCGAGCAGGGTCTCGCGCAACGTAGTCAGTCCCTCATCATTCGGGACGGATGTGTAGAGGACGCGATAGCCCAGCTGCTCGTACGGCCCGAACATCTCCCGCGCGCGCTCCGAGCCGACGAGATCGGTCTTGGTGGCGCAGATCAAGGTCGGCAGCCCCTGCGCCTCGGCGCCGACCAGGAAGCGATCGAGCAGGCGGGCATGAAAATCGGGGGCGGCGCAGGCAAAGACGAACACGACGAGGTCAACGTTGGCGACGATGACCTGCCGCACATCCCGCACATCCTTGCGCGAGGTGTTGGCGATGGGGTCTCTGCGCGACAGGGTGTGCGTGCGGGGCGCAACGCGCTCGATGCGCCCACGGGTGTAGCCATCGCCCGCGATGTCCGAGAACGTCACCCGGTCCCCCACCGCGAGCACATCTTCCGTATGAGCCCCCTGCGTGAGGCGACCCGCCGCCTGGCAGATCACGCTGGAGCCATCGGCCACCCAAACGGTGAAGAAGCCGCTGTGCGCCTTGACGACGCGACCCTCTCTCATTCGGTCGCCTTCCCGTCCGTCGGCAGCGGCGTGATCGGCAGCCCGAAGAATGCCTCGATGACCTGTCGCGCGCGCGGGGCGGCATGTGTCGACCCCTCGCCGATGTTCTCGACCAGCACCGTCACGGTCATCTGCGGTTCGTCTGCCGGGGCGTAGCCCGTGAACCAGGCGTAGGGTTTGTCCGCTGTGCCCGTCTCGGCGGTCCCGGTCTTGCCGGCCACCACGAGTTTCCGGGCGCCCTGCCGTTGCGCGGCAGCGAGAGCCTTGGCCGCAGTCCAACGGCCATCAACCAGATACGCCTCAAAATCGGCATAGCGATACTGGGCGGTCCCGATGCGCGGGTTGGTCGTCACACCGATCATGCCCTGCTGGATGATCGACAGCGAATTGGCCGTCGGCGTCGTGCCCACCCTGGCTGGCAGTGCGGGAGTCGGGCGCGCGCCAAGGTCGGCCAGCCCGGCCACGACATGCGGTCGGAAGAGAGATCCGCCGCTGGCGAGGCCCGCCGTCATGTCCGCAATCTGCAGCGGCGTGGCGAGCATGAAGCCCTGGCCAATCGAGAGGTTGACGGTGTCGCCCGACGTCCACGGTTCTCCGCGTTTGGCGCGCTTCCAATCCGGGTCCGGGGCGATGCCCTCAGCCTCGGCGGGCAGCTCGATGCCGCTTCGCGCCCCGAAGCCAAAGCGCCGGGCGTACTGGGCGATCAATGCCGGCCCCTTTGTGTCCAGGCGTTTGCCCAGCTCGTAGAAGACGATGTCGCACGAGGCGGTCAATCCGTCCTGCAGGCCGATGCGCCCGTGCCCGCTCAGCAGCCAGCACGTCTTGCGGTAGCCGGCGCCCAGGCCGTCCCAGTAGCCGGGGTCGAAGAAACTGTCATTGGCATTCGACACGCCCTCACCCACGGCGGCCGCGAGGGTCACCATCTTGAACGTCGAGCCGGGCGGATAGGCCCCCTGGATGGCGCGATTTAGTAAGGGCCGTTGGGCGTTTGCCAGCAGGCGCGCCCGCTCACGGTCGGCTCCGGCCGCCACGAGGCTGGCCGAGTCAAAGGTCGGTGAGGAGGCCATTGCAAGCACGGCACCATCCCGCGGATCCAGCACAACGATCGCGCCGCGCGTCCCGCTCAGCGCCTGCTGCGCGGCGAGTTGGACGGTCGGGCTGATGGTGAGATAGACATCCCTGCCCGGGATGAAGGCGCGCCGCGCGATGACGCTCGCGGACCCACCGCCGACGATGGACAGCGTGCCGCCGGGA
Organism: Thermoflexales bacterium; assembly: GCA_019694215.1. Taxonomy (GTDB): domain Bacteria; phylum Chloroflexota; class Anaerolineae; order J036; family Brachytrichaceae; genus Brachythrix. Next base: position 5,968 of record JAIBCK010000130.1, read on the forward strand.
CGGCCACCGAGCACGTCGTCAAGCGCGGCCTCGACGCCGGCGACGCCGACCTGCTCGTCGCCGCCAAACCCGCGCAGGCGGTAGGCGGCCAGTTGCTCAGGCGCGATCCCACCGACATAGCCCACGACGTGCGGAGCCAGCTGGGGTTGCGGATAGCTGCGGGCCGGGCGCGGGCGGGCGCTGACGGCCGGGAAGGCCGCCAGTTCGGATCCAAGCTGCTCCAGGACTTCATCGCTCACGTCGCCGATGGGTGCGAACCACTCCAACGGATAGGGTTGATACTTGGCGATGACCTCGGCGGGGGTGAGCCCGACCATGCGGCCAAGGATGCGGGCCATGGCCTGCTCCTCCGCCGGGCTGGCGATCAGGCTGCGCCGCACGCCGAGGACCTGGACGGTGCCCGGTACGGCAAGCGCGCTGCCGTCCGCGGCGATGATCGAGCCGCGCGGCGGCACATCCCGCTGCAGCGAGAGCGCGCCTGCCGCAAGGCCGGGCAGGACGACGTCCTCGGACCACTGCACCTTCCAGGCGCTGTCCTCCCAGGCGAGCCGCAGCGTTCCGGTCTGGTTGAACGTTCCGACGACCGCGCTGGTCCAAATGCCGATCAGTTGGGCGGTTGCCGAAGGGCCATCCTGGAGCAGGCCACCGCGCAGCTGATACGTCACGGTGATTGCGGAGGCGATATCGCGGGCATTGAAATAGGTGGCGCGCAGGTTTTTCGCTTCGCGCAACTCGGTCCGGCCAGGCGTCGCGAGCAAGCCGAAGGCGGTGTTCCAATCATCCTTGTTGAGCGCGTCGACGTAGGCCTGGGCGCTGCGAGCGGCAGAAGGCAGCTCGGCAGTTGGCGGCGGGGTCGGGGTCGCCGGCACGTTGGGCGTGCAGGCGGCAAGGATGCCGACCAACGCAAGGACGAGCGCACCGCGGGTCGCGCGGGCGGTTGAGAACACGGGTGGATTCTACGCCGAACAACCGGCCGCGTCGCGCTTGTGGGGCGAAGGGTTCGTTGTAGGGGCGAAGCGA
>JAIBCK010000131.1 GCA_019694215.1 Thermoflexales bacterium
CCGTCAAGGGCGCGAAGGGAAGCTGGCGCGCCACCAGCCCGGTCCCCTCGAAGCGGGATGCCTGCGCGGGATCGATGCCATACGCCAGCTCGGTGTCCAGGTTCTCCTCGGCGTATTCCTCCACGTGGTAGATCGCCATCTCCTTGTCGCCGGGCTTGAGGCGCAGGGCCGTGAAGGTCGCGAGCACCTCGGTGAAGGCGTGGCAGCGGATGGTCGCCATGTCATCGAGGGTGGGGATGACGATGCGCCGACCGGCAATCCATTGGGCGGTTGCGCTCTTGACCACCACGTCATAGGCCGGGGCCACCCCCTCCCTGCGCAACTGACGGAGCCGAGCTTCGACCCGCTGCAGACGAATACTTTCCTGCTTGAGGCTCTGTTCCAGATCCTGCTGCTTCATCAGCAGCATGCCTTCAAGCTGTTCGATCGGCAGATCGCGCTCGATCAGCGAGCGAATCTGATCCAGGGCCAACCCCAGGTCCTTGAGGGCGAGTATTCGATTGAGACGCGGCAGCTGTTCCACCGCGTAGTAGCGATAATCGGTGAAGCGATCGATCTGCGCGGGCTTGAGCAGCCCCATCTCGTCATACAGCCGCAGGGCGCGGATGCTGACCTGGGCGAGGCGCGAGAAGTCGCCGATCCTGAGCATCGTCATGGTCGAAGTCTCTCACGCGGCCGGGCGGGCCCTGAACCAGGCCAGGGTCTCAGCAATCGATTCCGCAAACGGCGTCGGCTTCAGCCCGAGGCGGGTCTCGGCCTTGCGGCTGTCGACGACCAGGGGCTTCGCATAGCTGTAGGCCATCTCCCAGAACTCGCGCACCGCCGGGATGAACAGCCCGACCAGGATCAACATGGGCCGACCCAACGGCGCAAAGCGCGGCGCGACACCGGCCGCATTGGCAATCAGGGTGCCAAGCTCGCGCTGCGTGATGGTAGGGCGATCGTTGGGCACATTCCACACCTCGCCCAACGCATCGTCCCTACTGCCGACCTCGGCCAACGCACGACCAAAGTCTCCGAGGTATGTGAAGGTGTGGGAGACGTCGAGGGGGCCCATCGTCTGCATGGGCTTGCCGGCGAGGGCCGCCCCAAAGACGCGTTCGCCCAGGGTGGCCTGCTGGGCCGCACCCGGTCCGAAGAAGTCCGACCCGCGCACGGCAGCGACGCGCAGGCGCCCCGCGCGATGGGCGTCGAACAGCGCCTCGCTCATCCGCGCGCGCACGCTCCCCTTGCGCGTCTTGGCCGCGTTGGGCATCGCCTCGGTAATTGGCTGGCCATCGACGTCTCCGAGCATGTAGAGGTTCTCGGCCGCGATGAGGCGCGCCTCGCTGGCGGCCACACCGTCGATGATGGCCCGCTGCAGCGGCGGGAACTTCTCCGGCCACTGGTGGTAGGCCGGCTGTGAACACTGGTAGACGGCGTGCGCGCCACGGGTCACGCGCGCGACCGCGACGCTGTCATACAGGTCGGCGGCGACGACCTCGACGTCAGCCGGCAGGTTTCCGCGCTTCCCGGAGCGGTTGATCATCGTCACGCGGTGACCGCGACGTGACAGGTCGCGTTGCACCGCCGAGCCCAACGGGCCTGTGCCCAGGACGACGTGATGTTGTTGTGTTTGGCTCATGATAGGTCTCCCCGATTTCTGGCGTTGTCTGATGTTGATGCGACGAGGGTAAACCGTGACGCAGGGAGAGAGTCAAGGGGGAAATCGGATAATCCGCCCGATGTCGGGTTCAATCACCCTCCTGACGAATGGAACACGCGGCGATGTGCAGCCGCTGGTCGGGCTCGGGCGCGGGCTGCGCGACGCGGGCGCGGCTGTGACCCTCGCGGCTCCGGCCGGCTTTGCGTCCTTCGTCGCGCCAGGCGGGCTGCCCTTTCGAGGCTTCGAGGGCAATCCTTCTGATCTTTTGGGCGACACGGCGGCGCGGGCGGCCTTGAACGACAGCGGGGACTTCCTCGACACGCTGCGCGCCTCATGGCGTTTCTGGCGCGCCGCCCAGCCGGTGTATCGCCGCATGCTGGGCAGCGCCCTCGATGCCTGTCGTGGCGCGACCGCGCTTGGTCTGGGGTTGTCGACGGTATGGGGTGTGCATGTGGCCGATGCGCTCGGTGCGCGGGTTGTGTGGCTGCCGCTTCAGCCGCTCACCAAGACGCGACACGCGCCGAGCGCGCTGCTGCCGGTGCGGCGCGGCCCCGTTCGGGCGTTCGCGCCGCTCACGCATGACCTGGTCAACGCCGCGATGACGCTGCCCTGGGCGCGGGTGACGAATGCCTGGCGGCGCGAGGTTGGCTTGCCCGCGCTTCCGATCACCAGGCTGGCCGGCCGTGTGTGTGAGCGTTCAGCGTTGGTCGTGTACGGGATCAGCCCGCAGGTCGTGACGCGCCCGTCGGATTGGCCGGCCTCGCATCACCTGGCCGGCTTCTGGTTCTGGGAGCCCGAGCCGGATTGGAAGCCGCCTTTGGCGCTGGCCGATTTTCTGGCGCAGGGGCGCGCGCTGGCGGTGAGCTTTGGCACCGCGGCGCTGCGCGACCCACAACGCACGCTGCGGGCGTTGGCCGAGGCGATGCGCGCCACCGGGTTGCGCGCGGTCGTGCAGCTCCCCGAGGCGCTGCACGGTGCGGTGGCCGGCCATCCGGCGCTGTGCGCGATTGCCGGTGCGCCGCATGCCTGGCTGTTCGAGCGCGTCGAGGCCGTCGTTCATCACGCTGGGGCGGGGACGACCGCGCACGCCCTGCGGGCTGGAAAGCCCGCGCTCGTCATCCCGCACGCGACCGATCAGCCATTCTGGGGTGAACGACTCGAAGCGTTGGGCGTGGGGAGCGTTCTGGCCTTTCGCGACCTCACACCTGAGCGTCTGGCCGCAGCATTGACCGTTTTGCGAGACGATGCCGCGCTGCGCGCGCGGGCGGAGGCGCTTGGCGCGCGGGTGCGGTCCGAGTCAGGCGTGGCGCAGGCGATTGCCCTCCTGGCGCCGGCGCTGTGACAACGACCGCGTCCGCCACGGCTAGGGCTCATCCTTCAGCCAGAGATACGCGCCGCGAAACCAGGGATGAATGACGACGAGCGTGGCCCGGCGCTCCCACAGCCATTCGAGGTAGGCCAGCGCGGCAGCGTCGATGGATCGGTCGAGCGCGGGACGAAGCACGTCGAGCCAGGGCGGCTGACCGGGCTGGTCCCAGGCGATCTTGTCCGCGACGAAGACGATCTTGTCCAACGTCGAGGCCCCAGGCTTTAGCGTGGTGTGGCAGCCGATGGCGCTGAGCACGGTGGGATCGCTGATGCCAAAGGCGCGCCGCGCGATGACCGCGGACAGGCGCTGGTGCACGATCATCGGCAGCTGGCGTTCCTCGGGCAACACCGCGATGCCCCAGGCCTCGGCCGCCGCGACGCGATGCCCGTTGGGGATGGGCGCGGAGATGTCGTGCAGCAGTCCGGCGGCCAGGGCGCCCTCGACGTCCGCGCCGAAGCGCCGCGCCAGGCGTGCGGCCTCGTCGGCGACGGCGCACACATGGTCGGCCGTCCCGGGGTGGCCGCGCGAGATGAGGTAGCCGGTCGCGTCATCGCGCAGCGGGCCGCGCCGGGCCGGGACGAGGAAGGAAGACGGGTCGAGGGGCATTGGGTTGAGTGGCCGCAGATCGCAGACCGCCGTCGGCCGTCCGCGGTCTGCCATCCAACGGGCTACAAATCCGCCAGACGGGCGCGGATCTGCTCGCGCTTGGCGATGGCCTCGGCCTGGCGCGCCTTCTCCTTCTCGACCACCGCGGCGGGCGCGCGCGCGGCGAAGTCCGAGCCGAGAAGTTGCTGGCTCTTGCTGATCGCCTTCTCAAGCGCCTCGAGTTCGCCCGTCAGGCGAACGCGCTCGGCCTCCAGATCGACCATGCCGGAGAGCGGCAGAAAGACCGTCACTTCGCCCAGCGCGTGGGTGACGGCGGCCTCGGTAGGCGCATCCAGTTTTTCTGCGATGACGAGCTGGGCGGCATCGACCTGCGCGAGCGCGCAGATGCCTGCGCGCAGCGCCTCGAAGGCGGCGGCGTGGCGGCCGGCCGCGATGCGGGCGGGGATGCGCCGCTCGGGCGCGACCTTGCGCTCGGAGCGCGTGTTGCGGATGGCGCGCACCGCATCCTGCATGGCGTTGATCGAGGCGATTGCGGCCTGGCCCGAGGCGTCGGGCTGCTGCCCGCGCGGGTAGGGGGCCAGGATCAGGGCCGGGAAGTCCGACAGGCTGGCGGGTTGACCGTCACCGTGAGACGTGTCCTTGAGCTTTTGCCACACCTCCTCGGTGATGAAGGGCATGAAGGGGTGCAGCGCGCGCAGGATGATGTTGAGCACTTCGATCAGCGTCTGGCGCGTCTCGGCGCTGTTCTGCAGCTTGCTCAGCTCGAGATACCAGTCGCAGAAGTCGCTCCAGGTGAAGTCATAGAGCAGCTTGCCCGCTTCGCCATACTGGTAGTCGTCCATCAGCCGGCGCACATCGGCCATCACCTGGCCGGCGCGCGCGCGGATCCAGTGGTCGGCAAGGCTGAGGCCCTGCGACGGGGCGGCGGACAGTGCTTCGAGCCGCGCCAGGGTGTAGCGCGCGGCGTTCCATAGCTTGTTGGCGAAGTTGCGCGCGCCCTCGATGCGATCCGAGCGCCAGCGTCCCTCCTCCTTGCGCGCATCCATCTTGATGTCGTTGCCCGGCGCGCCCGCGGTGACGAGGTAGAAGCGCAGGGCATCGGTGCCGTAGCTCTCGACCAATTCGAGCGGATCGATGATCCGATCCGGCCGGCTCTTGGACATCTTGGCTCCGTCCGCTGTGCGGATCAGGCCGTGCAGATAGACCGTGTGGAAGGGCGCCTTGCCGGTCAGGGCAAGGCCGAGCATGACCATGCGCGCCACCCAGAAGAACAGGATGTCGTAGCCGGTCTCCAGCATGCTGGTCGGGTAGTAGGCCTTGAAGTCCGGGTCGGACAGGTTGGGCCAGCCCAGCGTGCTGAACGGCCACAGCCCGGAGGAGAACCACGTGTCGAGCACGTCGGTGTCCTGAAGCAGGAAGACGCCCGGTCCCCAGTCCGCCTGCGCGGCCTGCAGCGCCTCGGCCTCGTTCAGCGCGCAGTAGCGTATCGGCCGGCCGGCGGCGGCCTCCGCGCCGACGGTGAAGCCGGAGGGATGCGGGATGAAGTTGCCCTGCGGGCGGCATTCGTCGCGGCGGGCGGGGTCGATGACATACCAGACCGGGATCTGATGTCCCCACACCAGCTGGCGGCTGATGCACCAGTCGCGGATGTTGTCCAACCAATGGAACCACGTCTTCTCAAATCGCTCCGGCACGATGCGGACCGCCCCGCTGCGGACGGCCTCGGTGGCCTGGCGGGCCATGTCCTGCATGTCGCAGAACCACTGCGGGCTGATGCGCGGCTCGATCACCGCGCCGCTGCGCTGGCCGCGGCCGAGGCGAACCTGATAGTCCTCGATCTTGACCAGCAGGCCTTCCTTGCGCAGGTCCTCGACCAGACGCTTGCGGCATTCGAAGCGATCCAGCCCGGCGTAGCGGCCGGCGTTCTCGTTCATGCGCGCGCGCTCGTCCAGCACCTCGATGAGGTTGAGGTGATGGCGCTTGCCGACGTCGTAGTCGGTGAAGTCGTGCGCGGGCGTGACCTTGACGGCGCCGGTGCCGAAGCTGGATTCGACGGCGGCATCCGAGATGATGGGGATCTCGCGGCCGAGCACGGGCAGCAGGGCGCGGCAGGCGACGCGGTGGGTGTAGCGCTCGTCATCGGGGTTGACCATGACGGCGGTGTCGCCCAGGATGGTCTCCGGGCGCGTGGTCGCGACGGTGATCCACTCGGTGGCGCCCTCCGCCCACTGGCCGGATCCCCAGGCGTGCGCGGGCGCGCTGAAGCGGTTGGTCTGAAGCGGATAACGCACGAAATACAGATGTCCGGCCTCACCCTCCTCCTCGGTCTCCACTTCGAGGTCGCTCACGCCGGTGAGCTGGACGGGATCCCAGTTGATCATGCGGGTGTCGCGGTAGATCAGCCCGCGATCAAAGAGTGTCTTGAAGGCGGTGCGCACGGCGAGGCTGCGGGCGTCATCGAGCGTGAAGGCCTCGCGCTGCCAGTCGGCCGAGATGCCCATCGTCTTCTGCTGGTTGGTGATGATCTGGTGCGAGCGGGTCTTCCAGTCCCACACCTCCTCGAGGAAGTCGGCGCGCGACAGGTCGCGCCAGTTGCGGCCTTCCTTCGCCAGCTTCTTCTCGACCACGGCCTGGGTGGCGATGCCGGCGTGGTCGGTGCCCGGCACGTAGAGCGTGCGCGCGCCCTTCATGCGGTGATAGCGCGTCATCAGGTCCTCGATGGCGCTGGTGAGGGCATGCCCCATGTGCAACGTGCCGGTGACGTTGGGCGGGGGGATGGTGATGACGAAGGGGCGCTCGCTCTTGACGTGGTGGCGCTGCGCTTCGGGGCGATACATCCCCTGGCGCTCCCACCATGCGCCGAGCCGCGCTTCCACCGCTTTCGGGTCGTAGGTCTTGGCAAGCTGTTCCATGGCAACAAAAAAGCCCTTCACATCCTATCGGACGAGAAGGGCGCCTGGGCTGCAAGCCACGCCGCTTTCCGCGGTACCACCGATGTTCGCCGACGCACGCGCCGACGCACTCAAACTGGCTGTAACGGGCCTGCCCGCTGCGGCTCCCGAGCGACCTTCGACCCGTTGCGTTCCCGCGCGCGCTCTCAATCCATGGCGCGCGCTCCCTGTTGGCGCGGGGGGCCTACTCCTCTCGATCGTTGCCGCCGTATGCGTGTGTGGGGCGATTATAGCCGCACGCGTGGGTGCGTGGCGATGATCGGGAGCACATTCATGCGTCGATGGGG
>JAIBCK010000035.1 GCA_019694215.1 Thermoflexales bacterium
GTCACGATCTCGTCCAGGTCCGCGCGCGCGCCAAGCCGCGCGATGGCCTTGCCGGTGAAGAGCCCGTGCGTGCAGGCGACCGATATCCGCCGCGCGCCGCGGTCGCGCAGGCGATCAAACAGCTCGATCAGCGTGCCGCCCGTCGCGATCTCGTCGTCGAGCACGATCACGTCCTTGCCCTCGACATCGCCGACGATGGTGTCGATGATGACGCGATCGTCAGACAGGCGCCGCTTGCTCCCCGCCGCCACCGGCGTCTTGAGCAGCCGCGCCAGCGTCGCCGCGGTCTTGGCATTGCCCAGGTCGGGCGAGACCACGATGGTGTTGTCCAACGCCTGCTTCTCACGGAAGTAGCGCGCCAGCACCGTCAGCGCGTTCAGGTGATCGACCGGGACGTTGAAGAAGCCATGCACCTGCGGCGAGTGCAGCGTCATCGTCAGCACCCGGTTGGCCCCCGCGGTCTGCAGGAGGTCGGCGACGAGACGCCCGGCAATCGAAATGCGCGGCGCATCCTTCTTGTCGGAGCGCGCATACGCGTAGTGCGGGATCACCGCCGTGGTCCGGAAGGCGCTCGAGCCGCGTGCGACATCGAGCATGAGCAGCAGCTCGAAGAGATGCTCCTGCACCGGCGGCACCAGCGGCTGGATGAGGAAGACGTCCGACTCGCGACAGCTCTCCAACAGTTGGACATACAGGCAGTCATTGCTGAACCGGCGCACATCCACGCCCGACAGCCGGACGCCCAGAAAATCGCACACCTCGCGCGCCAGCTCGGGGTGGGCGCTTCCGCTGAAGATGGTGATGTCACGCATGATGTTGATCGGCGATCGGGGCCTCAGCCCAGCTGCCGGCGGATGTCTCGAACGTGCATGCTGGCGTGGAGGTGAATCATCTTGATCATGTCGCCCAACGCACTATCCCCCATCGCGGGATGCCGGCCGTGGCGCGCCAGTTGCGCCTCGTCCAGTCCGCGCGTGAAGTCGGCGATGCGCTGGCGGCCCGCCCGAAAGGCATCCATCAACCCGGCCGGGTCGGCCTGAAGCGAGCCAGTGCGCTGCGCGTTGAAGCGGTCGATGTCAATCTCTGGCGGCGCGCCGGGGCCGCCGGCGGCCACATCCCGCAGCACGCGCAGCAGCGTGACCTCGGCGATGACCAGGTGTTCGAGCGCCTGCGCCACCGTCCAGGCGGCGCCTTCGCCGTAGACGGCCTGCGCCCAGGCGTCCGCGCTCAGGGCATGAAAAAAGGCGAGCGTGCGCTCGCCTTCGCTGAGCAGTTTGTCCGCAAGTGCACCAGATGCTTCTGTCATTTCACCCACCCTTGACCAGATGGTATCACCCCTGATCGCGCACACCGAGCAGCGCCACCCAGGTGAACGCCGCCGTCGCATTGTGCAGCGTCGCGAGCGGGAGCGGCCGCAGGTTGAGCACCATGAGCGCGCCCAGCGCCGCCTGCACGAGGATGCCGATCCCGGCGGCCAGCGCCCAGTGCCGGGCGGGCCCGCCGTGCTTCCAGGCCCGCGCCGCCACCCACCACACGGCCACCGCAGTGATGGCCGCCCAGCCACGGTGCAGCCACTGCGCAAACGCCGTCGAGTTGACGTAGGGTTCGAGCGATCCCGCGCACAACGGCCAACCTTGAGGAAACTGGGCCCCGCATCCGAGCGCCGTCCCCGTCCCGGACACCGAGCCGCCAGATAGCAGCAGCAGGAAGACCATCACCGCAGCGATGCCGGCCCCCGCGACCAGGCGGCTGCGCCCGCGCCAGTACCACGCCATTGTCACCACCGCACCAAGGGTGAGCATCCCGGTGCCCAGGTGCGCGGCGACCGTCCACCACGCCAGCAGCAGCCATACCGTCAGCGCGCCGAGCAGGACCTGCACCGCGAGCACGGCCAGCAAGAGCCAGGACAGCGCCACCATCCGCGAGGCGTAGCGCCCGCGCAGCGTGCGCACGGTCAGCACAACGATCAATATTGAAACGCTGCCGGCAAAGAAACGGTGCGCCATTTCGATGATCGCCGGCGCGTGGGCGGCCGGGATCGGGCTGCCATAGCAGAAGGGCCAGTCCGGGCAGCCCAGCCCGGACTCCGTCACCCGCACGATGTTGCCGGAGACGACGAGGAAATAGGCCAGCACGGCGGTCAGCGTGGCCAACCGCGCAAAGCGGGCGCGGGTCTCGATGGGGATCCGTGAAAGCACGGGCCAAGCATACCCGGCCGCGGGAACGAACCGCGTCGGCTAGACGTCCAAACGGAAGGCGGGTACGCCGTCGATGACGGGGGCGGGGCAGTCGATGGTAAGGACGATCAGGCGCTTGCCCGAGGCGGCCAGGCGCGTCACGGCATCGACCAGGGCCGGGTTGGGCAGCGGCGTGATGACGACCTGCACGCTGGTGGTGGGCAGATGCCGTTGTTCGCTGAACAGGAATAGCCCGCACGGCAGGATCGGGTAGGCGGTGATGGCGGCCAGATTTTCCATCACCCGCATGAACTGGCGCGGCGAGCGGCGGGCGCGCACGCGCAGGTTGTGCGGCAGGCTGGGCGCGTTGCCATTGGAGGACAGCCCAAACGGCCAACCCTGTTCATCCGCCCAGTGGGCCAGGCTGGCGGCCACCGAGACCGCCTTCTCGAAGGACTCGACCGCGATGCCCTCCCACTCGCGTTCGTAGGTGCTGACATCGAGCAGCAGCGCGAGACAGGGCTCGCTGGCGCGCTCGTGCACGCGCGTCTGGAGCTTGCCGCGCCGCGCGCTGGCCTTCCAGTCCACCCAGCGGAAGTCATCGCCCCAGGCGTAGTCGCGCGCGCCGATGACGCGCAGCGGATCCTCGACCAACGTGCGCAGGGCGTGGAGCGCGCCATATAACTCACGGTTGGGCGCTTGCGGGCCGGTCAAGTCGATCAGGCGTGGATACACGATCACATCGTCCTGCGTGCCGACCGCGCGCTCGGCGTCACCGATGCCCAGGGCGTCGGTGATGCGCAGTGTGGCATCCGGGAAACGGTAGTACCCGCGCTGGTTGGCCCGCAGCAGGGCGGCCTTGCTGACGCGCTCGCGCGGGAGCAGGGCCACCCACTGGCCGAGGTCCGGCCCGCGCTTGCCCTTTTCGGTCAGCCACGCCAGGGTGGGCACGCCAGCCTCTGGATCGGCCTGCGCGAGCAGCGTGAAGGCCTTGGGCGCGGTGTCCATCACCTGGATGCGGCTGGTTGGCAGGCGGCTTTCATTGATCGTTGTGCGCGTCACGGTGAGGGTCTCGCCGACGCTGAGGCGGCGGGTGCTGAAGTCGCGGACGTAGCGGGTATCGCGCAGGAGCAGGTTGCGTGAGAGGCGCGCCAGCAACAGCACGACCATGCCGATGGAGAACAGCCCCAGCATGGCGGGCGCGCGCCAGATCACGCCGATCACGCCCGCCAGCAGGAAGAGCGGGAACAGGCGCGGCTCGAGCGACGGCTCGTCGGGGGCCGGCTCGGCAAACAGCTTCAGTAGCCTGCGCATGGGTTTTCTTCGCTAGGCGCGATCGACCGGCGCAGCGACCTTTGTCAGTGTGTCGGCGATGATTTCCTCGGCGCTGCGGTTGCGCAGGCGGGCCTGGGCGTCGAGGACGAGACGGTGCGTGAGCACGGCCGGCGCCATGCGCTTGACATCATCGGGCAGGACGAAATCGCGGCCGTCCAACGCGGCGCGCGCCTGGGCGGCGCGATACAGCGCCAGGCTGCCGCGCGGGCTGACGCCATACTGTGCCCCGGCCGCGCCACGCGTGGCGCGGCACAGGCGCAAGGCGTAGTCGCCCACGCTGCGCTCGACGCGCACCTGGCGGATGGCGGTCTGTGCCTCGATCAGCTCGGCGGGTTCGGCGACCGGGCGCAGCGTCGCGAGCGGATCGTCATGCTCGTAGCGCAGGAGCATCTCGCGCTCCTCGCCCTCGCTGGGATAGCCGATCGAGACGCGGGCAAAGAAGCGGTCGATCTGCGCCTCCGGCAGCGGAAAGGTGCCCTCCAGCTCGATCGGGTTCTGCGTGGCGATGACGAGGAACGGGCGCGGCAGCGGGCGCGTCTCGCCATCCACCGTTGTCTGCCGTTCCTGCATGGCCTCCAGCAGCGCCGCCTGCGCGCGCGGGGTGGCGCGATTGATCTCATCGACCAGCAGCACATTGGCGAACACCGGGCCGGGGCGGAACTCAAAGGCCTGCGTCTTCTGGTTGTAGTACGAGACGCCGGTCACGTCGCTGGGCAGCAGGTCGGGCGCGCCCTGCACCCGCCGGAACTGGCAGTTGAGGCTGCGCGCGAGGGCTTTTGCCAGCGTGGTCTTGCCGACGCCGGGCGCGTCCTCGAGCAGGAGGTGGCCGTCGCACAGCAGGGCGATCAGGGCAAGGTCGATGACGTCGTTCTTGCCGACGATGACGGCGCGCACGTTGGCGCGCAGGCGGTCGATCAGGGGGGTGATGTCTTTCATGCGTTTGTAGGGTTGGCTTCCGGTGCCGGCGGGGCGGTCTGACGCAACCGCGACCAGCTGGCTTGTATGTCGCGCAGGCTCTGGAGCGTATCTGGTAATTCACCGTAATGCGCGGCGATGTAGGCGGCGGTGATGCGGCCGGCCTCGGCCCCGGCGCCCGGGAAGGCGCGCTCGAGCGCGGGCACGTATTCGCTGGGCGTCTGGGCCGGGCGGCGCGCCTCGCCACGGCGGGCGGCCTCGGCGGCCATGCGGGCGTAGATCAGACGGATGGTGGCTGCGGCCAGCCGGCGCGAGATGGCGCGCCGCAGCCCGGCCGCAACGCCAGCGGGCTCGACGGGCTCGCTCGCCGGGAGGGCCTCGGGCATCCCGGCATCGGCGGTCCGGGCCGCCCGCGCACGGCGGGCCTGCGCCACCTGCGCGCCCAACGCAAACAACACCACCAGCGCCAGCGCGGCCACGGCGATGCCGATGGTGATCGCGCTGGAGACGATGGGCGAGGGTGCAGCGGCAGGACTGGTCTCGGGCAGGAGCGGGTTTGTGTTGCCCGAAATGGAGAGGTTGGCCAGGAACGCCTCCATGCGCCGCATGAAGTCGGCCAGGGCCTCCGGCGAGATGAACATCAGAAAGAGACCCCCCGCCAGGCCGACGATCACGACAAGCGGCAGCATGAGGATGAAGACCAGGAGTTGGGCAACCCGCGTGATGCTCTCGACGTTGAACGCGAGCAACGTCAGGGCCATCAGGGTCAGCGCGCCGAGCTCTACAAGCCCGAGCGTGCGCCACCAGCCTGGCCGCCGCAGCGCGCGCGGGTCGATGTCCTGGTGGTCGGCCACCGCCCTGAGCAGTGCGAGCTGCAGCGCGATCAATGTGGTGACGACGAAGATCACCATCAGCCCGGTCTGCGCGCTGACCAGCGCGGTGACGGCCGTGAGGGGCAACCCCAGCCACAACCGCGTGCGCACGCCGGCGATGTCGAAGCCCTCCTCGGCCAGGGCAAGGCCGCGCGCCCACAGGATGAAGGCGCCACCGATGGCGATGGCAAAGGCGAACACGCCGGCGCTGGCGCGTGAGAGCGTGAAGGCGGCGATGACGACGAAAAGGCCAACCAGCAGCACGGTGCGCGCGGCGGGATCGATCTGCGCCTCACCCAGCACCAGGCGCGCGAGGGCGACGGCGGCGATGACGGCGGTGACCAGGAGCACGGTCAGTGCCGGGGACAGCGCCGCGCGCGCGGGGGCCAGCAGCGAGAACGCCATCCCCAGCGCGCTCGCATCCCCCAGCGCATACAGGCCAATCAAGACCAGCCGCGTCCGTGACATTGGGGGGCAGTGTAAGGCACGCTGGCGGATTTCCGCCGACGGAGGACGGACGACCGAAGACCGAAGACCGAAGACGGAAGAAGGCACGGACGGGGTTGGTCAATTCGCACAAAGCCCATCGGTACCTGCCTCGGTCCTCGGTCGCCGGTCGTCGGTCCCAGTTTCTTACCACCCCTCCACCGCTTCTCCATGCGCCGGGGGCATGCTGGGATCAAGACGTTTGTGGAGGAACGTGTCATGAACAGAAAGCAAATGAACCTGATGGTGGGTGCGGCGCTGGCGGCGCTGCTGGCGAGTGGATGTGCGACGACGACCGCGCAGGCGGCGGACCCGGAGGGGTATGGCGGCCCCGGCCGACGCGGTGGCCCACCGCCCGCGACCACGCCCGTCGTGGCGGTCACGCCGGTCAGCGGCGCGTTGAGCCAGGCCGAGATCGCCGGCCTGCTGCGGATGCGCGAGGAGGAGAAGCTGGCCCGCGATGTCTACCAGGCGCTCTACGAGACCTGGCACGCCCAGGTGTTCGCCAACATCACGCGCAGCGAGCAGACGCACATGGATGCGGTGAAGGGGCTGCTCGATGCGTATGGCCTGACCGATCCTGCGGCGGGTCAGCCGGCCGGCCGCTTCACCGATCCCGCGCTGCAGGCGCTGTATGACCAGCTGCTCGCGCGCGGCCGGACCTCACTGGCCGAGGCGTTCAACGTCGGTGTGGCTATCGAAACGTTGGACATCGAGGACCTCGACGCGGCGCTGGCGCAGACGACGCGCGCAGACATCGTGCAGGTCTACGCTCGCCTGCGCGCCGGCTCGGTCAACCACCTGGCGGCGTTTGGGAGGCAGGGCTGATCGCATTTCGTGGACGGACGACCGGCGACCGAGGACCGAGGCAGGTACCGATGGGCTTTGTGCGAATTGACCAACCCCGTCCGTGCCTTCTTCCGTCGTCGGTCCTCGGTCGCCGGTCATCCGTCGGCGGAGCGCGGTCGTCCGTCGGCGGGGCGCGGTCGTCCGCCGGCGAAGCCGCCGTTCGCGGTCAGTAAAACCGCATCTCCCGCACCTCGGCGAGCGCAGCGTCGAGGTCGCCGTCCGGCCAGGCCAGGGCGCGGGCCAGATAGCGGCGGGCGCGGACCTCGCCGGGCAGGGTGTTCATCATCCAGTCGCGCACCGGGCCGGCCTTGGCCTGTGCCAGGATGTGCTCACAGATCCAATCCAGCCACAGCAGCGATGTGGCAAGCTCGTAGCCTTTGACGCGCTCGGCCAGACCCGCGTCCTGCGCCGACAGGGCGGACATGACCGGATCCCGAAACGCCGCCCAGGCATCGGCGGTGAGCAGGTCCTCCTGGTTGGGTCCGGTGCGCAGGTCGGCGATTCCCTCGGCCGGGTCGCTGATCCCGCAGTCCTCCCAGTCCACCATCCCCAGCCGGCCGTCGGGGCGGCGGATGATGTTGGCGAAGCGAGGGTCGGTGCGCGTGTAGAGCGCGCGATGGGGCGCCGTGCGCAACGTAGAAATCACACCCTGTGCTTTGGCCGCGGCGCGCGCGAGCAGGTCGGCGGCCGGGCGGGCTTCCGGGCAGGCCGAGCGCGCCCAGTGGCCGTAGCGCTCCATGATCGCGACGCTGCGATCGATCATCTGGCCGGCGCCCTGCCACAGCCCGCGCGCGCGAGGGGTGCCGTCCGGCGCGGGGCGATGCACCGTCAACCAGAGCGTCGCGAGCGCGGCCATGTCGGCGGGGGTGGGCGCGCGGCGATCCCACATCTCGCCCTCCATGCGCCGATACACGACCACGGGCCATTGCCCCGCCGCAAGCGCGCCGGCGGGCACCCAGCCCATCAGCCGCGGCGCGACATCCAGCGCGTCGAGCGAGGACAACGCATACGCCTCGCGCAGCGGGGCGTCGTAGAGCTCGGCGGGCTTGCGGAACTCCTTGGCGATGAGGCGCTCACCACGCAGCCGCACGTCGTACAACGTACTACTTTGATGCGCCAGCGGCGCAATCGCCGTCATCGTGAAGCAACCCCGGTCGACCTTGAGGGCTGCCGCGATCGTCGTGCCACTGTCTGCCATGCGTTCACGATACGCCGGCCCTGCGCGGGTTGCCGGGCGCTGGCCCGACGATCCGCCTACGCCCAGCGTCGTCGGAATCGTGCCTGCGCGTCGTGCACGATGGGCCGGCCATGCCCGAAACAGGCCCGTTCGAAGACGAGCGTGGCCAACCGCGCCAGGCTCTGGCGGGCCAGGGGAAAGTCCTCGTGCGCAAACGACGGGTCGAGGCCAAGCAGATTGGCGCAGGCATCCCCGGCGATCAGGGTGTTCTCGCGCGCAGACAAAAAGGCGAGGTGGCCGGCGCTGTGGCCGGGTGTGTGATACGCACGAAGACCACCCAACGCCGGCACGCTCCCGTCATCCTCCACCTCGACCGCGACCGGCGCCGGGTCATACGCGCGGGGCATCGAGCCACCGCCCAACGCCATCAACGCACGCCGGGCAATGCCGGGCCCGCCACGCAGTGTCTCGCGTGCCGGGATGCCGCGTCGGATCAGCTCGGCATCCAGCGGATGCGCGTGGATCGGCGCGCCCGTGCGCGCGTGGAGCTCCGCGGCGCTGCCGGCATGATCGATGTGGTGATGGGTCAGCACGATGCCACGCAGGCCTGTTGGCTGCTGGCCGAGCGAGGCCGCGGCGTGCAGGATGGCATCCGCGCTGCCCGGCATCCCGGTGTCGATGAGCCACCAACCGTCGTCGTCCAGCGCGAAGCAGACGTTGACCGTTCCAAGCGAGTGCACATGCAGGTGCGGGGTGAGTGCGATCATGATTTGTGCGCTCCTCAGCGCAACGCCGGCGCGATCACGCGCAGCAACGCATAACCGTCCAAGACCACCATCAACCCGGTGAAGAGCAGCCAGGCCCGGTCTGCGAGCGCCGGCAGCCGCGCGAGCACCTGGTGCCAGCCCAGCGAGACGGCCAGCGCGGCCGGGATGAGGGCGGGAAAGAGATAGCGGCCCTGATGCTGGACGTACTTGGTGTTGTACCAAACAAATCCCAGGATGGTGACGACGGTCAGACCGGCCAGGGCCAGTAACGCCTGCTTTTGACCGTTGGAAAGCTTGCGCGCGGCGCGGATGGCATACGCGACGAACAACGCCAGGCTGAGCACCGAGAAGGCCAGCAGCGCCGCATACAGCCAGCCCGGCAGCGCCACGCTCAGCCAACCAAACATCCCCCACCACGACTGGAAGGTGAAGCGCGCCCCGCGCACGAGATAACTCTCCGGATCGGCGCTCAGCCAGCCGTGCGCGGCGATCCATTCCGCGGTGGTGGTCTGGCCGACCACGACCAGGTCGTGACGCGTCAGCCCCATCACATCCGTGCCGCCATACAGCGCCAGATTGCGCGCCCACCAGGGCAGCCCGATCAGCGCCGCGAGTGCGGCGAAAAGGCCAACGTGGAACACCCAGACGCGGCCGCGCCGGGACAGGGCCAGCACGGCCAGCCCCGCGACGGGCGGCATGTAATACGCCGTGGTCTTGGTCAGGAAGCACAGCCCGAGCGTCACCGCGAGCGCGCCGGCTTCCGCCGCCGTCGGCGCGCGCCCGCGCACGATCAGCCGCAGGGTCAGCCAGACGACCAGCGCGAGCAGGGCCTCGGCCAGCGCGTCATTGTTCACCCCGGCCAGCATGAAGACGTGCTGCGGCAGCAGCGCCACCAGCGCCGTGGCAAAGGCGACGACGCCGGGGCGCTCGGGAAAGACCTCGCGCAGCGCCAGCCACGTCAGCCCAATCCCCAGCGCACCGAGCAGCACCGAGAACAGCCGCAGCGCCAGCAGCGAGCCATTGGTCAGGGCGAAGATCGGCGCGGCGAGCAGGTAGTACAACGGGGGCTGATGATCCTCATACTGCACCGCCTCCAGCTGCGCGCGGTCGGCCTCGCTCAGCTGCGCGTGCGGGGGCGCGATGCGCTGCATGTTGAAGGCACCGTCGTAGTCGCCGGGCATCAGCACCGGGATCTGGCCCTGCTGCGCGATCTGGCGGATGTAGTTGTAGTGGGCGGGTTCATCCGGAACCTGCCAGGCGGGAACCGTGACGGCGAAGGCGATGCCGAGCGCCAAGTAGAATCCCACGATCACGGCCAGCGGCCCATGCAGAAACTTGCTCATGCGTGCGCGGCCAATCATAGCCTGAGCGCCTGTCATGAACCTACTCCTCCCGTCCGGCCTCCGCATGCACGTCGATGTCTACGGTGATCCCGCCGCGCCGCCGCTCCTGCTCGTGCATGGCAGCACGTGGACGGGAGACCGCGATTTTGGCCCGGGCTCGGGCACCATCGCGCGCTTCAGCCAGCGCTACCGGGTGATCGTGCCGGATTGCCGCGGGCACGGGCGCAGCGAGGCGACCTGGACGGACGGCCGTCTGGACTACGCGTTCGCCGGGATGGCCGCCGATATGGCGGATCTTCTTCGTGCGTTGGGCGCTGCGCCGGCGCGCGTGTTCGGGCACAGCAATGGCGGCAATGTTGCGCTGTATCTGGCCTGCCAGCACCCCGAGGTGACGACGGCGGCGGTCCTGCTGGCCGCCAACGCCTACATCGACGACCACCTCCGCGCCCGCGTCCCGGTGGGGATGAACCCCGACCGGGTCGCCGCGGAGTCGCCCGAGTGGATGGCCGAGATGATCGACCTGCACGACCGCCATCACGGGCCGGGCTTCTGGCGGCATCTGTTGCAGGCGACCATCGCGGAGACCATCACCAACCCGGACTGGACGCGCGCCGATCTCGCGGATGTGCACGTGCCCTGTCTGTGCGTGCAGGGGGAGAACGACCGGGTGAATGCGCCCGGCCGCCACGCCCAGGTTCTCGCCGAGTGGCTGCCAAACGGTCAAGCCTGGGTTCCCGCCGGGATCGGACATTCGGTCCACCACGAGATCCCGGATGCGTTCGAGACCCGCGTCGAGGCCTTCTTCCGCGATGCGCATCACTGAGCGGCTCGGCGGGCTGCCGGGCGAGTTCACGCTGAAGCTCTTCTACTTCAGCTTCTACTTCGCGCTGGGCGCCTACAGCCCGTTCACGCAGCTGTATTACCGCGAGGTCGGGCTGGATGTGGCGCAGATCGGCGTGCTGGCGACGGTGGCCGGCCTGGTCATGGCCACCTGCGGACCGGTCTGGTCGCTGATCGCCGATGTCTTCCGTTTGAGGCGTGTGCTCTTACCGTTGTGCTTCTCGCTGCACCTCGGGATGCTCTTCGTCATCGGCCAGGTGCACAGCTTCGAGGGGCTGCTGCTCATCATGCCCATCAACGCCTTCTTCGCGGCGCCGGTCGGCCCGCTCGCCGACAGCGGCGTGGTGCTGGCGCTGGGCGAACGGCGCGAGCGCTATGGCGCGCAGCGGCTGTGGGGGTCGCTCGGCTGGGCGCTCTCAAACCTGATGATGGGCGCCATCGTCACCGCGGTGGGTGTGCGCGCGATCTTCCCGGCCGTGCTGCTGCTGGGCGCGCCGGCCGTGTGGGTGACGACGCGGCTGCCGGTGGGCACGCTCGCGCACCCCGACCTGCGCCAGGGCCTGCGCGGATTGCTGCGTGAGCGGGCCTGGCTGGTGTTTCTGCTCGGCGTGCTCCTGCTCGGGCTGTGCATCGTGGCCACGACCGGGTTCGTCACCACCTGGCTGGGCGAGATTCATGGGGATGGGCAGGTGGTGGGCGCGGCGTTTGCCATCGGCGCGCTGGCCGAGATCCCGGTGATGGCCTTCACCGCGCGGCTGATCCGTCGCTTCACCGCGCGTCGCGTGCTGGCGGCCTCATCGCTGGTGTATGCGGCATGCGGACTGGCTCAGAGCGTGACGCACAATCCCTGGCTCGGGGCGGCGACGCAGGCGTTCCGCGGGGCGGGCTACGGACTGTTCTGGACCGCCGGGGTGATCGAGGCGCAGCGCCTGGCCCCGCGCGGGATGAACGCCACGGCCCAGAGCCTGTTTGGCACCGCGCTGTCGAGCGCGCCGACGCTCGCCTTCACCTCGCCGGCCGGGCTGATTTACCGCGACCATGGCGCGGCAGGGCTCTTTCAGTTGGGCGCCGGGTTGGGGGTGGCGTCGGCGATGATGTTGCTGACGGCTGGCGAACGGCCGAACGCAGACCGCCGACCGAGGACGGACGACCGAAGCGGGTACGGACAGGGCTAGTCAACTCGCACAAAGCCTATCGGTACCTGCTTCGGTCCTCGGTCGTCCGTCCTCGGTCGGCGTTTGCTGGGGACAGGCGGCTTCGCCGCCTGTCCCCAGCAAACGCCCCCGCTTTTCCCCTGCGGCCCTACAATCCGGCGCCATGACGATCACGGCCCTTTTCTCCCGCGTCACCTTCAGCGTCGTCTTGTGTGGCGCGCTTCTCGGCAGCGCCGCCGCGCACTCCGCATCCAGCAAGGCGCCGGAAGCCCCGCGGAGTGGGACCTTTGTCGTTAACTCGGCCGCGGACTCGAACGTGCTCGACAACAACCTTACGCTGCGGGAGGCCCTTGCCGTCGCCAATGGGTCGCTCACCGGAAGCTTCTCGGCTGCTGAGCAGGCCCAGCTGGGCGGCTGCATCTTCAGCGGCGGGATGATCATCGGAGGCTGCGGC
Organism: Thermoflexales bacterium; assembly: GCA_019694215.1. Taxonomy (GTDB): domain Bacteria; phylum Chloroflexota; class Anaerolineae; order J036; family Brachytrichaceae; genus Brachythrix. Next base: position 12,370 of record JAIBCK010000035.1, read on the forward strand.
GCCGGCTTTGATGACACCATCAATTTCGCCTCCGCGTATACGATCACCCTGCTGGCACCGCTGCCGGCGATCAGCGACTCCGCGCCGATGACGCTCAACAGCTGCTACAACGCCCACCCGTGCGTCATCCTGGAAGCGGGCGGTCTGGTCGCGGGCTCAGCGGCGCTCTCGATCACCAGCGACTCGAATGCGGTGTGGGGGCTTCAGGTGCAGAACAGCCCCGGGGATGGCTTCCGCATCCTGGGCGATGCCAACCTGCTGGAGTACACCAAGGCGTATTCCAGCGCGGGCAGCGGCATTCACATCCTCAGTGGCGGCAACAACGTGATCGACTCAGCGACGATCGGGTTCAAGTCGTCGGCAAGTGAGACCTGCCATCCCAACCAGACTGGCATCCGGCTGACATCCGGCGCAACCGGCAACCGGATCCAGTACTCGCGCATCGCCTGTTCTACCGGCGCCGGGATCCTCGTCAATGCCAGCGGCGGGAACATCATCGGCCCCTCCACCAGCCTCGGCTATGGCTATGTCTATGGCTGGCCGAACAACGTCGGCATCCTCATCAACAACGGCTCCTTCCGCAACGAAATCACCAGCACAACGGTCGCATACAGCCTCGGAAACGGCATCGAGATCACCGGCGCGAACGGCACGGTCATCGTCAACAACACCGTCGTGGGCAACGGGCGGAATGGCATCGCCATCTACAACGCCTCGTCCACCAGCGTGGGCGGGCGCTATCTCGACCGCAATACCGTCGACGGAAACCGGATCGGCGGGAATGGCCGCAATGGCATCGTCATCAGCGGCACGGCCAACAGCACCGACGTGCTGGGCAACACCATCGGCAACTACACGGGCTATCCCGCCTCGACGCCAAACAATGCCAACGCCGGTATCCTCGTGACCGATGGCGCGTATCAAAACACCATCGGCAACCTGCGCGGCGGTGTCTACGCACTGGGGCGGGGTGGGAATGTCATCGGTGGCAACAGCGTCGGCGTTCAGATCAGCAACGGCGCGAACAACAACACCCTGCTGGGCAACGACATCGGCCGCAGCGCGACCAGCCCCGGCGCGCCGCTCAACATCATCGGCGTACAGCTGGACAACGGCGCCTACAACACTACGTTGGGCGCAGTGGCCCCCAACTACTTCAATGTCATCGCCGGAAACGGCAGCGGCATCGTCGTCTCCGGCGCAAATCGGATCAACGCCCTCAGCAACATCATCGGCCTCAGCACCACGCTGGTCAATACCAGCACGGGCATCTCCCTGCGCAACACCACGACCAACACCTGGACGGGCAACCAGATCACCTTCAATGGCGGTGATGGCGTGCGCGTGATGACCGGCACGACAAACAACTCCTTCATCGGGGGCAGCGTCAGCAGCAACGGCGCGAATGGCTTCAACCTGATCACGGCGACGCTGAACACCATCACCGCAACGACCATCGCCGGCAACGCGGGCTCGGGCATCCGCGCCAACACGGGGGCCACGCTGAACTTCTGGAGCCATCTCGCCGTGCGCGACAACGGTGGGTTGGGCATCGACAAGATGGCCGACACGATCGGGACGAACACGCCCAATCCCCCCACCGGGACCATCAACTCGGTCAATCGCGCCACGGGCGTGATCACGGGGACCTCCACCGGGACGGCCTTCTTTATTGTGACCAGCGTGCAGCTGTATCGCGCCGCCCCCGATCCGAGCGGCTATGGCGAGGGCGCGCAGTATGTCGGTTCAGACACCACTGACAGCGCCGGCGTCTGGTCGATCACCGACCCCGATCCCGTGGCGCGGCAATACAGCTGCTACACCCTGCTGGTCGATGCCGTCGCGGTGATTCCGCTGGGCACATCCGAGTTCGGCAACGGGACCTGCCGGCCGGCGTCCTGGCTGCCGCTGACCTTTCGCTGATCGCGGCCGGGCCGCATCGCCATACAATAGCCCCCCATGAAGTATGTGACCGCCGTCGGCGAAAAGTCCTTCACGATTGACATCAACGAAGCGGGCTCGATCAACGTGAATGGGCAGCCACGGGCCCTGGACTTTCAGTCGATCGACAACGGCGGGTTGTATTCCGTGCTGGTCGACAACAAGTCCTTCGAGGCGTTGGTCGAGCAGGGCGAGGGCGAATACCGCGTTCTGATCGCGGGCACCCTGTATCACGTCAAGGTCGTCGACGAGCGGGCCAAGCGGCTGGCCGAAGCGGGGGGTGCCTTCACCCCCACCAGCGGCGAACTCACGATCAAGTCGCCCATGCCCGGCCTGATCGTCGCCATTCCGGTCAAGGACGGCGATGTCGTGAAGAAGGGCCAGGTTCTGATCGTGCTCGAATCCATGAAGATGGAGAACGAGCTCAAGGCCCCCCGCGACGGCACCGTGACCGCGATCAAGGTCACGCCCCGTCAGGCGGTTGAACAGGGGCAGGCCCTGCTCACTTTGGCCTGACGCCGCAGCACGCGCCCGGCGATTCGGCTGCGAATCGCACAACGGAGAAACCATTTTCCTGGCGACGTCCGTCGCCTCAGGCCCACCAGCGCCGATACACCTCGGCCATCTTCCGCACCTCGTCGATCGCCACCCATTCCTCGGCACCGTGCGCCTGGTCGATGGACCCGGGACCCATGACCAGGATGTTGGCCGTCGTGGCGCTCGAATACGCCGAGGCATCGCTGCAATACGGCACCGTCACCGGGGCCATTCCCGACCACGCGCTGAAGCGGCGGATCGTCCCGGATTGCTCATCCTGCAGGAACGCCGACATGGGCTTGTGGATGACGGACTCGGTTGGCAGGCCGGCGGCGTTTTCCCCAAGCGCCGCCAGCGCCGTGAGCGTGACGGTCTCGTCCTCATCGGTCGTGAGGCGACGGTTCACCATGAGGGTGGCCACGTCGGGGACGATGTTGGGCGCGCGACCGCCGGACACGTGGACGGCCGAGAGCTGCCCACGCCCAACCGGCGTCGGCGCAACCGTCTGCAGGCGTTCGTGCTCAGCCTGCATGGCCATGGCGATGCGCGCCGCGCCGACGATGGCGTTCCTGCCCAGGTGTGGCTGCGAGGTGTGTGTCGACACACCCTGCACGGTGAACTCGATGCGCGCGCTGCCCATGTGCCCGAAACACGGCGCGCACAGGGTGGGCTCGGCGACGAGCAGCTCATCCATCCGCATCCCGCGCCGGCGCAGCCAGGCCTCGAAGACATACGCGCCGCATAGCGTCATTTCCTCATCCGCGACCGCCGCCACGATCACGTTGGGTCCCGGGCGACGCTGCGCATCGTGCAGCGCTTCGAGCACGGACAGCGCCGCAGCCAGCGAGGCCTTGTTGTCGACCGCGCCACGCCCCCACACCCTGCCATCGCGGTGCTCGCCGCTAAACGGGTCGCCGGGCATCTGTTCGACGCCGACCGTGTCGGTGTGGACATCGAGGGCCACCCAGCGATCGCTGTCGGGATTGCGCCAGATGCCATACACGTTGGGGCGGCCGGGATGGGCGTCCTCGCTCACGACCTCGGCACCGAGCCCGGCAAACCACGCCGCCAGCTCGGCGGCAATGCGGGCCTCGCCCGGGGTCCCGGCCCGCGGGCCGGCGTGCGGCGGCGTGACGCTGGGGATGCGGACGAGGCGGGAGAGCCAGTGTTCGGGGTTCATGTCTTCGCTCCTCGAGTCGGGCTTCGCGGCCAGCGCCGCATGTCAGAGATTTACGTTGTATACGGCGCGCGCGTCGAGCCCGTCCTTCTGCCAGGCGCCCAGGCGCGCGAAATCACGGGTGTAGGCCGCGCCGTCAAACCCCGCCCCGGATGGGAGCTCGCTCAGCGCCACGCGGCGGCCGGTCCGTCGCGCCTCGGCCGCGGCCAGGCACACCCGCGCGGACTGGAGCAGATCGGCCAGCGGCGCCGGCGCGACGCCTTCGCGGAAGAAGCGACCGAGCGCCGCAAACGCCGCGTTGCGCATCGTCCAACCGTTGGGCGGCTGAACGACCTCGACGCTCGTTCCCGTCGTCACCACCAGCACGCAGCCGTTGCCCGCCATGACCTTGCCACTGCCGAACTGGACGAGCACCGGCGGGCCATCGCGCAGCTCCAAATGGAAGAGCAGCGAGCGTTTGCCGCCGACGTGGGTGACCGCCTCCGCCTGCGGGCCAAAGAACGCCAGGACCATCTCCAGGATGTGGGTGCCGTAGTTGAGCAGATCGCCCGGCCCGGACGCCCAGGCCGAGACGGCACCGCCCAGCCCGGCGACCTTCTCGCGCAACGTCACGAGCTCCTCCGCGTACCGCATCGTCGAGCCGCCCGCGACCGGCGTCCCGGTCCGGGCCGCCAGCGCCTGAAGCGCCTCGAGATCGGCCAGCCGGCCGGCGATGGGCTTGTCGATGAAGACGGGTTTGCCCGCTTCCAGGAAGGGCCGCGCGCGTTCGAGGTGCAGGTCCCAGTTCTGGCTCAGCACGAGGCCGGCATCGACCGAAGCCACCAGCTCGTCCAGGCTGTCGCACACCTGTGGGATGCCGTGTTCGCGCGCGAAGCCGGCGACATACTCGGCCGTCTGAACGGCGCCCCCGTCGTGGAGCGCGGTCACGCGCAGGTCCGGCGACTGATGCAGCAGCGGGACAAAGAAGCCGGGGTGGGTGGTGTCGACATCGACCAGGCCAATTCGGATCATCTTGAATTTGCGGCAAACCACGCCGACAGACGGTCGCGGGCGCGCTCGACGTGCGCGGTGCAGGCGCTGGCCAGCGCCGCCCCGTCGCGTGCTTCGAGCGCCGCGAGGATGGCGGCGTGTTCGGGCTCGGTGAATTGAATAAAGGCATCGGGGCTGAGGCGGCTCAGCACCCGGGCCAGTTGCAGCGGCCCCGCGACCTGGGCGTAGACCTCGTTTAGCCGGCGGTTGCGGGCCAGGGCCACGATGCGGCAATGAAAATCAAAGTCCAGGCCGACATACTCGAGCAGGTTGGCGGCGGGGTCCGGCGTGCGAAGCAGGGCGGCCATCCGTTCGAGCAGTGATCGCAGGGTCTTGATGTCGGCATTGGTGACGTTCGCGGCGGCACGCGGCGCCGCACACCGTTCGAGCGCAAGCCGCACATCGTAGGTCTCCGCCATCTCCAGCGTTTCGAAGGTGGCGACAAAGGTGCCCCGGCGCGGGACGATGTTGATCAGCCCCTCCATTTCCAAGCGTTGGACGGCCTCCCGGATCGGAGTCTGGCTGACGCCCATCTGGACGGAGATGTCGCGCAGGTCGAAGCGGAAGCCGGGCGGGTATTCACGGCTGAGAATCCGTCGGCGCAACAACGCATACACCGCATCGCGGATGTTGGAGCGTGAAACGATCATGTCGGGATCGTCGGGGCGCTGGGTGGGGGTGATCGCAGTGATGTCGGACATGGTGCTGCCGGGAATTCTATCGGCTAGACCCTCACGGCGATCGCCGCAGCGATGGCCTCCTCGATCCCCAGCGCCTCCCCGGCTGCATCGGCGGCGGCGCGCGTTTCCGCATCCAGCGTCGCGCGCGTCCCGGTCAGGGCCGCTTCGACCGCCGGGCGCAGCAAAGGCACAACGGCCTTTCCCTGTCCGCGCAGGATGGCGGTCCCGGCCGCCAGGAGCGTGAGCGCTTCGGCCGGGCGCCCAAGCGCAGCGGCGACCCGCCCCAGCCCGATGATGTTGTAGGGGGTGATGGCATCCCCGCTGTTCCCGGCCGTCTCGAGGCTCTCGACAAAGAGTGCGCGGGCGCGGGCGATGTCGCCGCGCAGACAGGCGACGTGGCCAAGGTTGTGCAGCTCGGAGACCACCAGCTCGCGCCGGCCCATCCCGCGATACACGGCGATGTTGGCGGCATAGCGGCGTTCGGCCTCGGGCAGGTCGCCGTCCATGACCGCGGCATGCGCAAGGTGATGCAGCGCGATGGCCTCGCCCGTCTCATACCCCGAGGCGCGCGCGGCCTCCAGCGCCACGGCGCTGTGCTCGCGCATCCCGGCCGCGTCGTTGCGCGACATGGCCACCCGCGACAGCCCGCCGCGCGCCTCCGCCACGATCTGCGCCGCGCCAAGCGCCTCGCCGATGGCCAGGCACTCGCGCAGGACGCGCTCGGAGGCATCCGCATCGCCGCGGTGGAAGGCCAGGTTGCCGGCCCCGGCCAACGCTCGCGCCCGATCCGCGGTGGGTGCCTGCGCCCCCGGCGCGTCCAGCAGCCGCTTCAGCCAGGCCGCGCCGTCCGCGAGCCGCCCGCGGCTGAGCCACCACGGCCATATTTCAGCCGCGATGGCCACGCCCTCGGCCGGGCAGTTGCGGGTCAGCGTCTCGGCCAGCGCCGCTTCCAGCGTTTCGCGGGCGGCGTCCAGGCGCGCCAGCGCCGGGCCCGGATCGCGGCCACGCAGAGCAGGGCCGGTTGCGGCGGCCAGCGCGGCCGCATCTTGAATCACTGCGTTGGTCATGCCTCCCCTCCGGAATCGATGACGGCCACGGCCTTGCCTGCCACCTGGCGAGCCCCCAGCGCTGCCAGCATCGGCCCCATCTCGCGCCAGCTGCCCTGCAAGCCGATCTGTGGGTCCAGCTTCCCCGCTGCGACCAACGCGAGCAGGTCGCCCAGCGCGCGCGCCCCGACCCCCTGACGCTCCATCTCCTGAAACAGGCTGATCGCGTAGAGGGTGATCGCCCCCCGCCGGACCAGGGCCAGAACGTCAAACGTGGTGAATTCATCCGAGGAGGCGCCCAGCGACACCGCCGTCCCACCGGGGGCCATCTTCGCCAGCGTCTGCGCCAGGACCGCCCCGCCGATGGACTCGATCGCCAGGTCAAACAGCCCCGTGGCCGCGTCCACGCTGAGCACGACCTCGGCGGCCCCGAGCGCCCCCAGCCCCGCCGCGCGCTCGGGCCTGCCGACCTGGGCGGTCACGTGGGCGCCGCCCAGACGGGCGAGCTGAATGGCGATGCGCCCGACCCCGCCCGCCGCCGCGGTCACCGGCACGCGCGTGCCCAGCAGCGGCCCACCCCGGGCCAGCGCAACGATGCAGGTCAACCCTGCGGCCGGCAGCGCCGCGGCCGCGGCGTCGGAGACGCCCTCCGGGATGACGGCCAGGCGACGGGTGGGCACGGCGACGCGCTCCGCCCACGCGCCTTCGGGCACCAACCCGGCCACGCGCGCGCCCTCCGGCGGCCCGCTGCCATCCGCCGCGGCCCGCAGCACGATGCCGGCGACGTCGTAGCCCGGCCGCCAACCGGCCCCCTCCCATGTCAAACGGCGGAAGTTGCCACGGTTGAGCGAGACCGCGCGCGCTGCAACGAGCGCCTCATCGCGGGAAGGCGTGGGCTCGGCGACATCGGCAAAGGCGATGCGGTGGGGTTGATGGGGATCGCTGACAATCGCGCGCACAGTCACTCCTTCCCTGCAACACCTATACCGTGTTGCGAAGATACGGGTCCAGCAGGTCGCGCAGCCCGTCGCCGAGCTGATTCAGGGCCAGCACGGTCACGCCGATGGCCAGCCCCGGAAAGACGGTCAGCCACCAGCCCAGGCGCATGTAGTTGCGGGCTTCGCTCAACATCGCCCCCCACTCCGGCGTCGGCGGTTGCGCCCCGAGCCCGAGGAAGGACAGCGCCGCCCCGGTCAGGATCGCGCCCGCGGTGCCGAGCGTGGCCAGCACGATGAGCGGCGCCAGGATATTCGGCACGACGTGGCGGCCGATCGTGCGGAGCGGCGAGCTGCCCAGCGCGCGCGAGGCCTCGATGTAAGGCAGGCCCCGCACCGTGAGCACCGAGGCGCGCACCATGCGTGTGTAGGTGGGGATGGACGCGATGCCCACCGCCAGCATGACGTTGAACAGGCTCGGGCCGGCAATCGCGACGATGCCCAGCGCCAGCAGCACCGACGGAAACGCCAGCATCAGGTCAATCAGCCGCATGACCAGAAAGTCCACCCAGCCGCCGGCAAAACCGGCCGAAAGCCCGAGCAGCAGTCCGCCCGTCACAGCCAACAACACCGAGACCGCGCCGATGAGCAACGACAGGTGTGCGCCGTTCAGGATGCGGCTGAAGATGTCGCGCCCGTAGTGATCGCTCCCCAGCACATGCTGCGCGCCGGGCTCGGCCAGCCGGTTTGGCACATCCATGAGGACGGGGTCGTAGGGCGTGAAGCGCAGGCCGATCAGCGCCGCCAGCACGATGATGGCCAGCAGCGTTCCGCCGAAGGTGGCGCTGCGGTTGCGCAGGATGCGCCGCAGCACCGAGGGGCCGGCCGGCATCGCGGCCTCCCTACGCATAGCGGATCCTCGGGTCGATCAGCGCATACGAGATGTCGACCAGCAGGTTCACGCCGACATACACGCAGGCCACGAACAGGACGACGCCCTGCACCAGCGGGAAGTCGCGCCCCAGGATGGCGGTCACCAGCAGGCGCCCGATGCCCTGGCGCGAGAACACCGTCTCGACCACCACCGCGCCGGCGAGCAGGTTGCCGAACTGCAGCCCCACGATGGTGACGACGGGGATGATGGCGTTGCGCAGCGCGTGCCGCAGCACGACGCGGGCAAAGCCGAGGCCCTTGGCGCGCGCCGTGGTGATGAATTGTTGTCGTAGGACTTCGAGCAGCGAGCTGCGGGTGAGCCGGGCGATGATGGCGGCCGCGCCAAAGCCCAGCGTGCCGGCCGGCATGATCAAACGTTCAAAGCCCTCCGTCCCGGTGGCGGGCAGCCAGCCCAGCGCCAGCGAGAAGATCAGCAGCAGGTTCAACCCGACCCAGAAGGACGGGAAGGAGACCCCGGCCAGCGCCAGCGCCATCGCGCCCGAATCCAGCCAGGTGCCCGGGCGCAGGGCGGCCACGATGCCCAGGCTCAACCCGACCGTCAGCGCGACGACCATGGCCGCCAGCGTGAGCTGGAGGGTCGCCGGCAACTGCGAGCGGATCTCATCGACGACGGGGCGCTTGAACTGGAGCGAGCGACCCAGGTCGCCCTGGATCGCCCGCTCCACAAAGCGGAAGTACTGAACGTGCAGCGGGTCATCGAGCCCGTACTGCGCGCGCAGCTGCGCCGCCTGTTCCTGGCTGATGACCCCATCGCCGACGATGGCGGTCAGCGGATCGCCCGGAACGAGCTTCAGGCTGAAGAAGACCAGCGCCGAGATCCCGATCAGGATCGGGATGGTGGCGAGCAGCCGCTTCAGGATGTACGTCCCCACGCGCTATTCCAGCGAGACTTCGTAGAGATACGGGTAGCTGCCGAGCGGATGGGTGCGGAAGCCCTTCACCTTCGGGCTCACGCCGAACAGGCGGGCGAAGTTGTAGATGGGGTACACCCACGCGTTCTCCATGATCTTCATCACCACCTGTTCGAGCAGGGCGGCGCGCTTGGCGGCATCGGGCTCCTTGGCCTGGTCGTCGAGCAGCTTGTCGAGATCGGCGTCCTTGATCCGCGACCAGTCGAAGCCGCCCAGGTTGCGCGAGTGGAAGACCAGCTGGATGGCGCCGGGATCGCTGTCGATGAGCGCGGTCGAGAACATGTTGCCCTCGCCCTTGTGACCCATCGACACGCGCGTGGCCTGGTCAAATACCTTGACATTGACCGTGATGCCGAGTGGCTTGAGCAGCGCCTGCGTGGCGACGACCTTGGGCTCGTAGGTGGTCAGGTCGACGAAGTCGATGACCAGCTTCTGCCCGTCCTTCACCCGCACGCCGTCGGGCCCCGCCTTCCAACCCGCGTCGTCGAGCAGCTTCTTGGCCTTCTCCATGTCGTAGGGATACATGCCCACGCCCTTCTTGGCGTGATGCAGGGTGTTGTCGGCGATGGGCGTGTCGGCGGCGGAGTACAGCCCGAAGAAGGCGGCGTTGATGAGCTCCTGCCGGTTCAGGCCGTGCAGGATGGCCTTGCGGACATTGATGTCGTTGAAGGGCGCCTTCTCGGTGTTCATGTAGATGCTCATCGGCGACCCCGGGGTGCGCGCGACGACCATCTGATATTTGCCCGACTTCTTGAGCCGGTCGAAGTCGCCTTCAGGCACGGTCTCCATCACCTGCAGCTCGCCGCTCTCGAAGGCGGTGAGGCGGGCGCCGTTCTCGGAGATGCCGACAAAGGTGATCTGTTCGAGATAGGCCGGCCCGGTGTGGTTCCAGAACGCGGGGCCCCAGGCGTAGTCGGCGTTGCGGACGACGACGATGCGATCCTTGGCCACCCACTCCTTGAAGACCATGGGGCCGGTGCCGACCGGGTTGCGGCCAAAGTCGTCGCCAAACTTCTTGACCGCCGTCGGCGAGGCCATCGACAGCCAGGTCTGGGCGAGCGAGTCGTAGAAGGCGGCATATTGCGTCTTGAGGGTGACCTCCGCCGTGAACTCGTCGACGACGCGGGTCCCAGCATACGGGCCGAGCTTGGCGGTCGAGCTCGGGCTCTTGGTGGCCGGATCCGCATAGCGATCAAAGTTAAACTTCACCGCCTCCGCGTTGAAGGGCGTGCCGTCATGGAACTTGACGCCCTTGCGCAGCTTGAAGGTGTGCGTCAGCCCGTCGGCGGAGCTCTGCCAGGACTCGGCCAGGCCGGCCTTGTACTGCAGGTCGCCCGGGTCCTGCCAGATCAACGTGTCATACAGGTTCATCATCACGTTGAAGGCTGAGGCCTGGGCGGTCTTGGCCGGATCGAGCGAGTCCGGCTCGTTGTTCATGGCATAGCGAATCTGCCCGCCGGGCTTGCCGGCCCCGGATGCGGCCGGCGCCGCCGTGGGCTTGACAGCGGGTGCCGCGGTGGGCGCAGCGGGCGCGGCAGGGGTCGCGGGCACGCAGCTGGCGGCGAGCACCGCCACCGCGCCGGTTCCGCCGATCTTGATGAAACGGCGGCGGGAGATCAGGTTGGGACGCGATCGTTTGGACATGGCTTCCTCCTTTTGGGGCGATCTGGCCTGACGGGACACGCTCCGTCGTGACGGCGTTCGCGCCCACCAGCCGTGATATCTGATATTTCAGATATCACGATTGTAGGAGCACGGGAGACGCTGTCAAGGTGGGCCCGGTCCGCAGTTTCCCCTGGCACACCGCCGTGAGTGACAAAGACTCGTGAACCGATTTACAAACCCAGTGGACGGGTTGGCGGCTGGGCGCGGCGCAGGGGAGGTGCCTGCCCGCGGGCGGCGCTCGCCGGACCTGCCCGGGGCGCGGGGCGCGGCCCCTACTACAATACCGCGCCATGAACGCGATCACCGCCATGCGCCGGGAAGCCCTTTGCACACGCAGCGGTGGACCGCACCTTTCGGCCAGCGTGGCCGCCGACCGGCAGCATCGGCGTGCGCGCCTTCCGACCTGACGCATGGCGGCTCCTGCTGATTTCGCCGCCGCCATTGGCGGGCACCCCATCGTCGCCGATGTGCTGTGGGCGCGGGGCTTCCGCGACCTCGACCGCGCGCGCGCCTTCCTCGACCCGGAGCGTTATGCGCCCCGCCCGCCCGGCGAGCTGCCCGGCATGGCCGAGGCCGTCGCCCGGCTGAGCGCGGCCCGCGCGCACGGCGAGCGGGTGCGGGTATGGGGTGATTTCGATGTGGACGGCCAGACCGCGACCAGCACGCTCGTGGTGGGTTTGCGTGCGTTGGGCGTCGTGGTCGACTACAGCATCCCCAACCGGCTGACGCACAGCCACGGCCTGAACCGGGAGGGCCTGCAGCGCGCGCAGGCTGACGGCGTGCGGGTGCTGCTCACCTGCGACTGCGGCGTGACCGATTTCGCCGAGATCGCAGCGGCGCGCGCGCTGGGCCTGGACGTCATCATCACCGACCACCACGATCTGGCCCGCGACGCGGCCGGGGCCGTCCTCCTGCCCGACGATGTCTCCGCCGTCGTCAACCCGAAGCGTTTGCCCGAGGATCATCCGTTGGGCCAGCTGCCCGGCGTGGGCGTGGCGTGGAAGCTGATTCAGGCGCTGGGCCAGGCAATCGATCCGGGCTTTGATCCCGATCCGCTGCTCGATCTGGTCGCGCTGGGCATCGTCGCCGATGTCGCCCACCAGGCCGCCGATACGCGCCACCTGCTGCAGCGCGGGCTGCGCCGCCTGCGCGAGGCGCCCCGGCCGGGCATCCGCGCGCTGCTCCGCACCGCCGGCCTCACGGCCGGCCAGGTCACGGCGGATGAGATCGGCTTTCAGCTCGGCCCGCGCCTGAACGCGGCCGGCCGCCTGGACACCGCCGAGCGCTCGGTGCAGCTGCTCATCGCCGCGACCGACGCTGAAGCAAAACCGTTGGCCGAATCGATCGAGGCCCTCAACCTGCGCCGCCGCGAGTTGCAGCGCGCGGTGGAGGAGAGCGCGGCGCGGCTGCTTGGCCAGCACCCCGAATGGCTGGAGGGGCGCGCGCTGGTCATGGCTTCGGCCGAGTGGCATCCCAGCGTGCTGGGCGTGGTGGCATCCGGCTATGCCGAGCGGCTGGGCAAGCCCGCCATGCTGATCGCCGCCGATGAGGCCGGCCCCCCGGCGCTGGCGCGCGGATCGGCTCGCAGCGTGTCCGGCATCGACATCAACGCCGCGATCTTGGCCCAGGGCGAACTGATTGCCGGCGGCGGGGGCCATCCGCTCGCGGCCGGGTTCGCCATCCCCAGCCAGAACATCGCCGCCTTCCGGGTGGGCATCGATGCCTGGCTGCGCGCCGCCCCCGGCGTTGCCGCCGCGTCTGGTGACGCCGACGAGGCGTTTGACATCCCCTTGCGCGAGGCCGGGCTGGCGCTGGTGATGGAATTGGAGCGTTTGGCGCCCTTTGGACCGGGCAACCCGCGCCCGATGCTGCGCAGCGCGCCGGTCGAGGTCGCCCGGATCGAGCTGCTGGGGCGGGATGGCCGCCATCAGCGCGTGTGGCTGCGCGATGCGGCCGGTGAGCAGCGCGAGCTGGTGTGGTGGCGCAGCGCGGGGCAGAGCGTGATTGCCGGCCCCTGCGCCGCCGTCTTCACGGCACGCCGCAATGTGTATCGTGGCCAGGAGCGGCCGCAGCTTCAGTTGGAGCGTTTTGCGGAGGCAACCCCGGCCGCCGCACCCACGGGGGCGCCGGCCCGCGCGGCGGTGACCGGGCAGCGCGCGGTGTTGGACCTGCGCGGGCGCGCCGACCGCGAGGCCGCCGTCGAAGCCTTTCTGGACGCACAGGGGCGGGAACGCGTGTTTGCGCTCGGCGCGTGGCCGGGGTTGCCGGCCCTGCCGCGTCCGCTCACCGCGCAGCCCGCGCTGTTGGTGTTGGAGGCCCCGCCCGGGTTGGCCGAGTGGGAGCATGTCCTGGCGGTGGTGGCGCCGCAGCGCGTGGCGCTGGCGACCGCGCCGCCGGATGCGCGCGCGGATGGGATCGAGCGCGTGCTGCGTCAGGCCCGCGGGCTGCTGGAGACCGCCCGGGCACGCGGTGACGATGTCGATGACGCGCAGGTGCTGGCGCGCATGGCCGCCCGCATCGGGCAGCGGATCGAGACGCTGCGCTGTGCGTTTGACGTCGTGCTCGGGCGGGATGCCGGCGTGGCCCGCGGCCGGCTGGCGTATTTGCTCGAGGAGACCCACGCCTTCCGGCGCTTCTTTCATCAGGCCGCCAGCGGGACGTTTTGACGACCAGTCCCGTGCGCGTGCCGGGGCCTGCGCCGGCAACAGAAGGATGAAGCAGCGCAGGGCTCTACGTGATCCGGGATCGGATCGCTGATCGGGCGCCAATGCAAACGGCCCGTGTTTACATTGGATCTTCTGCGCGGTGTCAGGTGCATCGTTCATTTGAGGGCGGAGATCTCGTCGAGCGGATCGATCCCCAAACGGGCGAAAGTACTGTGCTCGCAACGCGCGACACCTTCCTTGCGTTGGATCCGAGGGGGCGGGCGCTGGTGTATGTGGCGAAGGCGGCCCGCGGCCAGATCGATCTCTGGGTGGCGCGCCTCGATGGCAGCCCGCCCTTTCGGCTGACGGACGGTGCGCGGGTCGAAGAACACCCCCTTTGGAAGCGGCCCTGACGGGATTGCGCTTGCCCGCACCGAGGTGCCTGCGCGCTTCACGCCTTCAGGCTGTCGTTCCCGGCCAGCGTCGCGTCCGCCCGATGGTTGATGAAAGACAAAGGGCGCATCCAATTCGGATGCGCCCTTGAATTTGCGCCGATCGGCACAACGGTCGCAGCCTACTTCTTCGCGGCGATGTCGACGTATTCCTCGCGCACCACCTGCGCATCGCTGATGCCCAGGCGGGCCAGCGCGTCCGAGATCACCTGCGCCTTGCGCTCGGCGTCGCGGCGGCTCCAGGTGCGGCTCTTGAGCTCGAGGTAGTAGCCCTCCTGCTTCGGGCTGACCATCTGATCGAGGTTGAGGAAGAGCTCCTCGTCCTGGAAGATCATCTCCCAGCGCAGGCGGTCCTTCTCCACCGAAACCTCTCGCTCCGGCTTGAAGTACTCGCGGTAGAAGCGCAGGCTGCGGTCGGCCGACGAGATGAAGCGCGAGCGCGAGAGCAGGATCGAGTGCGAGAACTCGCGGTCCTTCTCGCTGCCCACCAGCGTCAGACGATAGCGGTTGCTGATCGGCTTGCCGGCCTCGTCGATGCGCTCGTCCTCGCGGTAGCGCAGGCGGCTGTCATCATCCGCAAAGAAGAAGTAGGTGTCGTACTGCCGGTAGTGCACATGCCGGACGACCGTGAAGTCGCTGCCCTTGAGCGCGGCGATGATCGTGGCCGGGTCGTTCACCCGGGCCTTGACCTGCACCTCGAAGCTCTCCTCCTGCTGCACGCCGCCGATGGCCGCCAGCTTGCGCAGCACATCCCCCTCGCGCTCGCCGAGGAAGGTGGCGATGCGCTGGCCCATGGCGTTCGCTTCATTGCGGATGCGCTCCTCGTTCAGCGTGAGCAGCGCGCGGTCGCGCATGACCGGCTTGCCGTTGATGATGACATCGCGCACATCGGCGGCCTTGGTCGCGTAGACGAGCTGGGTGTAGATCGCATCGGGGTTGGCCGGGCCGGCATACAACGGGGCGTTGTGCAGGCGGCGCAGGTCGACGACGATCAGGTCAGCGCGCTTGCCCACTTCCAGCGAGCCCGTCAGCGCGCCGATGTGGCAGGTTTCGGCGCCGCCGAGCGTGGCCATGCGCACCGCGGTGCGGGCCGGCACGCTGACCGGGTTGCGGGTGCTGCCCTTGGCCAGCAGGGCGACCAGGCGCATCTCCTCGAAATGATCGAGGTCGTTGTTGCTGGCGGGGCCATCTGTGCCGATGCCGACGGTGACGCCGATCTCCAGCATCTGGTCGACGTTGGCGATCCCGCTGGCCAGCTTGAGGTTGGCGGCGGGGTTGTGGCTGATCGTGGCGCCGGCGTTCTTGAGCGTGCGCATCTCACCGGCGTCGATCCACACGCAGTGCGCGCAGATGACCTTGGCTTCGAGCACGCCGTTCTTCTTGATCCAGTTGACGACCGGCATGCCATGGTCGCGGCGGCAGTCGATGACTTCCTGCTCGGTCTCGCTGATGTGAATGTGCAGCGGCACGTCGTATTTCTCGGCGATCTCCGCGCACGAGCGCATGAGCGATCCGCTGCAGGTGTAGGGCGCGTGCGGGGCGATGACCGGCACGATCAGCGGATGGCCCTTCCACTTCTCGATGAAGCGGGTCACCGACTCGAGCGCGTCATCGGGCGAGGGGCTGTCCGGCGTCGGGAACTGCATCACCGTCTGGCTGGCCAACGCACGCATGCCAGCCTTGGCGAGCGCCTCGGCGATGTCGTCCTCGAAGTAGTACATGTCGTTGACGCAGGTCACGCCGCTGCGGATCATCTCGGCGGCGGCCAGCTCGGCGCCCAGGCGGACGAACTCGGGCGAGACGAACTTGCGCTCGGCGGGCAGCATGTAGCCATACAGCCACACGTCCAGGCGCAGGTCATCGGCCAACCCGCGCAGTAAGGTCATTGGCACGTGGGTGTGGCAGTTGATCAGCCCGGGCATGATCACGCAGCCCTGGCAGTCGATGGTTTCGCGGGCCGTGTAGCGCGCCTGCAGGTCGGCACTCTCACCGACCGCGACGATGTGATCCCCGGAAATGGCGACAGCGCCGTTCTGAAATTGCGAGAAATTGGCGTCGATCGTGATGACGATGCCATTGATGAGAAGGGTGTCAATGCGTTCCATCCAGCGTTTATAGCACAATCGCCGGCCGCTTTCGGTTGACTTTCCGCGATCCGGTCTTACAATCGCGCCCCAGAACCAGACAATCATGCCATCTCGCAAGACCTTCAAGGTCGCCGTCCTTGTCAACCTGGCCAAGAATGCCCCCTCCGTCGCAAGCGAGCGCGTCAGCGTCACCCACGATGCCCTGGCCGATCTCGACTCCGAGAAGACCGGGCTTTCGTATGTCGCCGCGCTCCGCGCGCGCGGTCATGAGGCGGTGCTCCGCGAAGGTGGGCTCGACCTCCCGGCCTGGCTGGCCGAATTCAAGCCCGACATCTGCCTGAACACGTGCGAGGGCTTCATCGGCGACAGCCGCGAGGCGCAGGTGCCCGCCCTCCTGGAGATGATCGGCAATGTCCGTTATACCGGTCCCGGCCCGCTGGCCGCCGCCGTCACGCAAGACAAGCCCACCACCAAGCAGGTGCTGCATTACTACGGCCTGCCCACGCCGCTTTTCCAGGTCTTTGCCACGCCGCATGACCCCGTGCGCGTTGACCTGCGCTATCCGCTCTTCGTCAAGCCCAAGCACGAGGGCACCGGGATGGGCGTCAAGGCCGACAGCATCGTCCGCACGGCGGCGCAGCTGCGCGACCGGGTCGCCTGGGTGATCGACACCTATCAACAGCCTGCGCTGGTCGAGAGTTACATCGAAGGCCTGGACATCACCTGCGGCCTGACCGGGAACGGCGACGACGTGCACTTCTTCCCGATCACCGAGGTGGACTTCAGCGGTTATCCGCCCGAGATCGGCGCCGTCTACGGCAGCCTGCACAAGATCGAATACGACGAGGCCTATCGAAACAAGTGCCCGGCCCCGCTGGATGATTACCGACCCGGCCTGAGCGATGAGATCCGTACGCTCACCCATCAGGTCTTTCTGCGCACCGGCTGCCGCGACTACGGGCGGGTCGATTTCCGCCTGGATGCCGATTACAACCCGCACATCCTGGAGATCAATGGCCTGCCGGGCATCGCCCCGCGCAGCGATCTCACGCTGATGGCCGAGGCCGAGGGCCTGACGCACACCGACCTCGTCAACATGGTCCTGGATGCGGGGCTCAAGCGCTACGGGTTGATCTGATCCCCGTGAACCGCCTGCCCGTCCTCCTGCTCTACGGTCTGGATGCGCGCAGCCATGACTGGGAGGTGACCTCCACCCGCGCGCTGGTGGCGCGCGTTCAGCAGGCCCTGCGCGGGCAGGGCTGGCTCGTGCATGCGCTCGAGGTTCGCGACGACCTGGCCGGCGCGCTGGCGCCGTACCGGCCGGGCGAGTGGGTGGTGCTCAACCTGTGCGAGGGCGCCCCGGAGCAGGCCTTCTACTACGCCGCCGCGGCCGAACATCTCGAACGGACAGGACACATCTACACGGGCTCCTCGGCGCACTGCCTGGATGTGACGCAGTACAAAGGCATGACGAAGCGCCTGCTCGACGCGGCCGGCGTGCCCACCCCGCGCTGGAGGGAGATCCAGGGTCCGGAGCAGGCCGACTTCGACGCGTATCCGGCCATCCTCAAACCGAGTGCTGAGCATTGTTCGTATGGCATCACGCGCGAATCCGTCGTCGTGAACGATGCCGAGGCGCGCGCGCAGGCCGCGCACCTGGCCGCCACCTTTGGCGGCAACATCCTGGTTGAGGCGTTTCTCGACAGCCCGGAATACAACGTCTCGGTGTGGGGCAATGGCGAGGCCCATGTGCTGGGCATCTCTACCATGACCTACGACGCCTTCTCCGACATTCATGATCGGCTGTGTACGTTTGACGCGAAGTGGACGCCAGAGTCGGTGGCGTATCGGCGCATCCCGGCCATCTGCCCGGCCCCCATCAGCGCCGCCCTGGCCGCCGAGATCGAGGCCGTGGCGGTCGCCGCGTATCGCGCCTGCGGCGTGCGCGACTACGGCCGGGTCGATCTGCGCCTGACGTCCGAGGGTCATCCGCTGGCCTACGACGTCAACGCCAACTGCGATGTCAGCGATGACGGCGGTTTCTTCCACGCGGCGGAGGCGGCCGGCCTGAGCTATGGCCAGATGCTCGAGCGCATCCTGATCTTTGCGCTGCGGCGGCATGCCCAGGACGCGCCCGCGCAGCCGGTCGGGACCGTGCGCGTGGTGGACAGCGTCGCCGCGGACCGCGAGGAAATCGGCGCCATCCTGACGAACTCGGGCCTCTTTCACGCGGTGGATGTGGCCACCGTCGATGAGATGTTCGCCACCACCTACGCCCGGCCCATCACACGCGACAGCTACCGCTTTCTCACCGCCTGGGAGGACCTGCCCAACGGACAAAGCCGTCGCGTTGGGTTCGCCTGCTTCGGGCTGGAGTCGCTCACCGAGGACACCTGGGATCTGTTCTGGGTGTGCGCGCTGCCGTCCGCGCGCGGGCGCGGCGTCGGCGGTGCGCTGCTCGGGCGGGCCGTGGCGACGGCGCTGGCCGAGAACGGGCGGGTGATGGTGATCTACACCTCGTCGACGGACCCGTATGCGCCGGCCCGGCGGCTGTATGCCTCGCAGGGCTTCGCGCGCACCGCGGTGATTCCCGACTACTACAGCGACGGCGACGACCTGAATATCTTCTCGCGTCGGCTGCGGCCGCGCCCGGGCGCTCAGGCCGACGGCGCGACGACCTCGGTCAGCGAGGGGTAGGGGCTGGGCAGCTCGATCCGCAGGTCGAGCCCACCCCCTGCCGGGCGCTCGAAGCTGACACTGCCGCGCATGAGCGAGACGCGCTCGCTGATCCCGAGCAGGCCAAAGCTGCGGCGCTGCGACAGCGCCGCGAGGTCGATGTCCCCGGCCAGCCCCTTGCCATTGTCCGTCAGGCGCAGCATCAGGCTGGCGGTTGCGGAGCGGCTGAGGGCGAGGTGCACGCGGGTGGCGCGGGCATGCTTCTTGATGTTGGCCAGCCCCTCCTGCACGATGCGATACACCGAGAGCTCCATGGCCTCGGGCATGCGGCCGAGCTCGTCCTCGATCTCGAGGTCGATCGGGATGCCCGTCTGCGCCGACCACTTCTCCACCAGCGAGCGGATGGCCACCGAGAGGCCGTGTCGGTCGATCGTGGGAGGGCGCAGATCGCTGCACATCTCGCGCACATTGCCGATGGCCTGGCGCAGCCCGGTGCGGATCTTGAGCAGCTCGGCGCGCTGGGCGAGGTCGTCGCTCTCGTCCTCGACCTCCTCGATCTGATAGCTGTAGCTGAGCAGGTCCTGGATGACCTGGTCGTGCAGCTCGCGGGCCAGCCGCTTGCGCTCCGTCTCACGCTCTGTCATCAGACGCTGGTGGGCGTCCTGCAGCGCCAGGTTCAGCCGGTCCAGCGCCCCGAGCTGGTTGCGCATCCGGTCGATCAGCTCGCGGTTGAGCGAGTCCTGGGCTTCCAGGCTGAGCTGCAACTCGCGCTGCTGGCTGCGCAGCGATTCGGCCTGGCGCTGGGCGAGGTGATAGTTCTCGATGGCCCAGATCACCGGGGTGATCTGGTCGCGCCGGTTTGAGCCCACGATCAGCTCGACGATCTCGCGCGGGTCGGAATCCTGCGTTGTTCGGAGCGTCGTCGGACGGTCGGGATGCAGGATCAGGATGCGCTGGGTGATCGAGAAGATGTGTTTGAGGTCGTCGGCGATCAGGATGACACCGGCACCCTGCTCGGCGCGCTGGCGCAGACAGCGCAACAGTGCGTTCTGCCGCTCGTAGGTTAGCGCATCCAACCCGCTGTCGACGACCAGCACGCGCGCGGTGCGGCTGAGCAGGCGGGCCAGGGCGACGACATGACGTTGCTCGCCCGACAGGCGCGCCGCCTGCGCCGGGAAGAGCTCGGGCGGGAAGTCGAACTCGCGCAGGATCTGGCGCGCGCGGGCGAGCATGTCGCCGGTATCGAGCAGCATCCCCGCGCGCGGAAGGCGCGTCACCTCGCGGCCCATGAAGACGTTGGCCAGCACGCTGAGGTTGCCGGCCAGCGAGGGCCGCTCGTGGGCGACCTCGATCCCGAGCGCCTGGGCGCGGCGCGGATTGCGCAGCACGACGGGTTGATCGTCGACCAGAATGCCGCCGCCGGTCGGGAGCTCCGCGCCCGCGAGCAGGCGCGCGAGGGTGGATTTGCCCGCCCCGCGCTGCCCGACCACCCCTAGGATCTCGCCGGGATCGAGCGTGAAGGTCGCCTCGGTCAACGCTGCGACCGGACCGTGATACTTGCTCAGGGATTGCGCGTTTAGGAGCATGTTGGCTGGGCGTGATCAGTATAGACCCCAATGATCCTGATGTCACCCCGACGGCGGTGCCACCTCGACCAAATGGTCTGTCG
>JAIBCK010000132.1 GCA_019694215.1 Thermoflexales bacterium
TACGGCATGGCCTTCGAGGCCGCCCCGGGTGAATACGACACCGTGATCGACCAGAACGGCGTCAAGCTCTTCATCGACCCCACCAGCCTGATGTATCTCTCCGGCGCCAGCATCGACTATGTCGAGACGCCCATGGCGAGCGGCTTCAAGATCGACAACCCGAACACCGCGCCGAGCTGCGGTTGCGGTTCCGGCGCGGCCAGCAACGAGATGGACGATGAGGCGGGCACCTGCGGGTGCGGCGGCAGCTGTGGGTGCAGCCACTAGCCCGCGCAATCGGCGCCTCTGAAGCACGATGACATTTCTCTTCAAGAAAGACAAACAACAGAGCTCCCCGCAGGCGGCCGACAAGACCGTCAAACGGTTGTGGCTGGACCTCGGCGACCTGGGCGACCTGGTCAACCCCTCCGGCCCGCACGAGCAGTGGCAGGACCACGGCCTCGGCCTGCTGCGCACCATCCTCAAGAACGCCGGCATCCATACCGATTGCTTCTCCACGCGCCAGTGCACGTCGTGGGAGGAAGTCGAGCGCCGCATGAAGGGCTACGACATGCTCATCATGAACGTGCGCAGCTACACCTTCCCCAGCGCGTATCGCTCGGCGATGATCTTCAAGAAGATCAACCCGAAGGGCCTGGTGCTGGCCGGCGGGATGCACGCCACCGTTGCGCTCGATGAGATGACCGCCATCGACGCCTTCGACAAGATCTGCCAGGGCCCGGGCGAGAAGGTCATCGTCGATCTCGTCACGCATCCCGAGACCTTCCCGCGCGTCATTCTCGGCGTCGGCGCGAAGAGCATGGACGAGTGGCCGATGATCGACCGCACGTTGTGGCCCAAGCCCAACAGCCGCAAGCTGGAGAAGGGCTTCAACTGGCCGCTCGAGCCGGAGTGCGGCTGGGGGCCACCCGCCGTCGCGACGATCCTGACCAGCCGGGTCTGCCCGTGGCAGTGCGTGTTCTGCAACGAAAATAGCTACATCCCGAACATGGGCCGGCGCAGCGTCGACGCCGTGATCGACGAGCTCAATTTCCTCGACAAGACCTATGGCCCGTTGGGCTCATTCGTCATCCACGATTCGATGTTCTTCCAGAACCCGACCTGGCTGAAGGAGTGGGTGGAGAAATACCCGGTCAAGGCCAACAAGCGCTGGCCCTACTGGGCGGCTGCGCGCGCCGATACCGTGCGCCAGTGGCCCGACCTGTTCGAGGCCGTCGTGCGCGAGACGAACTGGACGACCGTGTCGATCGGCTTCGAGAGTGGCAGCGACCGCGTCCTGCGCCTGATCAACAAGGAATGCACCGAGGAGGACAACTACTTCGCCATCGATCTGCTCACCCGGATCGGCGACGACATGGAGCGCAAGGGCCTCAAGCCGCCGGTGTTCTGGTCGAACATCATGCTCGGCATCCCGGGCGAGACGCACGAGGACGCCTTCAAGACCATGCGCATGGTGAAGTACACCAAGCGCATCCTGCCCTCGATCTCGTTCTACGCCCCCTACCCCGGCTCGGCGCTGGGCAACCAGCTCATCGCCGAAGGCAAGAGCCGCATGACGAAGGAAAACTACCACCGCTTCCCCGACGACGAGAAGGTGGTGGGCGTGGACTATGCCTTCTACCGCGACCTGCTGGCCGGCAAGTTCGATGCCGAAGTCAACAAGGGCCTTTCGGTCATCCGGCAGGAGCGCAAGAACTACCGCGATGCGCTGATCAAGGCGTAGGGCAGACCTCGATGAGCAGTTTCAGCAATCCGCACTTCATGTATCTCTTCGCGCTGAAGAGCAAGCCGGGCAAGCGCCGCCTGGCGTACGGTCAGTCGCCGGAGGATGCACTCCAGATCCTGAGCTTCCGCTGCACCCAGGAGGAGATGGACGACATCATCCGCGACGACTTCGAGAAGATTCATCAGCGCGAGCTACAGAAATACATTCACCTGCTGGGGTGAAGGGACCGCTCGATCATCCCGAGGCTCGCCTGCTTCTGGCGGGGCTGGCCCGGGGCGGCCGCCTGCGTGACGCGCGCGACCTGGAGGGCGTCAAGCGCGTAACGTTCGAGCTCGACGGCGAGGCGCGGGCGGTGTCGCCTGAGGCCGTGGCCGCGCTGGTCGCGGCCGGGCTGATCGACAGCAACAAGAAGTTCCCGTCGGCTACGTACTGGCTGACCGAGGCCGGCAAACGCGCCGCGGCGGCCCGGGCCCTGCCCCGGCAGGGCCCCCTTAACACAGACTAAAGTGCGATCGCCCTTGGCCCGAAGACACGGGCGGCGTGTATAATCTTTCGCCTCACCGGGGAATGGCGCAGCCTGGCAGCGCGCATGGTTTGGGACCATGAGGTCCCGGGTTCAAATCCCGGTTCCCCGACTGTCGCGCGCCCGCCACCCCAGACGTGAATTGTTCAGTCGACTGCGTGCGAACCCCCTACCTTTTTCCGATGCGAGTCGGGCCGTGAGGCCCGTCCGCCCAAACTGACCATGGCCGAACTCCGAAGAGACCCTGATCGCAATCTGGCATTGGAACTTGCCCGCGTCACTGAGGGCGCCGCATTGGCAGCCGCCAAGTGGATGGGACGCGGCGACAAGAACGCCGGCGACGGCGCGGCCGTCAACGCCATGCGCGCCGTGCTCAACGTCGTGGGCATGGATGGCATCGTCGTGATCGGCGAAGGCGAGAAGGACGAGGCCCCGATGCTGTTCAATGGCGAGCGGCTTGGCACCGGCGTGCCGCCGCTGATGGACATCGCCGTCGACCCCATCGACGGCACGCGCCTGCTCGCCACCGGCGGCTCGGGCTCGATCTCCGTCGTCGCGCTGGCCGAGCGCGGCCGCATGTTCCGCCCCACCACCTTCTACATGGACAAGATCGTGGTCGGCCCGGATTGCGTCGGTGTGATCGACATCGAGGCGCCGCCCGCGGCGAACATCCGCGCGGTCGCGCGGGCCAAGGGCATGCCCATTTCCGCCGTGACGGTGTGCATCCTCGATCGCCCGCGCCACGCCGAGCTCATCCGCAAGGTCCGCGCCACCGGCGCGCGCATCAAGCTGATCGGCGACGGCGACGTGGCCGGCGGCCTGCAGACCGCCATCCCCGAGTCCGGCGTGGACATCCTGATGGGCATCGGCGGCACGCCCGAGGGCGTGATTACCGCGGCCGCCATGCGCTGCGTCGGCGGCGAGATCCAGGGCAGGCTGTGGGCGCGCGACGAAGCCGAGCGCGCAACGGCCGGCGCCGAGCTGGACAAGGTGCTTGATACCAATACGTTGTGCGGCGGAGACAATGTCTTCTTCTCCGCCACCGGCATCACCAGCGGCGAACTGCTGGAAGGGGTGCGCTTCACCGCGACAGGTGCCAACACCTTCACGATGGTGATGCGCTCGACGACAGGAACGGTGCGCTACATCGAAGCCCACCACCGCTTTGACAAGATCGACGTTCTCACACGCGCAAACAACTGATATGAGCCGAAACCGATACTCGCCCACCCCCGACGACAACGACGGCGAAGAGCTTCTGCCCCCGCGGATGCCGACCGACGATTTGCCGCCCCTCCTCCCGCCCCTGCAGCCGGACGGCGGCGGACGGCGCGGCGGACGGCCGAAGGGCTTCTTCGACATGGCCCAGCTCGAACGCGAGACGCTGGGCGAGCTGCGCGAGCGCGCCAAGGATCTCAACATCGGCGCGGCCGGCAAGATGAAGAAGGATGACCTGATCATCCGTCTTCTCCAGACCCAGGCCGAGCGCCAGGGCCTCGAACTGCGCGGCGGCGTGATCGACATCGTCGACGACAACATCGGCTTCCTGCGCTCCGAGCATTACCTGCCCGGCCCGGATGACATCTACGTCTCCCCCTCGCAGATCAAGCGCTTCGCGCTACGTACCGGAGATCTGGTCGTTGGACAGGTCCGCCCGCCCAAGGACAGCGAGAAGTACTTCAGCCTGCTGCGCGTCGAGGCCGTCAACGGCCAGGACCCCGAGACCGCCAAGAACCGCCCGCACTTCGAGAAGCTCACGCCGATCTTCCCGACCGAGCAATACGACCTGGAGACGCCGGGCAAGTCGTCGATGCGGCTGCTGAACCTCGTCGCCCCCATCGGCAAGGGCCAGCGCGGCCTGATCGTCGCGCCGCCCAAGGTCGGCAAGACGACCATCCTCAAGGACATCGCCAACGCGATCTCGGCCAAATACCGCGACACCCACCTCATGGTCGCGCTGATCGCCGAGCGCCCGGAAGAGGCCACCGACTTCGACCGCTCGGTCGACGCCGAGGTGATTTCATCGACCTTTGACGAACCGGTGCAGAGCCACGTGCGTGTGGCAGAGATGGTGCTCAACCGCGCCCGCCGCCTGGTCGAATGCGGCCGCGACGTGGTCGTGCTGCTGGACTCGCTCACCCGCCTCAGCCGCGCCTACAACCTGACCGTGCCCTCCTCGGGCCGCACGCTCTCGGGCGGCGTCGATCCGGCCGCCCTGTATCCGCCTAAGCAATTCTTTGGCGCGGCGCGCAACATCGAGGAAGGCGGCAGCCTGACGATCATCGCCACGGTGCTGGTCGACACCGGCAGCCGCATGGACGACATGATCTTCGAGGAATTCAAGGGCACTGGCAACATGGAAGTGCACCTCTCGCGCAAGCTGGCTGATCGGCGCATCTTCCCGGCCATCGACATCGAGCGCAGCGGCACCCGCCGCGACGAGGTCCTTCTCGGCGACAAGGTCGCGCAGAAGACCTACCTCATGCGCCGCATGTTTGGGCAGCTCACGACGCCGGCGCCACAGGGTGCGGGCTACGACCTCACCCAGGCCATGGAGCTCTTCCTGGCCCGCTTTGGCAAGACCAAGAGCAACGAGGAGTTCCTGGCATCGCTCGGCGCAAGCGGGATGTGATCGCGGACGGATACCATGACGACGACACAGGACGAACAAGGCGAAATCATCGACCACGACGAATATCACAGTGAAGACACCCTGCGCGTGGAGCGCCGGGTCGCCGATGGCGCGTATCGCATCACGCGCGGCGAGCAGGTCGTGGGTGAGGAAAACTGGGCGATCCTCGCGCTCAAGGGCGGCGGCTATCGCGTGATGACCGAGCTGCACCTGGACTGGCCGCGCGCGCATCAGCAGCGCGCCGAGCTGGACTGCGACTCGGACTGGAACCCGCTCGGGCTGTGGGCGGAGATCGACTTGAACGGCAAGCGCCGCTCCGCGACCTACTGGATCGAGGAAGGCGGCGTGCTGGACGTGCGCATCACCGAGGGCAAGCTCTCGGCCACCGACGAGCGCGCCCGCAACAGCAACCGCCCGCAACCGGCCCCGCGCGTGGTCTTTGCCCACGCCTACGGATTCGAGAGCGGCGCGAACTTTGACTTTGCCTCGGCGCTGTTCAACTTTGTCGTGCTGAAGCGGCTGCAATTGGGCGTTGGGCGCGGCGCGTCGTTCGAAAGCGTCGTCGTCACCCTGCCCTCGCTCGAGCCGGTCGCCATCCAGCAGACCTACGCGTACGTCCGCGACGAGCCGCTCGACCGCACCACCGGCACCGGCATCGCGCGGCGGCACACCATCCGCGAAGTGGATGGCGAGGATGCCGTGACGACGTTCTGGACCGATGCCAACGGCATCGTGATCCGGCAGACCGTCTCGCTCGATGGCGTCCCGCACGGCTGCGAGATGATCGAGTATCGCTGGAACGGCTGAGCGTCACTCCCGCAACAGGCGCGCTGAATTCAAGAGGATGCCCACATCGGGCAGGGTCTGCGCCGCCGCGGCGATGGCGGGCGGCAACACCCCCAGCGCGGCCAGGCTGACGCCGGCGATGTTGTAGATCGCCGTCAGCACCAGGTTGGTCCGCACGATGGACATCGTGCGTTTGGCAATTCGCCACACGGCCACGACCAGCCCCCAGTCATCGGCCAGCAGCGCAATCGGCGCAGCCTCGACGGCAATCGGCGCGCCCTTGACCGCCAGCGCAATCCCGACATCGGCCTGCGCCAGCGCCGGCGCATCGTTGACGCCATCGCCGATCATCGCCACGACGCGGCCTTCGCGCTGCAGCGCCTGCACGACCTCGATCTTGTCCTCCGGGAGCAGGCTGGCGCGGCACTCGAGGCCCAGCGCCGTCGCGATGGGCGCGGCGGCCTGCGGGCTGTCGCCCGTCAGCAACAGCAGGCGCTTCGGGCCCGACGCACGCAGCTCCGCCAACGCCGCGCCGACATCCTCGCGCAGCGTATCGGCGACGCCGAGCACGGCATACGGCTGACCCGCCCGGCTGACCGAGAGCACGGTCTTGCCTGCCGCAGCAAGCGCAACGACGGCCGGGTGCGCGGCCATGGCGGGGAGGAGCGCGGCATTGCCGACCGCGCCCGCGACCCCGCCCACGCGCGCCTCCACACCCTGGCCCGGGATGCTGACAAAACCCTCCGGCGCCATCAGGGCCAGCCCGCGCGCGGCGGCCGCCTTGCGCAGCGCCTCGGCCACGGGATGCTCGGAGTCGCGCTCGATCGCCGCCGCAAAGGCCAGGGCCTCCTCGGCGGTCGCGCCGCCCAACGGAACGATGTCCGT
>JAIBCK010000133.1 GCA_019694215.1 Thermoflexales bacterium
GGCGGCGGCGACCTCATGCAGATCGAAATTGCCGCGCTCGAGGGCAAGGGCGGCCTGCAGCTCACCGGCCACCTCGGCAACGTCATGCAGGAGAGCGCCCAGGCGGCCCTGAGCTACACGCGCGGGCTGGCCGCACGGCTCGGCATCGACGCCAGGACATTCGAGAAGACGGACGTGCACGTGCACGTCGCCGAAGGGGCGACCCCAAAGGACGGGCCCTCGGCCGGGATCGCCATCGCGACCGCGATGGTGTCCACCTTTACGCGCATCGAGGTCCGCCGCGACGTGGCTATGACCGGTGAAATCACGCTGCGCGGGCGCGTGCTGCCGATTGGCGGGCTCAAGGAGAAGGTGCTGGCCGCGCACCGGGCCGGGGTCCGCACCTTCATCCTGCCACGCAAGAACGCCCGCGACCTGGACGAGGTGCCGCGCCGCGTGCTGCGTGACATGAAGATCGTCCAGGCCGACACCATGGAAGACGTGCTGGCGGTGGCCCTGGTCCGACGACCCGAGCCCGTTGCGGCGGTGGCGGCGACCCCCGCGCCCCGTCGGGCGCGCAAGAAAGCACCCGCCCGCCAGAAGAAATAGGACTGGCAAGGCGGGGCGCCCCCCGCCCGCACCCCGTGGACTCGGGACTATCGGCAATCTCCGATTCAGAGTAAAGTCGGAGCATGGCATTGGACACGATCGGCAAGTATCAAATCCGGCGCGAGCTCGGCCGCGGCGGCATGGCCGCCGTCTACGAGGCCTATGACCCGACGTTCGAGCGGCTGGTGGCCTTGAAGGTGCTGTCCGCGGAGCTGCTGCACGACGTTACGTTTCGCACCCGTTTCGAGCGCGAAGCCAAGACCATCGCCGCATTGGAGCACCCGGCCATCGTCCCGGTCTACGACTACGGCGAGGCAAACGGGCGGGCTTATCTCGCCATGCGCTACATGAGCGGAGGGTCGCTTGCCGACAAGCGTCGGGGGCAGCCCCTGACCGGGCGCGACATCGTGAGCCTGTTTGAGCGGATCGGCCCGGCGTTGGACCGCGCCCATGCAAAGGGCGTTGTGCATCGCGACCTGAAACCGGCCAACATCCTGTATGACGACAACGGTGAGCCCTATGTCGGCGATTTCGGGATTGCCAAACTGACCGCGGCGACAAACACCGAGCTCACCCAGGGCGGCGCCATCGGCACCCCGTCCTACATGAGCCCGGAGCAGGCGCGCGGCGAGGCCGTCGATGGACGGACGGACCTGTATGCCATCGGGGTGATGCTCTTCGAGCTGCTGACGGGCGCGCTGCCGTATGCCTCGGAGACGCCAACCGGGATGATGATGAAGCACATCCTGGATCCGATCCCGCGGCTGGCCGCGTTTGCGCCGGCGCTGCCTCCGGCCTGGCAGGCGGTGATTGACCGGGCCATGGCCAAGCGCCGCGAGGACCGCTACCCGAACATGGCCACCCTGACGCAGGACGTGCGCGCCATCGTCGACGGGCAGGTCATGTCGATGACGCCGCCGATGATGTCGCCGTATCCCGCGCAGACCCCGGGGACGCCGGCCCGGCCCATGCCTGCCGCGCCGGGGACGCAGGTGTATGCGCCGCCACCGGCGGTCAGTGCCGCCACGACCGTCGTGCAGGAGGTCCGGCCTCCGACACCCCCCCGCCCGATGGCCGCCGCGGCCACGCCTGCCGCCGCGCCGCGCGCCAAACGTTCTCCTTTCATCTTCGTCGGATTGGGTGTGCTTGCCTGCACCGCCCTGAGCGTGGGTGCCTATCTCGTCGCCACACAGCTCGCGCCCCGGCTGCTGACCGGTGCGGCGCAGCCGCCAACGGTGGCCGCGCCAACGCTCAAGGTTGAGCCGACGGCAGCCCCCACACCAGCTGCCAACCCGACAACGCCCGTCGCAACAACCGCGGCAACTGCCGCTCCGACGGCCACCCGCCCGGCGCCAAGCGCAACCCCGACGCGACCGGCCTCGATTGGTGCCGCCACGATCAAACAGCTTTCCCAACTGCGCACCTTCGACGCGTCCTCGGACAACCCGGTGCGCTGGGTGAATTTTGGTCCGGATGGGGCCGCCGTGCTGGCGGCGATTGGCAATGGCTCGGGTGCGGCGGATCCGGCAAACCGGCTGCAGACCTGGCGGATTGGCGGCACCGGATCGGGCTCCCGGCTGCAGGTGCTCGGCATACCCTGGTCGGCGGCGATTCATCCGGATGGCCGCGCGGTCGTGGTCGCCGCCGGCAAGGCCGCCACGCTGTATCGCGTGGGCGAGACTGCCGCACAACGCACCATTGCCACGCGTGCGTTGGACGTCTCGACCGTGGCATTCTCGCGCGATGGCAAGTATCTGGCGGTTGGTGGCCCGGAGGCCATCGGCCGCACACCGATCCAGGTCTTCAACACCGATGGCTGGACAAAGGTGAGCGAGGTCGACAACGGCTACAACATGAGCGCGATGTCGTTCTCGCCGGATGGCTCCCTGCTGGCGGCCAGCAATGCGACCGGCCAGATCACCGTCTGGCGCGTGTCGGATGGCCGGCGCGTGATGTCCTACAAGGCTGATGCCAACTACATGACGATTCCGCTGACCTTTTCCGATGACGGCCGCTACTTCGTCTCGGCGGGATGCGGCAGCGCGGACTGCGCCGGCGGCGCCGCGCGCCAGAGCGAGATCCTGATCTGGCGCACCAGCGACTGGTCGCTGCTGGGCTCCTTTGTGGAGCCCAACAATGCCGTCGAGGCGCTGGCCTTCTCGCCCAACGGTGAAGTGCTCTTCATCGGCGGTCGCGCCAGCGGCCGGTTTGTGACCACGGCCGAGATCGTGACCACGCTCAAGACGCCCACCAACGCGCAGCCGGTCACGTTGAACAACATCACCAGCGCGGATTTTTCCCCGGACGGGCGTTTCGTGGTGATCGGCACCTCAAACAGCGGCGTGCACCTCTGGGGCGTGCCATAATCGGGCCCATTCCACCTCAGGGGCTCGAAGCCAGCAAAAGGACGCGATATGTTCCCGGAAAAGATCGGCAAATACACCATCAAGCGCGAAATCGCCCGTGGCGGCATGGCCACCGTCTATGAGGCCTTTGACCCTGTCTTCGAGCGCACCGTCGCGCTGAAGGTGCTGCCGCCGGAATACTTTCACGACGAGACCTTCCGGGCGCGTTTCGAGCGCGAGGCCAAGACGGTTGCTTCGATCGAGAGCGCCGTCATCGTGCCGGTGTATGACTTCGGCGAGGCGGACGGCCGGCTCTTCCTGGCCATGCGCTACATGGGGGGCGGCACGCTCGCGGATCGCCTCAACGGCGCGCCGATGCCGCCCAAACAGGTGGTGCACCTGCTCAACCGCATCGCGCCGGGGCTCGACCGCGCACACGCCCGCAACATCGTCCACCGCGACCTCAAGCCGGCCAACGTTCTGTTCGATGATTCGAACGAGCCCTTCCTGAGTGACTTCGGCATCGCCAAGGTCGCGATGACCCGCTCGGACCTCACCCGCGCGCAGGTCATCGGCACGCCCGCCTACATGAGCCCGGAGCAGGCCCGCGGCGACATGCTCGACGGACGCTCTGACCTTTATTCGTTGGGCGCGATGGTGTTCGAGATGCTGACGGGCAAGCCGCCGTACGATGCGGAGAGCCCGACCGGCGTCATGCTCAAGCAGGTGATGGATCCGATCCCGCGCATCCTCACCAACCAGCTCAACATCTCGCCCTTCTGGCAGACGATCATCGACCGCTCGATGGCGAAGCGCCCCGAGGATCGCTACACCACGGCGGCTGCCATGGCGGCCGACGCCGAGGCCGCCGCCGAGGGTCGCCCGCTCGTCTACGTCGCCATGCCGGCCGCGTCGGTTGCGCCCGCCGCACCCCCGCCGCCCCCGCCGGTCACGCCCGGGTCTGCAACAGTGATCCAACCCCCGCGAGCGCCGAGTGCCGGCGCCGGGGATGGCAAGACGATCGTTCAGCCCGTGCCTGTCGCTGCCGCCGCGCCGTTGGGCGCGACGATCATCAAGCCGGCTGCACCCCAGGTGCCCGCTGCAGCGCCAGCCCCGGTCGCTTCGGGTAAGCTGAGCAAGAAGGAATTGGAGATGCCCCTCCCCGGGCCGGGCGGTGCCGCAGGCGGGGGAGGCAAAGGAACGGGTAAGGCCAAGCCCGTCGCCGCCGCCGGCGGCAAGAAGCGCTCACCGGCCGGGCTGATCGCGGCGATTGCGGCCGGCATCATCCTGCTCGCCTGCATCGCGGGCCTGGTCTCCGCGTTGAGCAACCCCGAGTTTCGCGCGTCCCTGCCGGGTGCCCCCACGCCCACGGCGACAGAAGTGCCGCCCACCGCGACCGCAGTGCCCACCGCGACGACGCGCCCCACAGCGACGCCGATCCCACCCACGGCGACGCCTGTTCCGTTGCGCAAGTTGTATCTGCCGACGATTTACAAGAACGCCAAACCCTAGCGCGCCCCGCCTGCCGCGATAATCGGGGCCGTGTCAACCGCGCCCACCCACCAGCACGCCTTCTTCGATGATTATTCGGAGGGCGCGCATCCCGATATCCTGCGCCGACTGAGCGAGACCAACCTGAACCAGGAGATTGGCTATGGCGAGGACAGGCTCTCTGCGCGCGCAGCCGATCTGCTGCGCAACGCGATGGCGCAACCCAACGCCGACATCCACTTCGTCACGGGCGGGACGCAGGCCAACCTGATCGCGCTCGCCGCGATCCTGAAACCGTACGAGTCGGTGATCGCCGCCGCGAGCGGGCACATCGCCGTGCACGAGGCCGGCGCGATCGAGGCGACCGGCCACCGCATCAACCAGGTCGAGAGCGAGGATGGCAAGGTCACCCCGCAGCGCGTTCAGGCCGTCGTCGACGCCCACACCGACGAGCACATGGTCAAACCGCGCGCGGTCTACATCTCCAACGTCACGGAGCTGGGGACGGTCTACCGCGCTGCAGAGCTCGATGCGTTGTCCGCCGTGTGCAAGGCCAACGGTCTGCTGCTGTATCTGGACGGGGCCCGGCTCGGCAGCGCATTGACCAGCCCCGTCGGTGACCTCGACCTACCCGGCATCGCGCGGCGCGTCGACCTGTTTTACATCGGCGGGACGAAGAACGGCGCGCTGCTGGGCGAGGCGCTCGTCATCGCAAACCCGCGCCTTCGCGAGGGCTTTCGCTATCACGTCAAACAGCGTGGCGCCCTGCTCGCCAAGGGACGCGTGGTTGGTGCCCAATTCGCAACGTTGTTCGAGGATGATCTTTTCTTCCGGTTGGCCCGGCATGCCAACACCCAGGCACAGCGCCTGGCCGAGGGCATCCAGGCGCGCGGCTTCGGCCTGCTGGCGCAGCCCCAGAGCAACCTGATCTTCCCAATTTTCCCGGATGCCGTCATCGCCGGGCTGCGACGGCGCTTTGCCTTTCACACCTGGGCGCGGGTTGGCACCGACCGCAGCGCGGTACGCCTGGCCACGTCGTGGGCGACGCCCGCCGGGCGCGTCGACGACTTTCTCAACCACCTGGAGACCCTGTTGTGATCACCCTGCGCGCGATGACCCCCACTGAATACGAGGCCTGGCTGGACACATCCACCGACGAATATGCGTTGGAGAAGGTGAAGGCCGGCAACTGGCCCGCGGACGACGCCAAGGCGCGTGCCCTCGCCGAATACGCCGGCTACCTGCCCCAGGGCACAGCGACGGCCGGCCATCACCTCTTCACCATCGCCGATGCCGAGGACAGGGCCGTGGGCATGATCTGGATCGCCACCGACGTCCACAAAACGCCGGGCCGCTGCTGGATCTACGACCTGCGCGTCGATGAGCATCAGCGCCGACGCGGTCACGCGCGCGCGGCCATGTTGGCCATCGAGGCCGTGGCGCGCGAGCACGGACAGACCGTGATCGGCCTGCACGTCTTTGGCCACAACACCGGCGCCCGGGCGCTCTACGAATCGCTCGGCTACGGTGTGACCAACGTCAACATGGCCAAGCCGCTCGTCTAGCGCCTAACGCTTTTCTGCGATCAGCGCCAGCCAGCCCTCGCGCTCGCGTTGCTCGGCAATCGTATAGCCCGTGCCGCGCAAGGCGGTCTGGATCAGGTCGACCTGCTCGACCTTGATCCCGGACAGCAGCAATGCGCCGCCCGGCGCGACAAAACCGGGCAAGCCCTGCGCGATCAGCTCGGTCAGCACATCGGCCAGGATGTTGGCGATGACCAAGTCGAAGTGATCATCGGGCCAGGCCGCGCGCGCGACGTCGAGTGAGCCCTGTTTCACCGTCATCCGGTCGGCGAAGCCATTCCGCCCGGCGTTCTCGCGCGCCCGCGCCACGGCCTCGGGGTCGATGTCTGCACACAACGCGTTTTGTGCACCCAGCGCCAGCGCGGCCAGGGCCAGCACGCCGGTGCCGGTGCCGAGGTCAAAGACGCGCTCGCCGCCCTTGACGCGACCTTCGATCAGCCCAACGCACAGCCGCGTGGTGGGATGCGAGCCGCTGCCAAAGGCCAGGCCCGAGTCCATGCG
>JAIBCK010000036.1 GCA_019694215.1 Thermoflexales bacterium
GAGGAGGCCGTTGCGCCCATCGTCGAGATGCGGCGCGCCTTCGATGAGGTCAGCGCCAAGTTTGGCGAACCCGACGCCGACTTCGATGCGCTGCTGGCGGAACAAACGCGTCTGCAGGAGGAGCTCGACAAGCACGACGGGTGGAATTACGAAGCCCACCTCGAGCTGGCCATGGACGCACTGCGCTGCCCGCCCGGCGACACGCCGGTGAAGGTGCTCTCCGGCGGTGAACGCCGCCGCGTGGCGCTGTGCCGGCTGCTGTTGACCGAGCCCGACATCCTGCTCCTCGACGAGCCGACCAACCACCTCGACGCCGAGTCCGTGGCGTGGCTGGAGAAGCACCTGCAGCAATACAAGGGCACCGTCATCGCGGTCACCCACGACCGCTATTTCCTGGACAACGTGGCCGAGTGGATCCTCGAGCTCGACCGCGGCTACGGCATCCCGTGGAAGGGCAACTACTCGTCCTGGCTGGAGCAGAAGCAAAAGCGTTTGGCGGATGAGGAGAAAGCCGACGACAAGCGCCAGCGCACGCTCGAACGCGAGTTGGAGTGGATCCGCATGGGCACCAAGGGTCGCCTGGCCAAGGGCAAGGCGCGCATTAACGCCTATGAGAAGCTCGCCAGCCAGGAGAACGAGAAGCGACTGGATGACCTGGAGATCTACATCCCGCCCGGACCCCGGCTCGGCGATGTCGTCATCGAGGCCGAGAACGTCGCGAAAGGCTACGGCGACCGGCTGCTCTACGAGGGCCTGACCTTCAAGATGCCGCCGGGTGCCATCGTCGGCGTCATCGGCCCCAACGGCGTGGGCAAGACCACCCTGCTGCGCATGGTGATGGGCGTCGAGAAGCCCGACAGCGGCCGCTTCATCGTCGGCCAGACCGTCAAGCTCGGGTACGTCGACCAGTCGCGCACGCTCGACCCGGCCCGCAACGTGTGGGAGGAGATCAGCGGCGGCGAGGACTTCATCAAGCTCGGCGCGCGGCAGGTGGCGAGCCGCGCCTACGTGGCAAGCTTCAACTTCCTGGGTGCCGATCAGCAGAAGAAGGTCGGCGCGCTCTCGGGCGGTGAGCGCAACCGCGTCCACCTGGCGAAGATGCTCAAGGAAGGCGCCAACGTCCTGTTGCTCGACGAGCCGACCAACGACCTGGACGTCAACACCCTGCGCGCGCTCGAAGACGCGCTGGATGTCTTTGGCGGCTCGGCCGTGATCGTCAGCCACGACCGCTGGTTCCTGGATCGCGTCTGCACCCACACGCTGGCCTTTGAAGAGGACGGCACGGTGCGCTGGTTCCTCGGCGCGGTGAGCGACTACGAGGCCGACCGGCGCAAGCGCCTTGGCATCGCCGCGGACACCCCGCACCGGGTGAAATACCGCAAACTGCAGCGCTAGCCCAGAGCGGGCCGCCGAAAATTGGCGGCCCGCATCGTTTTTCGGCCCGCGGGCTTGACAAGGGCGCGGGGATTTGCTATAGTCGGCGCAGATTAGTCAGCATTGACTAATCAGAGGTCAGTTATGGAACGCGAAATGCTTTTGCTCGGCCTGCTTCGTTCAGGCGAACGCCACGGCTACCAGATCAACGACTTCATCGAGCGCACGTTGTCGTTCTGCGCGGATGTCAAGAAGGCCACGGCCTACTTCCTGCTCGACAAGATGGAAGGCCGCGGCTGGGTGACGGCCAGCGAACACCGCGAGGGCAACCGCCCACCGCGCAAGGTTTATGCCATCACGCCCGAGGGCGAGGCCGCCTTTCAGCGCCTGCTGCGCGAGAACCTGGCGAGCTTTGCCTCAGCGCGCTCCGCCAGCGACCTGGGGTTGGCCTTTCTCGCCACCCTCCCGCCGGCCGAGGCCGTGTCGCTGCTGCGCACCCGCCGCGAAGCGCTTGTCCGGGAGCTTGCCGACATCGAGGCCGCGCCCCGCCATCATGGCGGTATTCAGTTGCTGATTGACCATCAGATTCACTATCTCGACAGCGAGCGCGGCTGGCTGGACGAGACCATCGCCTCGCTTGAACGCGAGGCCGGCGCGCCCGAAATCGGCGTGTCCCACAAGGAGAACTAGACATGGAGACTTTCGAGGCCGTACACGGCCTGTGGCGCTGGGTGCTGGCGATCGCCGCGCTCGCGCTGATGATCAAGATGGCCCTCGGCCTGATCCAGGGCAGCCGCTTCACCGAGACCGATCGCAAGCTGGCGTTCTACTTTGCAATGGCCATGACCGTGCAGTGGGGCCTGGGGCTGATCGCCCTGCTGGTCGATGTCCTCGCGGGTGCCTTCAACGCGCGCCTGCACATGGAGCATGCCGTGATCGGCACCCTCGCCACGGCGCTCGCCCACATGCCGCCGATGTTCAAGAAGCGCCCCGATCGGGTGCGCTTCGCAGGCACGCTTTTGCTTGCGGTGCTGGCCCTGCTCGTCGCTGTATTCAATGTCACCGTTGTGCGCGGCAGCTGGCTGTATCGCCTGCCCTAGGAGCGGTCACCCATCTTGGACGACAAGCTCGACTTCCGCCGCATCCTGCCGATCTTTGTGATCGTGCTGGTTGACCTGCTCGGGTTGACCATCATCATCCCGCTGCTCTCGCTCTACGCGGCCACCTTTCGGGCGGATGCGCTGACCATCGGCGCGTTGACCGCAGCGTATCCCATCATGCAGTTCCTGGCCGCCCCGATCCTGGGACGGCTGTCGGACCGCTTTGGCCGGCGGCCGGTGCTGATCTTCAGCCAGGTCGGCACCTTCGTCGGCCTGCTGATGCTGGGCTTTGCGAATAGCCTGGCCGTGCTTTTTGCCAGCCGCATCGTCGACGGCCTGTCAGGCGCGAACATCTCGACCGCGCAGGCCGTGATCGCCGACAGCACGAGTGAGAAGACGCGCACCCAGGGGCTGGGGTTGATCGGCGCGGCATTTGGGTTGGGCTTCACCGTGGGGCCGCTCATCTCCTTCATCGCGCTGGCCGTCAGCGGCAATGACTACCGGGTACCGGCCTTCGTCGCCGCGGCCTTCTCGCTGATCTCGATCGCGCTGAGCGTGTTCTGGCTGAAGGAGACCCACCCTGCGGGTGCTCCGGGCGAGGCGCGCGAGGCGCTCAAGCTCACGTCGCTGCGGGCCGCCCTCACCCACCCCGGCGTCGGCGCGCTGCTGATCCTGATTGCGGCGCAGCAGATAGCGTTTGGCGGCTTCGAGCAGATCCTGCCCTTGTTCGCGCTCAGCCGGCTCGGACTGGGCGCGAGTGCCGTGTCGCTGCTCTTCATCTTCCTGGGGGTGCTGATCGTCATCATCCAGGGTGGCCTGATCCGCACCCTCAGCCGCAGGCTGGGGGACCGCAAGCTCGTGCTGCTCGGCATGGTCACGCTGGCCGTCGGGCTCGCCTTGATCGCCTTCACGCCGGCGCAACCGGCCCCCGGCTACGACCGCGCCAGGGTTGTTGCGGAGCTGACCGCCTCCAAGGACCCGAGCGCCGCGGAGAAGCTGCTCGTCCCGCTGCCCACCGAGGGTGCGACGGGCCTGGCGGGGTTGGGCTGGATCCTGATCGCCTTCGTCCCCGCGACGCTGGGTGGCTCGATTCTGCAGCCCACCATCAACAGCCTGCTCACCCGGCGGGTGGACAAGAGCGAGACCGGCGGCATCCTTGGCATCTCGGCTTCGCTCGTCAGCCTGGCCAACGCGCTGGGCCCGTTGCTGGCCGGCGCGATCTTCCGCTACATCAGCCCCACAGCAACGCTGCTCTTCGAGGGCGGCCTGATGGCCGTGCTGATCCCACTGGCACTGAGCGCGCTGCGCGGGAGCGGGGACGCGACGAGCGGCAGCCCCCAAAAGGCCTGAGCCCGATGCTATCCTGACGTTGGGACCCGTCCACAGGGAATGGAAGTGCGCCGATGGCGATTTGTCTGGCCGATCATCTCAATACATTCACAAAAACGAGTTTGCTCGCGTTGCGCCGATACGTGGTGCCTCTCCCTGATCTTGCGGCACGGGAGATGTCCAAAGAGGCCCTGATCGAGGACATGTCAAAGCTGCTCCTGACACCCGATGCGGTCACGATTGTGTGGGAGTGCCTTGGCCCTCTCTCTCGCACGGCGATCCGCGATGCCCTGACAAACCGCACGATGCCGGGACGGCTGGATGTCGTGAACTTCTGGCGCCATCACGGGTGCCTCATCCCTCACATTCGCCATGAGCAGGATGAAGCGACACTCAAAGAAGCGCTGATGAATGGCCTGTTGTTTGACGCGGAATTCGAGCTCGTACCGGAGTTTGTGCCGCATCTCCGCCGCATGGCCAGGAACCAACAACAGACGCCCGAGCATGTTCGACTGGACAACCTGCCAGCTGTCGAATGGTCCATAGCGTCGAAGGAACTCGTAAAGGAGGTGCCACTGCTTTCGGCTGAGACTGAGTCGCATGCCCTCGCGGACTTTGTCAGCGTGCTGCGCCTGATCGAAGCCGGTCGGATCAAGGTGAATGCCAACAGCCTGCGCCCCGCGCAACCCGCGCTCAAGGCGGTCAGCGCAGCCGTTTCACTGGGTGAGTATCCGCAAACTGCCGCGGCCGCCGAACTACGCAGCGACAATTCCACCCGCGCCCACAGCCTGATCATAGTCAGCATGGCGGCAGGTTGGGCTACGCCAGATCAGGCCGTGGGCGGCCTTGCGCTCACGGATTCAGGTCGGCACTTTGTCCGCCAGCCCGATGCCGAGGGCCTAAAGGCCGGTTTTCAACGCTGGCTGGACTGCCCGCAATTTGACGAGGTCGAACGCAACAGCAGCCTACACGGCGTCGAAGGTGCGCTGGTGGAACAGGGCAGCTCTCCCGTCCTTCGACGCCATGCGGTGATAGATCTGCTTCGAACCCTGGCGCCTGACAAGTGGGTCGATGTAGAGGAGCTCCTGCGCGCGCTCGAAGCCGGCCGCAGTGAGCTCGCGGTTGAGAGCGGCGAACGAAGCAGGCTGTGGATCGGCAGCTTCCAGGGCTATGACAATGAACGCGTATGCCCACCGAACAGCCAGCAGTACTGGCGCATCGTCACCGCGCAGGCGATCCTGGCGATCCTGATGGGTCCTCTGGCCAGCTTCGGAATCATTGATATTGGCTACGTACCCGCACCGGGCTCCTACTTCCCGGGGATACCAATCCCACGTGCCCTCCGTGGCGGCACGAGTGCCAACGACGTCCTACGATATGTCCGACTGACGTCCCTTGGTTGCTTCCTACTGGGTCTGAGTCAGCGTTATGCAAAATCTGGACCGGCCAAACCGGCGCTGCGGGTGCTGCCGAACCGGCAAATCATCATTACAGCGCATCCAGGTGGACGGCGCGCTGCGCACCCCATGCTGAACAAGCTCTGCGATCAGGTGAGCGAGGACGTCTTCGTGCTATCGCGGGCCAGGCTGATTGCCACAATCGATACCGGGGAGCTGACCGTAGGCGGTATTCTCGAGTTTCTCCGTGCGGAATCCGGTGCCCCCCTGCCCGATACGGTCGAGGACATGATCACTGAGGCGGGGCGACGCGGCAGACTGATCACAGAAGCGGAAGCGGTGCGGCTCTTCCATCTGGCAACGACGGCGTTGGCGATCGAGCTTGAACATGACCGCACCCTGGCTGGCATGAACGTATTGCGCGCCGGCGACTGGTTGATCGTGCCTGCCGACAAAGTGAGCGCCTTTCGCCGTCGATGCCGCGCGTTAGGCTACGGCGTGATCTTGGCCATGCAGGCGAAGAAGTCGGACTCGCACCGCCGGCACCAGTCGCGTCGTCAGCCTGCCTGAAGGAAGCGGCGATGCTGGTTGCCCCACTTCTCCATCGACAGCAGGATGGGTGCGAGCGAATGCCCCCGCTCGGTCAATGAGTACTCGACCTGCGGCGGGACCACCTCGTGGACCTTGCGGTTAACAATGCCGTCGCGCTCGAGGTCGCGCAATTGCTGCGTCAACATCTTTGCCGTGATCGTCGGGAGCTGGCGCTTGAGTTCGCCATACCGGCTGGCACGCTGGTACAACAGCCACAGGATGATTGGCTTCCACTTGCCGCCGATGATTGAGACCGTGGCGGTAACCGGACAGAAGTAGCCTTTTGTTTGAGATGCCCTGGTATCCATTTTGATACTACCTATCCTGAAAGTGCATACTTGTGTTCTTGAATGTGCTGGCTATTATCCACAGTGCGGCCACGCCGACGTGGCCCGCAAAGGAAAAAGATGTCAACACTTGAGGAAAACAAGGAAATCGCACTGAATGTTTCGCGCGCGATCATGGATGGCCGCTGGAACGAGCTGGATGGCATGCTCGCCGACACCTTCACATACACCGGGGACGGATTTCATTTTTCGAAGGATGAATACATCGGCTTCATGCAGGACATGAAGCACGCCTTCTCGGGCCTGAAGATGGAATTCCCGCATGTGGTCGCGGAGGGATCGCAGGTGTCGGTTCGCTTTGTTTCACGCGCGATCAATACTGGAAGTTTCATGGGCGCACCCGCCAATCGGCACAACCTCGAAATCCACGGTATCTTTGTCCGCCGCATCGAGAATGGCAAGGTTGCGCAGGAATGGCAAAGCACCGATTTGCTCGGCGTGATGCGTCAGATCGGGTTTGGGGCGCTGTTCGGCTACGCGCTCTTTGTGGGTCTGTTCAAGGTCAAGCAGAAGCCGCCGGTGCGCAAACCGGCCTGACCGCAACACAACAAACGTCGGAGCGCCCGCCCTGCCTTACTTCTGGCAGGGCGGGCGGCTTTCGGTGCGTTTCTTCGTGCGTTAAGGTAGCAGGGTGCAGCAGCCCGGACCGGGTGTGAGCGCATCCGGGCGGTAGACGACGGGCAGATAGACGAAGTCAAACGTGCCGACATACGTCGTTGCCACCGCGCCTACTGGCGCATTGCCGGCCGTCGCTGAGAGCAGCGTCGCGACATTGCTCACCTCGGTGCCATTGGGCAGGGCCAGGTTGACGTTGGTATTGACCGTCAGGGTCACCGTCTCCCCGACGGCCAGGGTGCCGATCGTCCAAACGCCACTGAGCGGGTTGAAGCTACCCTTGGTGGCCCCGCTCGACTGATACAGCAGGGAGGGCGGCAGGTTCTCGATTACCCGCACGGAGGTTGCCGGATCCGGACCGAAGTTCTTGACGCGGATGGTGTAGGCCAGCGGCGAACCCGGCGAGACCGCCGCTGCGGTCGCCACCTTGCTGATCTGCATGTTCGCACCGGGCCCAATCGCGTCGGTGTCGGTCGCGGTGTTGTTGGAGGTGTCCGGGTCGGTCACCCCCGATGGCGGAACCACCCGCACGGTGTTCACCAGGAAGTTGGTGTCGCACGGCCCCACCATCGCGGCTTGCGTAAAGGTCACCCGCGCGCCAGCGGCAAGGTCGACCAACGCGTTGATCGCCCCCGAGCCCGACAGCGGCGAACAGCTCGCGCCCGGTCCCGGCTGACACGTCCATGAGGCGGAAGCGAGGCCAGCCGGCAGCGTATCCGTCACCCACGCCCCGGTCACGTTGCTCGGCCCGTTGTTGCGCACGACGATGGTGTAGGCCACGAGCTGATTGGTGTTGACATACGTGACGCCATCGTCCTTGGTGATGCTGAGGTCGGCCTGCAACACAAGCGGCGTCGTGACCACCGCCGGCGGCGGCGGGATGGGATCCGTGGTGCTGGTCACCATCGCCGTGTTCACGATCAGCGTGCCCGCGGTCGTCCCCTGGTTGGTGTTCACCGTGAGCTGCAGGACGGCCACGCCATTCACACCCAGCGAGCCGATGTACCAAATGTTGCCCAGTGGATCATAGCTGCCCTGCGACGGAACGTTGGACACGTAGGTCACCTGGGGAGGCAGGATGTCTCGCATGGTGACGTTGCGGGCGATGGCCGGCCCGGTGTTTGTGATGCGCACGGTGTAGTGCAGCGGCAGGCCGGCAACGGCGACGGACTCCTCGACAAACTTGCTGATGAGCAAGTCCGCGAAGATGACCGGAGTGGTCTCGGTATAGACGTTGTTCTGCGGATTGATGTCGCTGCCGGAGGCGCCGCTGTCGCTGATGCGCACGATGTTTGCCAGCTGGGTGAGCGTGAAGGGTGCGCTGTCGGACAGACGCACCGCAAAGGGCACGTTGACCGAAGCGCCGGGTGCCAGCGTGCCGACGGCGTAGACATACACGCCGGCCCCTGCGGCCGCCCAGCCCGGCGTGCCGGCAAAGGTCGTGTAGGCAGGCAACGTCTCGGTCAGCACCACGCCGGTCAAGGTCGTCACCAGTGATGCATTGCTGGCCGTGATCGTGTAGTAGATGGTTTCCCCCGGGGCCACGACGGCCCCTGCGTCGGTCTTGACGACGGCGGCGTCGGGGATGACGACCTGCACATTCGCGGTCGCCGTCGCGGTAAGGGTGAAGTTCTGCCCGAGCGTCTCGCCATAGTAATTGGCGATGCCCGTGTTCGTCAACGACGTGCCGTCCTGAAGGACGGGCGGATTGTAGGCGTTGACGCGTGCATCGAACTGCACGGTGGCCGTGGCCCCGGATGGGAAGCGGCCGCCGACGCTGGTGGTGGCATTCTCGCCCAGGCGATACACGACGCGGTTCCCGACCGCATCGAACTCCGCCGTGTCATCTCCGGCGAAGTCCGTCCGCGCGCCGGTTGCGCCGCCCGGATTGACCAGAATGGCCAGCGAGTTCGGAACGTAGGTCATGTTGGCTGGGATCGGGTCGCGCAGGACCACGCCCAGACTCGCGTCAAGCCCGGTGTTGGTCAAGGTCAGCGTCCAACGCACGATGTCGTTGACATTCAGCGCGCCGCCGTTCAGGTCGGTCGCGCGCTTGGTCATGACCATGTCGGGTTCGTAGACATCCACCATCAGGGCAATCACACCGGGGTAGTAGTTGTCACCTGCCGTGGGCAGCGTGATCGTGGCCGCCGTCTGATTGTTGCCAATCTTGTTGCTAGAATCCACCGTGTCGATATCGATGCCCAACGCATTGTTGTAGGCCGGCGTACGAGGAACCTGTGTGCCCATGGACGAATCGGTACCGTTGAAGAAGTTCGTGGTCGGGTTGAGCGTGCCGCTCAGGTCCTGTCCATTGAGCTGTAGGTGATCGCCGGTCAGGCCGTAGTCGCCCTCCCAGGCCACGACACCGACCGCAGCGTTGACCATGCCCGTGGGCGGGGTGACAAAGCCCCCGATCGAGGCTTCGCCCTGGGTGTTTGGCTCCACGCGGCCAAAGCCATCCCACAGCGTGATGGAGCGCAGGGCGAAACTGTCCATGCGATACACGACCACGAGCGACCAACCGGCAAAGAGACCACCGCTCTCGCCCGCGTCGTTGCGCACGCCCGTGCCGGACTGGATGTTCGCCACGCTGTACGCGCCGCTCCCGCCCGCCCGCACCTGGGCGGTGACATCGGCATGCGCCGCGTAGATCACGCTGCTCCCGGTGTTGTAGTTCGTTCCCAGAAACTGCCCCGTGACGTCCGCATACCCTGCGGCCGGCGTGGCCAACTTGACGGTGTGGCTCAGCGCTATGTTGGGCGGCGGGCTGCCGCCCACACCAGCCACCGCGTTGCCACCCCAATACAGACGCGCCATCATCACCTCGGCGCCAGCCGGGATGGACAGCGTGGCGCTGCTGCTGTTGAACGTCGTCGGGTTGCCATCGATGTCGACATACACCATGAAGAACGTATCATTCAACTGGTTGTTGGTCGCATTCTGCGCGCCAGTGCAGCCTGCATCAGCTGTTCGGCAAGTCATGTTCGTGTTGCCAACCAGGATCATCGCACCGTGCAGCCGGATGGAAAAGCGTGTATTGAAGGGGATCACCGCCTGCGGCGCAAGGGGACCTTCCACCAGGGCCTCGGGAAGGGGCGCGCTGGTCTCGGTGTTGGTCACCAGCGGTGGCGGGGGCATTGGCGTCTGCGCGCGTGCCCTGAATGGCAACTGCGCGAGAAGCGCGACGGACAGAACCAATGCGGTTGTCAAGCCTCTGTGAACCGATCTGTTTTTCATGCTACCCCTTTGTGCGATTGTTTGACGATGGGCCGGTTTGTCTAGGCGATGGTTCGAGCGCCGACCACCCCCATCGACTTGTGTTGATGTGTGGTCGCGGTCAACTATAGAACAAATGTTCTAATCTGTAAAGCCCTCGAAAACGGCAGGTGCTCGGTCAATAATACGTCAGCCCGGGAAAATCAGGCGTGGGCCGCCACAGGGAACGCCCGCGCTGCGGCGAGCCGGGGATCGACTACACTCAAACGGTCAGCACGTCGACAGACCGGAGGAATACTGTGAAATTCGAGCACACCGCGTACAATGTCCCGCAGCCCGACAGGCAGGCGGCCTGGTATATCGCCCACCTCGGCATGGTAATGATCCGCCTGGGCGGGGGTCCGACCAACATCCATTTCGTCGGCGAGCCCGGCGGGCGTTTCGTCCTCGAGTTCTACAACAACCCGAATGGCCCCCTGCCCGACTACGCGGGGATCAGCGTGTGGACGCAGCACGTCGCCTTTACGTCCGCGGACCTCAAGGCTGACCGCGACCGGCTCGTGGCGGCGGGTGGCAAGGCGGACGGCGACCTCA
This sequence comes from Thermoflexales bacterium, assembly GCA_019694215.1. GTDB lineage: Bacteria > Chloroflexota > Anaerolineae > J036 > Brachytrichaceae > Brachythrix. Next base: position 10,567 of record JAIBCK010000036.1, read on the forward strand.
TCACGCTTCCGTCGGGTGACGCGACGGTGTTCGTCCGCGACCCGTGGGGGCTGGCGATCCAGCTCATCCAGCGCCTCAAGCCGCTGGTCTGAGGGCGTCAGTCCGTCGGCGGATCGATACCCAGCGCCGCAGCCATGGCGCGGCGAGTCTCGTGCGCAAGCGCTTCACCGCTGGCCGTCTCGGGCGGCGACACAGCCCCAAGCGGCGTCACGGTGATGGCGAGACGGCCGCCAAGGTGGCCGGCCACGCGCCACAGCGCATGCCACAGGCTCTCGTCACCCCAGTGAAAGAGCATGGGATGCGAGTACTGGATGACGACGGGCAGAAAAGGCTTGCAAAAAGCCGCTGATATCTCGAACGCGCCATAGCGAAAGGGCTGCAATCCGCCGGGTTTGCCGATGCCCCCCTCGGGGAAGAGCGCCAGCGGCGGATAGGCCGGCGCGTCGCCGATCTGTCGGCGCGCTTCGGCTCGCGACGCCTTCTGCTCACGATCGACGAAGACGGTGCCAATGGCCGCGGCCACCGCGCCGATCAGCGGCAGTTTGCGAATGCCTGACTTCGCCAGGAAGCGAAGCGGCATGACGTGCACCAGCGCCAGGATGTCGAAGTAGGTCGTGTGGTTGGCAAAGACGAAGCCGCGGTGGCGTCGGATGGCTTCGGCGTCGACGCAGCGGTAGCGCACCCCGAAGATCAGCATGGCCAGACGCGCGGCAGCCGTCGTCAGCCACGCCGCCAGACGCACCCCGCGGACCTCGATGGGCATCCACGCCGTGAGCAGGATGATCACGGTGAAGATCAGCAGCATGACCATGGCGAGGCCAAAACGGAGGGCACCGGCGAGGGCGGCAAGCAGCTTCATGGGCGCATTCTATGGCGCTCCAGCCAATCGCGCACGGCAGGGCCGGTGCCGCGTTCCCACGGCACGACATCGGCCGGCAGCAGGCGTTTGACCTCGACGATCTCCTCTCCCAGCACCGGGTCGGACGTGATTTCGACCTGGAAGACAAACAGGATCTGGTTGCGCAACGCAAAATTGTAGTAACCGACGAATTCGACGATGTGGCCGGACACGCCGAGTTCCTCGCGCACCTCGCGCAGGACGGCGTCATCGGGATGCTCACCGCGTTCGAGGAAACCGGCGATCAGAAAGAAGCGGTCGGCCGCCCAGCCCCGGGCGCGCGCGAGCAGCACGTGCGGTCCCTGCGTGACGATGGCGGCGACGACCGGGGTCGGGTTGTCCCAGTGCACATACTCGCACGCCGCATTGGTACAGGCCAGCCGATGCTTGCCATCGCGCTCCTGAACGGCAAGCGACGACGCGCACAACGGACAGTATTTGAAGTCGGTCATGGGCTTTGCTCCAATCGAATGGCGCGCGTGGCGTAGTAGCCGGGCAGGTAGCGCGCGGAGATCGAGGCGTGATGGGGTGCCTCGGCGAAGTGGGTGATGGCAAAGCCGGCCGCCAGCTGCGCGCCGATTTGTTCGCCCAACGTGTGGCTGTACTCGAGCGGCCCCTCGCCAAACAGCCGCTTGCGCTCATCGGGCGGGAGGTGGGTGACATCCGAGTAGGGCAAGGCGTGCCGGACGACGAACTCGCCCCGGTTCTCCAGGGCGTCCGCGTCAAAGATGAACAGGTCCGGGTTCATGAAGCCGGCCATTAGGATGCCGCCGGGGCGCAATACCCGTGCGCAGCCGCGCCAGACCGGCGGCAGCTCCGGGCAGAATACGTTGGACACCGGGTTGAAGACCAGGTCGAAGCTGCCCGCCTCAAAAGCGCTGAGATCGCGCATGTCGCCCAGCACGGTGCGCAGGGAGAGGCCCTCGCGTGCGGCAACCTCGGCGTCCCGGGCGAGCTGGCGCGGCGAGTTGTCGAAGACGGTCACGCGTGCGCCGGCCGCCGCCAGAATTGGCCCTTGCTGCCCACCCCCGGAGGCCAGGCACAGCACGTCGCGGCCGGCCAGCGAAGGCGGGAACCACGACCGCGGCACCGGGTCGTGCCCGATCAGCACAACGGACCAATCTCCCGCGCGGGCTCGCGCGATTGCTGCGGCATCCACCGGGAGCGTCCACTCGTTTCCTCCCTCCACTTCACGGTCCCAGGCGCGCCGGTTGTGGGCGACGACGTCGTTCAGGTCCATGCCACCTCCAGAATCTCGCGCGCTCATGGCAGCGGCGCGAGGGTCATGCGCAGGCCCAGTCGGTCGGCGGCCAGCGCGGCGTCGATGACCCGCTGGGCGGCCAGACCATCGGCAAAGTCGGGTGTGGAAGCGATCCCCGCCAGGCAGTCATCGACGAACTGGCGCGGGCCGGCAGATTGAACGCGAAACACCGATCCGGGGTTGCGGTCGGCCACGCCCGCCCACAGTGCCTCCGGGATCGGCCACTCGCGCCACGTCGGATCGCCGTCCAGCGCGCCCTCGATGCGCAGCACGGGGTCGCCCTCGCCCCAGCGCGCGGTGAAGAGCAGGCTGCCGCGCTCGCCGGCGAGCATGATGCGGTGCAGGGCCATGCCGGGCGGCAGCGGCGTCGCCGCGCTGAGGGCGATCTGCCCGCTCGCCCCACCCGCAAACCCGAGCTGGAGCGCGGCGATGTCATTGGCCGCACGGATCGGGTTGCCGTCGGGATCGCGGCGCGGCACACTGGCCTGCAGGCGCGCCTCGACGCTGTCGATCTCACCCACCAGCCAACGGGCGAGGTCGATCCAATGCGCGCCGAGATCCGCCAGCACGCCGTTGGCGCGGGCCGCATCGAAGCGCCAGGCATAGCCCGGGCGCAGGCCGAAGTTGCTGTGGTGGACGAACTCAGCGTGGCGCACCCGTCCGATCCCGCCGCTGGCCAGCAGGGCGCGCAGATGCCGGATGTGCGGATACCAGCGGTTGGTGAAGAGCACCATGTGGTTGCGCCCGGTCGCGCGGGCCTTCGCCACCATCCCGGCGGCCTGCCCGACATCGAGCGCAAGCGGCTTCTCGCACAACGTGTGCAGGCCAGCATCGAGCGCCGCGTTTGCCAGGGCGTGGTGGGTGTCATCGGGGGTGGCGATGATGACGGCATCGAGCTCGCCGGCGCGGAACAGGGCGGTGGCGTCCGTCCACACCGCCGGGATGCCAAAGCGCGCCGCGAGCGCCTCGGCCCGTGCGCGGTTGCGACCGCACAGGGCGAGCACATCGGCGCGCGGGTGGCTGCGCAACGAGGGAAGGTAGAAGCCCTCGCTCCACCAGCTTGTGCCGATTACCGCGATGCGCAAGCGTCGTTCATCCATGACACCTTCCCGGGCCGGCACTCAGGCCGGCGCTGCGAACTCCAGCCGCAGCAACCGCGTGGTGGTCACCATGCCGGCCGCTTCGAGCGAGCGTTTCGAGTTGTGATTGTAGTACCAGCACCCGGCGTTGGCGTGCCAGCCGCGCCCGCGGCACAGCGCCATCAGATGCTGCAACGTGCGGGTGGCGATGCCGCGCTGCCGCCAGGCGGGCGCGGTGAACATGCCGATGCTGGCGCGGCCCATCGTCAGGCGGCTGTGCTCCACGATGCCGAGCCCGACGATCTCACGGCCGACGCGCCCAACGAAAATTTGCCCCTCGCTCACGCGTCGTTCGAGTGGCTCGAGGAAGTCGCCGCACACGGCGCGGATCTCGGCGCCCTCGGCCTCGCGGGCCGGCGCATACACCGGTGCCGCGTCGCCGCGCCCCGGCACGAGCGGCCCTCCCGGATCGGCGAAGAAATACGCCTGCTTCTTCACGTCGCTGCACACATCCAGCGCGTGGCTGAGAAAGCACTCGTCGCAGGTCGGGACAAAGGCGGCCGTCACCCCGCGGGCTACAACCTCGGCGAACAGGCGCTGGCCATGTCGGCGCGCCGGTCCGATCAAATGGAATTGCGTGAGCAGCCCGTCCTTGCGCATGGCATAGAAGCCGATCTCGGCCCCACCCTCGTCGCGGATGCGAAAGAAGTCGGACGCGAGAATGTGGTCTTCGAGGAAGCTGTCGATGGGCGATGACAGCGCGGCGAGGTAGGCGGCGTAGGTGGTGAGCGCCGCACGCGGGCAGGCTTCAAACAGCATGGCGGTGCCCAGTATCCCCGCATTCGCCACAGCGGTTATCATGCCCGACCATGACGGCGCTTAGGCGAGGGTTTCGTGCGTTGGCCATCCCGGTGGCGATCACGCTGCTGGCCGTGCTGGTCGGGGCCGCGCTGGGCGACCGGGCCGGGCTGGCCGCATGGCGGCCGGCGGTGTGTGATGGTGGGCGCTGTTTCTGCGAGGCCGCCCGGCCGGCCGGTTGGGCACAGCCGATCAACACCTACTCGAACCTCGCCTACGTGCTGGTCGGGGCGCTGATCCTGGCGCAGGCAGGCGGGGCCCTGGCCGCGAGCGCCTCCCGTGCGGCCTATGCGCGCGCCTTCGGCTGGGCGACCATCGCCATCGGTCTGGGCTCGCTGCTCTTTCACGGCACCCTGACTTTCGCCGGCCAGTTCGCCGACCTGCTTGGGATGTATCTGCTCAGCAACCTGCTGCTGGCGACCAATTTCGCGCGGGTCCGCCGCCTGTCCGCCAACGCCTTCGTGGGGCTTTATCTCGCGCTCACGGCCCTGTGCGCGGCCCTGATGCTGGTCGCGCCCGAGACGCGTCGGGTGACCTTTGCGCTGGGGCTGGCCGCCGCGCTGGCGCTGGAGGCCTGGCTGCTGCTGCGCGGCCGCGCGCGACATCGCCCGGTCTGGCTGTTGGCCGGGCTGACTGTGTTCGGGTTGGCAAACTGGGTATGGACGTTGGACAATAGCGGGGTGTGGTGCGATCCAGCCGGCCTCCTGCAGGGGCACGCGGCCTGGCACCTGTTGGGGGCGCTGGCATCCGGGCTGGCCTGGCTGCACTACGCGCGAGAATGGGAGGCAACATGACAAATGGAATCCGTGCCGGCCGCGTGCTGGGTGTACCCGTGTTTCTCGAACGCGGCTTCTTCATCGGCTTTGTGCTGTTCAGCGCCGCCTTCGCCTGGTTTGGGGCCACCACGCTCGGCCTGCCACCGGGAGAAGCAATCGTGGGCGGGCTCGCCGCCGAAACCCTGCTGTGGCTGTCGGAGTTTCTGCACAACGTCGGGCACGCCATCGCTGCGCGGCGCACCGGCTGGCCCATGATCGGGATCTCGCTGGGGCTGATGCTGGCGCTTGGGCGCTCGATCTATCCTGCCGACGAGCCGGCGTTGCCTTCGGGCGTGCATGTCCGGCGTGCGCTGGGTGGTCCGCTCGTCAGCCTGCTCATTGCCGCGCTGCTGCTGCCGGTCGCACTGGCGCTTCGCCCGACGGGGGGCGCGCCCTTCTACGTGGCCGCCTTCGGGGCGGGGCTGAACTTCTTCGTCTACACGCTGCAGGCGCTGGTGCCGCTTGGCTTCAATGACGGTGCCGTGATCTGGCGCGCCGTCCGCGAGCGTTTCCGGATCTGAAGGAACGCGGGGCGTCGTTTCGGCGCCTGAAAAAGGCGCGAGGGGCAACCGGCCGGGTGCCCCTCGTTTTCATGCGTTGGATGGTCGGCCTTATTCGTCGGAGGGATCCTCGCCATCGTCCTCGCCCGCCTCGGGCTGGGTGACGTTTGCGGCCTTGGAGGCCTGCCCGCTGGCGATGCCATCGCGCACCTTGCCATCGATCTTGTTCGCGACCTCGGGGTGCTCCTTGAGGTAAACCTTGGCGTTCTCGCGGCCCTGCCCGATGCGGGTGCCCTCGAACATGATGAAGGTGCCGCGTTTGTCGAGGACATTGGTCGCGACGCCGACATCGATCAGGTCGCCCATGACGCTGATGCCCTCGTTGTACATGATGTCGAACTCGGCCTCGCGGAAGGGCGGCGCGACCTTGTTCTTGGTGACGCGCACCTTGGTGCGGCTGCCGGTGACATCGCCGCCGGTCTTGATGGCGTTGATGCGGCGCACGTCCAGGCGCACCGAGGCGTAGAACTTGAGCGCCATGCCGCCGGTCGTGGTTTCCGGGTTGCCGAACATGATGCCGATCTTCTGGCGGAGCTGGTTGGTGAAGATCACCGTGGTGTTCGTGTTCTTGATCACACCGGCCAGGCGGCGCAGCGCCTTGCTCATCAGACGCGCCTGCATGCCGGGCTGCATGTCGGTGATCTCGCCCTCGATCTCGGCCTTGGGCACGAGCGCGGCGACCGAGTCGATGACGCAGATGTCGATGGCGTTGGAGCGGATGAGCTGCTCGGCGATGTCAAAGGCCTGCTCGCCCGTGTCCGGTTGCGAGATCAGCAGGTTGTCGATGTCGACGCCGCACTTGGCCGCATACAGCGGGTCCATGGCGTGCTCCATGTCGATGTAGGCGGCCATCCCACCCTTCTTCTGCGCCTGCGCGACGACGTGCTGGCACAGCGTGGTCTTGCCCGAGGACTCCGGCCCGTAGATCTCGGTGATGCGCCCGCGCGGCAGCCCACCCACGCCCAGCGCCAGATCGAGCGCCAGCGACCCGGTCGGGATGACGTCGATCTTCATGTGGGCGGCCTCGCCCATCCGCATGACCGCGCCATCGCCATGCGCCTTGAGAATGGATGCCAGCGCGATGTCGAGCGCCTTCTTCTTGCCTGCCTCGGTTGCCATGTTTGGTCTCCTTCGCCGGGCCGCGCCGACGTTTTCCGCCCCGCCGGCCCGCTTTGCTTCGATTAGAACGTCTGTTCTATTCGCATTATAGCCTATGCCCGAGGAAAAAAACAAGGGGGTTTTCGAGGCAATTTGAAATTGTCAGGCAAGGGTCAGGGGCGATCAAAAACCCATCGCGCAGCCGTCCGCACGCGGGTCCGAGCCGCCACACAGCACACCGTCAGCATCGCGGCGGATGATCTGCCCGCGGCCAAACAGCGAGCGCGCCGCGCCCTCCACGCCGTGCGCATCGTGCCCGCGGGTGCGCAGCGCGGCGACCAGCGCCGGGTCAAAGCCGGCCTCGACGGCGACGCGGCCATCCGGCGTCGCCGGCTCCAGACACAGCCGGGGCCGGTCCAGCGCAGCCTGCGGGTCGAGGCCGCGGTCGATCAGGTTGATCGCAACCTGGGCGTGGCCCTGCGGCTGCATGAAGCCGCCCATCACGCCAAACGGTCCGTAAAGTGAACCATCCGGGCGGGTGATCAGGCCGGGGATGATGGTGTGATACGGCCGCTTTCCCGGTGCCAGCGCATTCGGATGGCCGGACTCCAGCGTGAAGTTGTGGCCGCGGTTCTGCAGGGTGAAGCCACAGCCCTCCGGCACGATGCCGGTCCCAAAACCCATGTAGTTGCTGTTGATGAACGAGCAGGCGTTGCCCTCTCCGTCCACAACGCACAGATAGACCGTGTCGCTGCCGGCCACCGGCGCACCACGCCGCTGGTCGAGCGTGGCCCGCGTCGGATGGATCAGCTTTCGGCGTTGGTCGGCATAAGCCTTGCCGAGCAGCCCGGCCAGCGGCGCAGGATTTGAGGCCGGGTCGGCGACGAACCAGCGTGTGTCGAGGAAGGCCAGTCGCAGGGCCTCGATCATGCGGTGCGCCTCGTCAACGTCCGGCCCGTCGGCGGTGCCGGGCGCGAAGCCCTCCAGCACGTTCAGGGTCAGCAGCGCGGCGAGGCCCTGTCCGTTGGGCGGGCACTCCCAGATGCGATGGCCGCGATAGGTCGTCGAAATCGGCGCCTCGAAGGTCGAGGCATGGGCGGCCAGGTCGGCGGGGGTCATGACCCCGCCAAAGCCCTGCACGGCGGCCACGATGCGCGCCGCGATCTCGCCGGTGTAGAAGGCAGCCTTGCCGCCCTCGGCCAGGGCTCGAAACGTTCGGGCCAGGCCGGGGTTGCGGAAGCGCTCGCCGGCCCGTGGCGCGCGCCCCTCGATCAGCATGGCCTCGCCGCGCCCACGCAGTTGGCGCTCGGCGGCGCGCGCCCAGAAAAACGCCGTGACTGGACCGATGGGCGCGCCTTCCTCCGCCATGCGGATGGCCGGGGCCAGGACCTCGCGCGCGGTCATGCGACCGTGTTTGGACAACGCGTCTAACCAACCCGCCGCCGCTCCTGGAACCGTCACGCAATGGGCGTGATACGGGTCGCGGATCTGATCGCCCTCACGCAGCCCCTGCCGTTCGATAAGCGCCGCGTCCAGGCCGCGCGGCGCGCGCCCCGATCCGTTGAGCGCGCTGACGGCGCCCGTGCGGGCATCGAAGTACAACGCAAAACAATCCCCTCCGATTCCGGTCGAGGTTGGCTCGACGACGTTGAGCGCGGCTGCGGCCGCAACCGCCGCATCGGCGGCGGTGCCGCCCTGGCGCAGGATTTCGAGCCCGGCCGCAGTCGCCGTCGTCGCGCTCGTGGCCACCATGCCGCGCGTGGCGTAGACAGGCGAACGGCGGGAAGAGAAGTGAAAGTCCATGGCGCTCCTTGTCGGCCGGATTGTCGCATGCCTGGCATTGCCCGGGATAATGCGAGCCCCATGACCGACGCACGCCCCCACCCCCTCACGCTCGATCTCACCGCACTCGCGCCGACCGGCGAAGCCATCGGCCGCGCCGAGGGGCTGGTCGTCTTTGTCCCCTACGCGCTGCCGGGGGAGCGCGTCGAAGTGGAAATCGTCTTCCGCCGTAAGGGCTTCGCCCGCGCGCGTCTGCTGCGCGTCGTGCAGGCGGCTGCCGAGCGCGTCAGCCCGGCCTGCCCGCACTTCACGCGCTGCGGGGGCTGCGACCTGCAGCACCTGCCGTATCCCGCACAGCTGGCATTCAAGACTGGCGCGGTGCGCGAGCAGCTGCGCCGCATCGGCGGCTTTGCCGAGCCGCCCGTCCAGCCCTGCGCGCCCAGCCCCCGCCCGCTGCGCTACCGCAACCACGTGCAGTTTGCCGTGACGGAGGATCGCACGTTGGGCTTCTTCGCCGCCGGGGGGCGCCGCGCCGTGTCCATCGACGATTGCCCGATCACGGCGCCCGAGGTCATGGCCCTTGCGCGGGGAACGAGGGCGCGGGCGGGCGAGACGCTCGACGCCCGCGCCGGGCTGACCGGGCACGGGGTGGCCTGCCACACCCGCGACGCGCGCGGGGCGGTCATCGCCAGCAGCGGGGACGGCGCTGTGCACGAGCGGTTGGCCGGCATCGACTTCGCCTTTCACCCCGAAGGTTTCTTCCAGGTCAACCCCTTCGCCGCCGCCACATTGATCGACGAGGCGCTGCGCGCCGCGCAGCCACAGCCGGGGCAACGCGCGTTGGACGTCTACTGTGGCGTCGGCACCTTCACGCTGCCGCTGGCCCGGGTCACCGGGCATGCAACCGGGCTCGAACTCGAGGGGCGCGCCCTGCCCTTCGCCCGCCGCAACGCCGAGGAGGCCGGGCTGAGCGCCGCCACGCACTTCATCTCAGGACCGGCGACGGTCTCGCTGCGCCGGCCCGAGATCCGCGACGGGCACTGGGACGTCATCCTCGTCGACCCGCCGCGGGCCGGGCTCGAACCCGAGGCCCTGGACGCGCTGCTGGCCCTGGAGGCCCCGCGGCTGGTGTATGTGTCGTGTGATCCGGCCACGCTCGCACGCGACCTCGCCCGGCTTGTTGCCAATCGTTATGCGCTCGAACATGTGCAGCCCGTCGACCTCTTTCCGCAGACCCGTCACGTCGAGGCCGTCGCCAGCCTGCGGGCCGCAAAATAAGCGCGCCGGGCCGACCTTGCGGGCTGCCCGGCGCGCAACGCGGGTTGGCTAGCGCCGCTGGACGTTGTAGGTGACCGTAACCTTGTCGAAATACTGACCGCTGGCATCCAGGCGCAGGTCACTGATCTGCGCCTCGACTTTGAGTGTGCTGGTGATGACTTCCACCACGCCGCCCTCGCGGGCGATCACCGGCTCACCCCGCGCAACCAGGCGCGCCCGGGTGACCGGGTCGTTGGCCGCCGCCTCGGTGGTCAGGACTTTGGTCGTGTTGTTGAAGGACTGCTTGTCAAACACCCACAGCGAGAGCGCCGAGACGCGCCGGTTGGGCTCATTGTTCTCGATCTCGGCCGCCTTCTCGGCAACACTGATCCCGCATTCCCCCAGCAACTCGCCGAGCGTGCCGGCGATCTGGTAGTCCTCTTCGTAGGCGTCCGACGACGCCGTCGCGAAGTCGTAGGTCGCGGGGGCAAAGGCGATCAGCGGCCGCGCGCCGGGCACGCCGGCCATCGGCGCAGGCTGACTCACAACGGTGGGCGGCACAAGGGTCGTGGCTGCGGCGGCCGCGGCGGCTGCGCCCGCAGCTGTAGCCGCGGTGGACGCGCTTGCCGACGGCGGTGATGCCGCGGCCACCACTGTGGGCGGCATCGGGCGAATGGCCCCGAGCGTGGGGGGCGCGAGCGGCTCGTCGTCGTCCACGTCCTCGACCTCAAAGTCATCGAGGGCGTCCGCGCCGTGCGTTGCGCGATCACCCACCACCACGTTGTCGGCATGGATGTTGATGTCGCCAGTCGGTTGCGCATAGCCGGCCGCCTGCGCGGCCTGCCGGTCGGCGCGTGCGCCCAGCCACTTGATCAGCAGGAAGGCGAGGAGCAACAGCAGCAGCAACAGGATGAACCCGATGATGCGCGGGATCAGCCGGCCGTTCTGGTTCAGCATGCTCAGCGGCGACGCCGCCACGGCGAGCGCCGCACCCTGCCTTGAGAGGTCGCTGCTCAGGGTGCCGAGTTGAATCTCATCCTGCGCAGTGAAGCGGCTGTTGGCTCCCTGGGCGCGGTTCTCAGCCGCGATGACGGTGCGGGCGGAATTGAGCATGTCGACGGCCTGCGCGACCGTGAGATCGCCGCTGGTCACCCCCAGCATGTCGGCGGCATCCCGCAAGGCGCGGTTGCGATCCCGCGCCAGCGTGTAGCGGTTGGCCACCGCAGCCGCATACGTGTCGCGGTATTGGGGGTTGGCGCCGTCGTACGCAAGCAGCCGCGGCGAAGCATCCTGCAGGATGGCGTCGGCCGGCGCCCAGGCATAAACGACATAGGCACCGATGAAAAGACCAAGGACAAGCCCCGCCAGAATGGAGGCGAAGACGACGGGGCCGCTGGTTGATTTGGGCATGTCGCGGATTTTACCCACGAATCACCTTAAAACTCGGGCCGAGGGGTTGACAAAGGCCGCCAACTTCCGTATAAACCTGCCCCAACAACCGAAGAAAGAACCGCGCTCTTATCCAGAGAGGCAGAGGGACCGGCCCGATGAAGCCTCGGCAACCTGATAACAAGGTGCCAAATCCGGCAGCGACCGCATTTGCGGGAAAGGACTGGAAGATGAGAGACGGCTTGAGCATCGCGCAGTGTTCTCGCCCTCTTGTCGACCACGACGAGAGGGCGTTTTGCTTTTCGGGGTCAATCCCGGCCACCCGCCAGCGCGGCGGGTGCCAGAAGTCCCATCGGGACAAGAGGAGAACACTGCCATGTCCGAGCGAACCTTTCACTTCGATACGCTGGCCCTGCACGCCGGCACACAGCCCGACCCCATTACGGGCTCGCGCGCGGTGCCCATTCACCAGACCACCTCGTATCAGTTCCGCAACACCGAGCACGCCGCGAACCTGTTTGCGCTCAAGGAAATGGGCAACATCTACACGCGGCTGATGAACCCCACCAACGACGTCGTGGAGCAGAGGCTGGCCGCGCTCGAGGGCGGCGTCGGCGCGCTGACGCTGGCATCGGGACAGGCCGCGTCGACGTTCGCGGTGCTGAACCTGGCCAAGGCCGGTGATCACATCGTGAGCTCGGCCTCGCTGTATGGCGGCACCTACAACCTGCTCCACTACACCCTGGCGCGGCTTGGGATCGAGACGACGTTTGTTGCGCCGGAGGACACCGAGGGCTTCCGCCGCGCCATCCGGCCAAACACACGCGCGATCTACGGCGAGACCGTCGGCAATCCCAAGCTCGATCTCTTCCCGTTCGAGGCCGTGGCGCGCATTGCGCACGAAAACGACCTGCCGCTCATCATCGACAACACCTCGGCCACCCCGTATCTGGTCCGGCCGATCGAGTGGGGCGCCGACATCGTCCTGCACTCGACGACGAAATACATTGGAGGGCACGGCACGTCGATTGGCGGCATCCTCGTGGACGGTGGGAAGTTCGACTGGTCGAAGAGCAGCCGACACGCCGAGTTCAACACGCCAGACCCGAGCTACCACGGGCTGGTGTATTCGGCGCTCGGCGCGCCGGCCTACATCCTCAAGGCGCGCCTGACCCTGCTGCGGGATCTCGGCGCCTCGCAGTCGCCGTTCAACTCCTTCCTGCATGTCCAGGGCCTCGAGACCCTGCACGTTCGGATGGACCGCCACATCGCCAATGCCAACGCGGTGGCCGCCTTCCTGGCCGCGCACCCGGCCGTGGCGTGGGTCAATCACCCCAGCCTGCCCGGCTACGCCCAACGGGCAGAAGTCAGCCGAATCGCGCCGAAGGGCCTGACTGCGCTGGTCGGCTTTGGGATCAAGGGTGGGCGCGAGGCGGGTCGGCAGTTCATCGACCACCTCAAGCTCTTCTCGCATGTCGCGAACATCGGGGACGCCAAGTCGCTGGCCATCCACCCCGCCACGACCACGCACTCGCAGCTGACGGAGGCCGAGCGCGCCAGCACGGGCGTGAGCGACGACTTCATCCGCCTCAGCATCGGGCTGGAGGACATCCGCGACATCACCTGGGACCTCGACCAGGCGCTGCGGGTAGCCACGGCAGCCGTGTCCAACGGTCATCTGGCGCATGCCGGCGGTGCCGCGTGATCCGCACCCGCATGCAGCTGGCCGGCGTGACCTCGGACGCCGCACAGCTTTACACCCTGCTCGATGCCCGTCTCGGCGAGCACACCCTGAGCGTGCCGTATCTGCTCAAGGCCTCGGCCGACCCGGGCCTCCTGGCCGGCCTGCTCGCCCACGCCCGCATCGGCGACGAGCTCGATGTCACGCTCGACGACAACGAACCGGGCAAGCTCCCGCGGCTGCGGTTGATTGCCATCGACCGCCCCGCCTGCGGCGCGCAGACCGCACCGTGATCGTCGAGACGCAAACATTCCAGTACCCGGGCCGGCTGCCGCTGCAAAGCGGGGCCGGCCTGGACGGCTTTTCGCTCGCCTACGAGACGTATGGCACGCTCAACGCCGCGCGCAGCAACGCCCTGCTGATCTGCCACGCCTGGTCGGGCGACGCGCACGTGGCCGGGTATCACGCCGATGACACGAAGCCGGGTTGGTGGGATGAGGCTGTCGGCCCGGGTAAGGCGTTTGACACCGACCGCTACTTCGTCGTGTGCTCGAACGTGCTGGGTGGCTGCTCGGGCAGCACGGGGCCGGCCTCGCCCGATCCGGCCACCGGCAAGCCCTGGGCGCTGAGCTTCCCCATCGTCACCATCGCCGACATGGTCAACGCCCAGGCCCTGCTGGCCGATCACCTCGGCATCGAGCAATGGGCGTGCGTGACGGGCGGGAGCATGGGCGGGATGCAGGCCCTTCAGTGGGCGGTCGCCTACCCCGGGCGCGTGCGCAACGTCATCGCGCTGGCCAGCACGGCCCGCCTCTCGCCGCAGACCATCGCGCTGAATGAGGTCCCGCGCCAGGCCATCTATGCCGATCCCAACTGGCGGCGCGGCAACTACTACGACGGCAATCCGCCCAACGCAGGGCTCTCCGTCGCGCGGATGATCGGTCACATCACCTTCCTCAGCGACGACAGCATGCGCGAGAAGTTCGGCCGCCGTCTGCGCAACGCTGACAACTACGGCTACACCTTTGAGGCCGAGTTCGAGGTGGAGAGCTATCTCAAGTACCGCGGGGATGCCTTCACCCGCCGCTTCGATGCCAATGCCTTTCTGTATCTCAGCAAGGCGATGGACTACTTCGACCTGTCGTACGGCCTGCCCTCGCTCGCGGCGGCCTTCCGCGCCGTGACGGCGCGCTTTCTCGTGGTGAGCTACACCAGCGACTGGCTGTATCCATCCTGGCAATCCAAGGAGCTGGTGCGCGCCCTGCTCCGCAACGGCATCGACGTCACCTACGTCGACATCGAGAGCCGCTACGGCCACGACGCCTTTCTGCTCGAGGTCGACCGGCTCGCCGAGCTGACGCGCGACTTCCTGGGGAGGCAGGCATGACGGCACCGCCGCGCCGCACCGCGCACCGCCTGGACTGGGAGGCCATTCTGTCGCTCGTCCCGTCGGGCGCGCGCGTGCTGGACCTGGGCTGCGGCACGGGCGAGCTGCTGGCCCGCCTCGCTGCGGAGCGCAGCGTGCTGGGGCGCGGCGTCGAGCTGTCCGAGGCCGACACGCGCGCCTGCATCGCGCGCGGGCTGTCGGTGCGACAGGGCGATATCGAGGAGGGGCTGGCCGACTACCCGGACAACGCCTTCGACATCGTCGTGCTCAGCCAGACACTCGCCTACATCAACCGGCGCCGGCCGGTGGTCGAGGAGATGCTGCGCGTCGGCCGGCGCGCCATCGTGTCGTTCGACAACGCCGGCTACTACCGCGCCCGACTGCGCGCCGCGCTCGGCGGCGGCTTTGGCGGACCGCTCGACGACGAGCGCCCGCGCGAGCGCCCGATCACGCTGGGTCAGTTTCGTACGTTTTGCGATGGGCTCGGCGCGCGGGTGGTGGACGCCGCCTTCGTCGGCCGGCACGCGTCCGGCCCCGGGGGGCGGCATGCCGTCTGGCCCGCCCTCTTCGCCCACCAGGCGGTGTATCTGCTCGAGCGCGCGCCCTGACGGGTCAATCGACGAAAAACAAAAACGGGGGTGCCCAACCGGCACCCCCGTTGTGTTTTTCCGCAAGCGCGGTCAGGCAGCAGCCGCCTGCTTGGCCTTGGCGACATTGTCCTTGGCCACCCAGCACGCCACGATGTGGCCGGGCTTGAGCGCCTCCAGCGGCGGATCGTCGGTCTTGCACTTCTCGATGGCGAACGGGCAGCGCGTGTGGAAGCGGCAGCCACTCGGCGGATTGACCGGGCTGGGCACGTCGCCCTGCAGGATCATCCGCTCGCGCTTGACCGTCGGGTCCGGCATCGGGATCGCCGAGAGCAGCGCCTTGGTGTACGGGTGCAGCGGATCGGCGAACAGCGACTCGCGGTCCGTCAGCTCCACCATCTTGCCCAGATACATCACGCCGACGCGGTCGCTGATGTGCTCGACCACGCTGAGGTTGTGCGCGATGAAGAGGTACGTCAGGCCGAACTCGCGCTGCAGGTCCTTGAGCAGGTTGAGCACCTGCGACTGGATCGACACGTCGAGGGCCGAGACCGGCTCGTCGCAGACGATGAACTTGGGCCGCAGGGCAAGCGCGCGGGCGATGCCAATGCGCTGGCGCTGGCCGCCCGAGAACTCGTGCGGGTAGCGCCGCGCGTGATAGTCCTCGAGGCCGACCTTGCGCAGCATCTCGATCACCATGTCGTTGCGCTTCTTGCTGTCGCGCAGCCCATGCACGAGCAGGCCCTCGCCCACGCTCTCACCGATCGGCATGCGAGGATCGAGCGACGAATACGGGTCCTGGAAGATGATCTGCATGTCGCGGCGCATGGCCTTGAGGTCGGCGCCGCGCAGGCCGAAGACATCGCGCCCTTCAAAGTTGACCTTGCCCGAGGTCGCGGGCACCAGGCGCAGCAGGGTGCGGCCCACCGTCGTCTTGCCGCAGCCGCTCTCGCCCACCAGGCCGAGGGTCTCACCCTTCTTGACCGAGAACGAAACGCCATCGACGGCCTTGACGGTTGCGACCGTGCGTTGGAGCAGCCCACCCCGGATGGGAAAGTGCTTGACGAGATTGTCGACCTGCAGCAGGTCGGCGGCGGTTGTGCCGTCCAGCGCGGTCGGCTTGCCAGATTGATTGGTCATGGAATTACTCGGAAGAAGACGGATTAGTCGTAGAGCCAGGTGCGGACCCAGTGCCCGGGTTCGATTTCGCGCAATGGCGCATTCTCGGTCTGGCAACGCTCACGCGCCTTACCCTCGCAGATCTCGCAGCGCGGCTCGAAGCGGCAGCCGGGTGGCGGGTTGAGCAGGTTCGGCACAAAGCCGGGGATGACATCGAGCCGGTCGCGCACCACGCCAAGCACCGGGATGGAGCCGAGCAGGCCCTTGGTGTACGGATGCAGGGGGCGCGCAAACAGCGTCTTGACATCCGCCTCTTCGACGATCTGGCCGGCATACATCACCACGACACGGTCGGCCATTTCGGCCACGACGCCGAGGTCGTGGGTGATCAACATGATCGCGGTGCCGGTCTTCTCCTTCAGCCCGCGCATCAGGTCGAGAATCTGAGCCTGGATCGTTACGTCGAGCGCGGTCGTGGGCTCGTCGGCGATGAGCAGCTCGGGCGCGCAGGCCAGCGCCATGGCGATCATCACACGCTGCGCCTGACCGCCGGAAATCTCATGCGGGTACGACTGGGCGCGCTTCTCGGGTGACGGAATACCGACCATGCGCAACAGCTCGATCGCGCGCTTCTGGCCCGCTTCCTTTCCCAGCGACTGGTGGATGTTCAGCACTTCAGCGATCTGATCCCCGATCTTGAAGACCGGATTGAGACAGGTCGTGGGCTGCTGAAAGATCATCGAGATGCGGTTGCCGCGGATGGTGGTCATCTCCTTTTCCGGCAGCGACAGCAGGTCCTTGCCATCGAAGATGATCTTGCCTTCCACGATCTTGCCGGGCGGCGCGACCAATCGCATGATCGACAGCGACGTCACGCTCTTGCCACAGCCAGATTCGCCCACGATGCCCAGGGTCTCTCCGCGTTTGACATACAGGTCCACGCCATCAACGGCCTTGACCTTGCCATCCTCGGTATTGAACTGCGTCTTGAGGCCCTTGATCTCGAGCATCAGGTCACTCTTGGCCGCTTTCTCGCGCCCATTGGTGCTTGTCATTGACTGCTCCTCAGTTGGGATGTCGTACTACGGCATACCGGGCGGGTGAGGTTTTCAGCCCGCCACAGTGCGCCGATTCTACCGGAAAGTCGCTGCGCCGCCCGTGCCGTTTTGGGCACAGACGAAACGCGTTCGCGCCATTGCCATGGCTGTCGATCAGCCCTTGGCCTGGCGCGGATCGAGGGCGTCGCGCAGCCCGTCACCGATGAAGTTGAAGGCCACCGAGCATAGAAACATCGGGAAGCTCGGGATGAGCGGAAGCCAGGGATGCGCCCACATGTAGCTCTGCGTGAACGCCAGCATGTTGCCCCAGGTCGGGATCGGGTTCTGGATGCCGATGCCCAGAAAGCTCAGGCCCGTTTCGGCCGTGAGAGATCCGGCAAGACCCAGCGTGTACGCCACGATCACGGGCGGGAAGGCATTCGGCACGACGTGGCGGAAGATGATCGAGAGGCTGTTCGCGCCGAGCGCGCGTGCGCCCTCCACAAACTCGCGCTCGCGCACCTGCAGCACCTGCGCGCGCATGAGACGCGCCACGCCCGTCCAGCCCAGCAGGCTCAAGATGAAGATGATGACCGCGACGACGCGGGCCTCGCGCTCCTGCTCGAACAACATGATGTTCTGAATCAGCTTGATGAGCCAGTCCGGCATCGGGATGATCTTGGGGTCGCTCGAAAGCACGCCGGCCAGGATGAGCAGGATCGGCAGGTTTGGCAGGTTGGAGAAGAAGTCGATCACGCGCTGGACGACAGAATCGATGAAGCCGCGGAAGAAGCCGGCCAGCGTGCCCAACACCACGCCGATGAAGGTGCCGATCGTCGTGGCCAGAAACGCCGTCGTCAACGAGATGCGGCTGGCGTAGATCAGGCGGGTGAAAAGGTCCTGCCCGATGTGGTTGGTGCCCAACCAGTGCATGTCACCGGAGACCGGATCACGTGAGAAGGGCAGCAGGAACTTGGCGGCGGGATCGACGTTCAGGTAGTCGCGCGCGAATGGCGCGATCTGCTTCGCCACCAGCGAGGTCGCCAGGATCACGAGCAGGACACCCAGCGAAATCATGGCCAGCTTGTGGCGGCGGAAGCGCCGCATCACGAGCGACCACTGGCTGTCCGAGCGCGCGAGCGGCTTGAGGGCCTTTTCGGCCCGCTTCGGGGGGATGTTTGCAGTAAGGGCCATGCGTCTCCCTAGCGCAGCCGGATGCGCGGATCAGCGACGGTATACAGGATGTCGGCCAGAATGTAGGCGATCAGGGTCAGGAAGACGCTGATCAGAAGGATCGCCATGGCGACGCTGTAGTCCGCGCCGTAGATGGCGCCCACGAGCAGGTTGCCAACGCCCGGTAGGCTGAAGATCTGCTCGGTGATGATCGCGCCCGACACCAGGCCGGGCAGGATCGTGACGACCAACGTGATGAACGGGATCAGCGCGTTTCGCACGGCGTGCTTGACGATGACCAGGCGTTCGGTGAGCCCCTTGGCGCGGGCGGTGCGCACGTAATCCTGTTTGAGCACTTCCAGGACGCTCGCGCGGATGAAGCGAATCCAGCCCGAAAGGCTGACGAAGGCGAGGATCGAGACCGGCAGCGCGACATGCCAGAGGTAGTCCAGCGGCGACTCCGGTTTGATCGTGCCGAGAATCGGCACCGTCTCCGCGAAGTTCGATGACAGCGTGCCCGGTGGGAAGTAGGGCAGCCCGGCCTCCTTGAGCGGCTGGGTGAGGAACATCAGCCCCATCAGGCCCCAGAACAGCGTGGGCAGCGAGGAGCCGAGAAAGGCGATGGCCGTGGTGACGTAGTCGAGTTTCGAATACTGACGCACCGCCGTGATCACCCCCAGGGGCACGGCAATGATCAGGGCGATCAGCGATGACAGCCCCTGCAGCAGCATGGTCAGGCCGATGCGGGAGTTGAGCAGCTCGGACACCGGCCGCCCGCGCAGGATGCCCTGCGAGGTGCCAAAGTCAAGCCGCAGGATGCCATTGCTCACCGCGCGGCCCTTGAGGTCATTGAGAAAGACCGGGGACTCACAATCGGACACCACTTCGCGGCCGTCCGGGTACTTCAGAATGGTCCGACCCTCACGCAGACAGCCGACCTGCGTGCCGCCAAACATCTCCTGGCCAAAAAGGTTGATCGGGCCGTTGGGCCAGCCGATCAGCCAGCGCGTGTAGCGCGGCATCAAGTAGATGTCGAACTCGTAGCGCTGCATGATCCGGTCGTAGGCGCCCGGATCGAGGCGATTGGTGTTGTTCTGCTGCTGCTGCAACAGCTCGGCCAGGGGGCCACCCGGGGCGAGGTTGAGCAGGTTGTATGCGACAAAGGTCGTGATCATCAACATCACGATCATGGCCGCGATACGTCGGACAAGGAAGTTGACCATGAGCCACCGGGATTGAACAACAGGGGCGCAGTGTGTGCTGCGCCCCTGTGTTACCGGTCTGAGATGGGGTGGTTGTGACCACCCTCGTCAGAGACTAGCGCGAGTTGAGGTTGAAGTCGATGTGCTCCCAGGTCGCGGACGCGATGTTCTCGGCGCCGACCTTGCCGGCCTTGGCCGCATCGAACACCGTCTTCGCCTCAGCGCCACCACCCAGGGTCTCGGAGCCCACGATGTCGACGTTGCCGGCCAGCAGGGCGGCGACGGCGCCGTTCGTGTCACCAAAGAACTGGATGATGATCTTCTTGACCTTCGGCGTGCCGAACTGGTAGTTCGGGTTGACGTCGAACGTCATGCGCTGGGCCTTGTCCCACTTGGTCAGGATGTACGGGCCGCTCCCCAGCGGGGTCTCGGCAATCTCGGGCAGGGTCGCGAAGTCCTTCGCGGCGACCTCGGACAGCTTCTTGCCCTCGTACGGGCCCTTGCTCTTGATCACCTGGTGGCTCGGATACGCGCCGAAGCCGGCCAGGAAGTACAGCGGGCTGAGGTAGCCCGGCACGTAGGTGACGACCTCGGTCACATCGTCGACGAACTCAACCTTGGCCGTGCGGTCGCACACGAAGTAGGTGGTCTGGCCGGAGGTCTTGTCGCAGTTGATCTTGTAGCCGAGCTCGAGGTCGGCCTTCTTGACCTTCTCGCCATCGCTCCACTTGTCGGCCTTGCCCTTGACCGTAATCACGAGCTGCGGAAGCTTGACGCCGTCCTTGGCATCCACTTCCTTGTTGTCGACATCGAGCAGCTTGACGCCCTTGGCCTCGGCACCCTTCAGGTCGAGCAGCTTGCCACCCTTCCAGTCGTAGACATTGCCATCGGCGGCCACGACGCGCATGCCATCCTTGAGCTCGACGGTGTTCTTCTTGGACCCGCCGTTCTCGATCGTGGGCAGCTTGTCGCCGTCATAGGTGACAGGCTGGAAGCCGTAGTCGTACTGCGTGTAGCCATTGCCGAAGACGAGCTTGGCGGCGATGCGCTGCACGGCGGCGCTCTCTGCGCCGGAGTACATCGAGGCCGGCTCCTGGGTGAGCGCGATCACGACGGTGTCCTTGCCCGTGATTTCCCACTTGTCAGCGCTGGCGGTGTAGTACTCGCTGGTGTTGAACTTGACGCCCTTCAGGTTCTTGTTGAAGCCCGCGGTCTCGGCGCGCTGGAAGAGCGGCAGCGAGATCATGTCCTTGGAGAACTCCTCCTGGACAATCGCGTAGGCCTTCTTGCGCTCGTCGATGTTCAGCGTGTTGTTGGCGAGCTTGATCGCATCGCTGGCCTTCTTGTTGCACCAGCCCATGTAGTTCTGGCCGTCCCAGTTGTTGGCCGGGGTCGGGATCTGCTCGCACGCATACAGCGACGTGCCGCCCGGGTCGGCCTGGCCCACCCACGCGAACGCGCCGAGGTCAAAGTCGCGGCGGCGCAGGCCGGAAGCGGAGCCAAACCAAATCGTGCCGGGGATGTAGGACGGCTGCAGAACGATGCCGCAGGCGGCCATCTGATTGACAAACACCGCGCCCCAGGTCTGGCGGAAGGCAGCGTTGGTCGTGGTAAAGCGCAACGTCAGAGGTTCACCCTTGGCGTTGACGCGCACGGTCGCCTTGTCGGGGAGCTTCCAGCCGGCCGCATCCAGCGCGGCGCCGCCCTTCGCCTTGTCGAAGGCATAGTCCACGACGTTGGCGTTGGAATAGAACGGGCTCGACTTCGGCATGAAGGTGTCCATGCGAAGCTTGGGCTTGTCGGCATCCGGCACGTACTCATACACCGAGGAGATCAGCTGATCGCGGTTGGTGCAGTAGGCAATGCCCTTGCGGACATTGGCGTCGGCGAGGATCGGGTGCGGGC
>JAIBCK010000134.1 GCA_019694215.1 Thermoflexales bacterium
CGGCCGGACCTCACAAACTGCGCACGGTGGCGAGCCCGTGCTGGTCGAGGATCGCGGCGAGGTTGGTCTTGGCCACGTCGTCGGCGAAGGCACTGTCGCGGAACACGCAGGTGGTGTCGCCGGCCGGGGCGAGGGCCGTGTGCCAGGCGACGATGCCTTGCGCCAGCGGCTCCACCGCGTCGCGGGTGATCTGCGGGGCGAGGCAGGCCAGCAGCACGCCGCCGCCGATGCTGTGCACGGCCTTGCCGGCGATGGCCCGGGTTTCGATGGGCACGCAGAGGTCGAGGCCGAGCTTGAGCAACAACTCGTAGAGGATGTCCTGCTCGGTGCGGCCGGCCTTCAGGTGCTCGGCGTGGTCGAGGAGCGTCTGGTCAAGATCGTTGCGGTCCGGCTCCCACGCGCGGATGTTGCTGGAATCGAGCTTGAAGACGCGGAAGCCGAGGTCGCCGGCGAAGAGCGGGTTTTCGTCCTTGATCTTCTTCGCGGCGCGGCGGAGGCGCTCCTTGGTCAGCTCGGCAAGGCTGCGTGGCTTGCCGAGCGTGTCGCAGAAGTCGGCGGCGACCTTCTGGTCTTTGTTCTCCGGATCGAGCGGCTCTGGGAGCTGGACGAGGATGTAGCGGCGATTGCCCCCGTCTGCGGCGTTTTGGGCCATGACCGCATGACCAGTAGTACCGGAGCCCGCAAAGAAATCCAGAATCACTTCACCTGCGTTCCTAGTGAAATATGTGGCGCCAAGCGCCAGCTCGGTCAACAGCGACACGGGCTTCGGAAAATCAAACACGCCTAGCGGCAGCTCGATGTTCTCTAAATCATCTGAGGCCCTCGCGTTTAGGTGCTTTTGCACACTATAGAACTTGGAGGCATCGTCCTCGACCTTTCGCAGGCGCCCGACAACTTGCGCCCCGCTACGTTTTGAAATCAGTCGGTACTGCCCAGACTTTAGCCCGGCATCTATTTCCATCTTCTTCTCTATGCCGTGCCACTTCTCGATTTCATGGTACTCGCAGGTTCCGTACTTACCGAACTCGCGCCGGAGCCAGTCCTGCTCAATCCAATACTCAATGCCGTCCACATTAACAATATCACCCCGGATTTCCTTTGGGCGACGCAGCGGAGTAAAGCTTGCAAGCTGTTTTGCGTACACCAACAGGTAATCGTGGCCCTTGACTACTTGCCTCGCCAGTCCCCCACCCTCTGACCTGATGATGCAGAAGTTGGCCGAGACGTTCTCCTCTCCAAATAACTCTGCCATCATCACCATGAGGTGGCCAACCTCTTCGTCACCAATACTACATATCAGTGCACCGTTGTCAGCCAGCAGGTGGTGCGCAATTTTTATCCGCGGATACATCATATTCAGCCAGTCCGTATGAAACCGCCCGCTGGCCTCGGTATTGCTGCTGATCTTCCGCCCGCCCTCGGCCTGCCCGGTCAGCTCCAAATAGTTCTTGATGTTGTCCCGGAAGTCGTCGGGATAGACGAAGTCCTTTCCCGTGTTGTAGGGCGGGTCGATGTAGATGAGCTTGACCTTGCCGGCGTAGCTCTTCTGCAGGAGCTTGAGCACCTCGAGATTGTCGCCCTCGATCATCAGGTTCTGCGTGCTGTCCCAGTCCACGCTGTCTTCCGGGCAGGGGCGCAGCGTGCCGGTGGAGGGCGTGAGCGCGAGCTGCCGGGCGGCGCGCTTGCCGTGCCAGGTCAGGCCGTACTTCTCGTCGGCATCGGCGACGGTCTTGTCGCCGACCAACGCCTTCAACACATCCACGTTCACGGCGGCACCGTCTGGCCCCTCCGTGACCAGCTCGGGGAAGAGCGCCTTCAAGCGCGCCAGGTTCTCCGCGACAAGATCAGGGCTGTGGGTTTCGGGGTCGTTGGCGGTCAGCTTGTGCATGGGTGTTCTCGGGTGGGTGGAATCACGCGACGGCGCGGCGGGCGCGCGTGCGTGGGGCGATCATAAATCAGCCAGCGCCCGCTTCCGGGCGGCATCGGCGTCCGCGAGGGCGAGGTTCAGCGCCACCCGGCGGGCAATCTGCTTCTCGTTCCTGGCAGCCGCGCGCAACCGGGCGCCCTCGGCGTCGAGGCGGTGCCATTCGCCCAGCGCGGCACGGCGCCTGGCCGCCTGCTCGGGCGACGCCGGCAGCGAAAATCGGCCGGTCACCGCGGCGGCCAGCGCGGCCACCACGGTATCGGTCCAACCCTGATAGAGCTGATACAGGTCGGCGCGCGGCTGGCGGGCCAGCGACAGGGCGGCGATGAATTCCGACGGCTGTGCGCCCGGTCCCGCGTCGTTCAGCGTGGCCGCCACCGGCGCGTCGTCGAGCACCCGGGCGTCCGCCTTGCCCTGCGCCAGGCGCTGGTGCGCCAGCGACAGCGTCACGGCCGTGCCGTCGGCCACAATCAGCAGGACGGGATGCGGCACGGCGCGATGGATCAACGTGGCGAGCCGTTCGGCGTGGGCGCCGGCGCGCACGGTCACGCGCAGCACGGCAATTTCCACATACGCGCGCAAGTCGTCGTCGAAAGCCGGCACGCCGATGTTGGCGGGCTTGAGCGTGGCCACCCACAGCATGTCCTCGATGCCGTCGTTGATGAGGCGCTTGTCCGCGGCGGTCGGGGCGGCGTTTTTCAGCAGCAGGGTCTTGGGCACGCGGCGCTCCACCCGCGTGTTGGGCGGCAGGTCGAGTGTGGCAATCAGCGCCGTGGCGTTCATGCCGCCGCCTCCGGCAGGATCACGAGGAACGCCACCACCTCGAAGTCATCGCTCCCGGCGAACTCGCCCTTGAGCGCATGGGTGCCGCCCGGGGCAAAGAGGCTGGCAACGGCGCGTTCCTCCGTCTTGCCGACCACCGACGCGACCGCGGCGGCGAGCAGTTTTTGCGCGTTGCGCATGTCCTCGCCTTTTTTCGTGGCGCGCTCAAAGTGCGCGGCGGCGGCCGCGTCGGGCAGGTCCTGCCCAACGCACAGACGCTTGAGGTGGTCGAGAATCTGGCGGGCCTGCGGATACGGCAGTCGCACGGCACCGTCCTCGCCCACATGCACGAGGTAGTGCGGCGCGAGCGGGTAGCCCGGCTCGAGCGCCTGCCCGGCGACGTCGCCCTCGGCCCGCAGGCAGAAGACGATGCCCGGCGCGATCTCGGCGTCGCGCGCGGTGGTGACCGCCGCCGCGCCCAACGGCATGGACTCGATCGCCCCGGGGTGGGTGCGCTGGTAGTCGGCCAGGTCGATGCGGAAATCGGTCAGGGTGAGGTCGGCGATGGAGACGCCGGTGGACAGGTCCTCGAGGTCGATGACTGCATCCTGCAGCTTGAGCAGCTGTTTGCGCCGGTATTCGAGGTCGTTCATCGGCTTGCCCACCTCGTGCACGATCAGGTTCTCCTCACCGGTGGCGGAGACATCCAGCAGCACCATGCGGCCGCTGACGCGCTGTTCCAGGCCGATGTACTCCTCGAGCTCCATGTTTGGCCAGAAGTTGACGAGTTGGATGCGTGCGTTGGGCGAGCCCAGGCGGTCGATGCGGCCAAAGCGCTGGATGATGCGGACGGGGTTCCAGTGGATGTCGTAGTTGATCAGCCAGTCGCAATCCTGCAGGTTCTGGCCCTCCGAGATGCAGTCGGTGGCGATGAGCAGGTCCACGTCGCCGTCTCCGGCCAGCGGCGCGGGGCGCTCCTTTGCAAGCGGGGCGAAGGCGGTGAGCAGGGAGGCGAGGTCCTTGCGCAGCCCGGGCAGGGTGGTTGCGTTGCTGCCGGTGCCTGTGACCAGCGCCGAGTCCATCCCGAGCGTCGCCTTCGCCCACGGTGCGAGCTGCTCGTACAGGTAGCGGGCGGTGTCGGCAAACGCGGTGAAGACGATCACCTTGCGGTTGCCGGCATTGATCGGCTGACGGCACTTCTGCGCGATCATCGTGCGCAACGCGATCAGCTTGGCATCCCGTTTCGAACTTACTTGACGGGCGGCTTCGACCAGGCTGGCCAGCCGGTCGCGGTCCTCGATCAGGTCCTGCCGCCAACGGATGAGGTCAACATCCTGGAGCAGCACCTTGATCTTGCGACCCACCACCAGGCTCTCGAAGGTCGGATCGTCAAGATTCTCGATGTCGAGGTCCTCGATGTCCAGCTCGACCTCGGCGAGCGCATCGGGGCGCGCCTCGATGCGCGCCAGGGTTGCCTCGACGTCGTTGAGCTGGCGTTCCACGGTGAGGGCGAAGGCGGGCACCGCGCTCTCCATGCGCTTGAGCACGTTGACGCGCAGCAGGTGGATCAGGCTCTCCTCGCGGTCGACCTGGCGGAAGAGGCCGGCGCCATCCTTGAGCTGCGTGCTGTATTTGCGGTCGTAGGCCTCCTGCCGGTGCGGCAGCACGTAGCGCAGCGGGGCATACACCGCGAGGTGCAGCCGGCGAATTTCGGCGTTGATTTCGGCGATGGCCGGAAAGGCCCCGTCGCGGTCGACATCGGCCTTGATGTTGATGGGCTTGAGCCGCTCCGGGAAGCGGCCGGTTTCCGTGGTGCCGTAGTACTTCTCGATGTGCCGACGCGAGCGCGCGATCGTGAGCTGGTCCAGCAGGTTGAAGTAGTCGAAGCCCAGCATGTCGATCAGCCGCGCCGGAGTGCGTTGTTCTTCGGCGAGGTCGAGCCAGGCGTTGAACGCCTTCTGCGCCAGGCGCGTGGTGGCGTCGATGCTCCCGACGCCGTGCTCCGCGAGCGCCTTGTCGTTTCCTTCGGTCGCAAAGGCGATCTGGTTGCGCAGGTCGGCCAGGCGGTTGTTCACCGGTGTGGCCGAGAGCATCAGGACGCGCGTCTTCACGCCCTCGCGGATGATTTTGCGCATCAGGCGATCGTAGCGCGTCTCGACGCCGGCCTGGGGCGTCTTCTTGTTTCGGAAGTTGTGTGACTCGTCGATGACGACCAGGTCGTAGTTGCCCCAGTTCACGTGGGCGAGGTCGATGTCGCCCGACCGGCCGTCATCGCGCGACAGGTCGGTGTGGTTCAGGACATCGTAGTTGAAGCGATCGGCGGCGAGGCCATTGCGCGCATCGGCGGACTGTCGGTAGAGCGTCCAGTTGTCGCGCAGGCGTTTCGGGCACAGCACCAGCACCCGGTCGTTGCGCAGCTCGTGGTGCTTGATGATCGCCAGCGCCTCGAAGGTTTTTCCGAGGCCCACACTGTCCGCGATGATGCAGCCTCCGAAGCGCTCGAGCTTGTCGAGTGCGCCGAGCACGCCATCGCGCTGAAACTTGTACAGCTTATTCCAGATGACGGTGTTGCGAATTCCGGTGGCCGGTCTGACGATGCGCTCTTCATTGAGGTCCTGGTCGTTGCCGGCAAACAGGCACTGAAGGATGCGCGCATAGGCGAGGTGCGGGTCGTGCAGGCGGGCGATCTGATCGAGCGCGGCGATGATGCCCGCCTTCGCGCCAGGGTCGGCGGGCAGGCTGGCCCATTGCGTGTCAAACCACTGGCCCAGCAGCCGGGCCTCCGCCGCGGTTTCGCTTGCCTGAATCAGGCTGAGCTGATTGCCCGGGGTCAGGCCGAGGCCATCCGTCGTCAGGCCGAAGGCGCCTTGAAGCGCAAGCAGGGGTTGGCTCCCTTCGTCACGCACGATGAGGCTGCCCTGCGGGACGTCCCCCCGCGCGCGCCGGATTTCGGCGTGTGCGTCGAACCAGTCGCGGACCACGCCCGCCAGCCAGCGCGTCTGAAGTTGATTCCGCGCCGAGCGGTCGGCGGCGGAGCCGAGGTGGGGCAGGTCTGACAGCGCGGCAGGGAGGATGAGCCGGCAGCGGTTGATGCGTCGCAAGCCGGGCAGCAGGTGCGAGACGGCGAAGACGGAATAGGCGGCCGTGACGGCGTCGAGTTGCCGCTGCGCGTCAAGCGCCGGTTGGATCAGGTCGACCACGCGGTCGTTGGCTGCGTTTTCGATGATTCTCATGCAGAAGTCTCCCGGCGGACGGCGGTTCGCCGTCCGGCGACCGAGGACGGAAGCCGGTGGCTCCCTGCCACAGGTGGCCAACCAGTATCCCTTCCGCCGACCGCGGAAGGCAGCCAGTATGCACGGGCTTGTTTGTCGACCGCGGACCGCGGCACGGGCGTGCCCATCCCGTAGGGGCGAAGCGATCGTTGTCGGACCGCCGACCGCGGCACGGGCGTGCCCATCCCGTAGGGGCGAAGCGATCGCCACCGAGATGTGGCCGGGAGGGCGTAGTGGCGATTGCTTCGCCCGCCCCGCGGCCGGCGCACGCCTCGGCTCGTGCCGGGGTGACGTGCGGGCGAA
>JAIBCK010000135.1 GCA_019694215.1 Thermoflexales bacterium
TTCCTCGCCGTCGTCGCCGAGCACGCGCGCGGTCTGCGGCGCCGAGGCGTTGAGTTCGGCCAACGCCCGGCGCGCCCCACCCGAGGTGGCGCGCTCGACGGCGTCGCCGATGCGCATCAGGACGACGACGATGAGCGCCGTCGACCATTCGCCCAGCGCCGCCGCCGCGAGCGCGCCAAGCGACATCATGGTGTGCGCGATGACCTTGCCCTGCAGCGCCGCCTTGAGCGCATTGCGGAAGACCGGCAGCCCGAGCGCGAGCAGGCCCAGCGCCCAGACCGGCCACGGCAGCGCGCCGTTCAGCCACTCCAGCACGCCCAGGCGCTCGGCCGCAATCACGCAGACCAGCGCGATCAGGGCCAGCACGACGGGGCCATAGGCCTTGCGCGCGGAGGGGATCACGGGTGCCGCAGGCACTGCCGCGCTCTCCGGGATGGTGTAGGGCCCCGCCCGTTCGACGGCGCTGCGCAGGGCGTCGAGGCTGGCCGCCCGCGGGTCGAGCGTCAGGATGGCCTTCTCCGCGCCG
This sequence comes from Thermoflexales bacterium, assembly GCA_019694215.1. Lineage (GTDB taxonomy): Bacteria > Chloroflexota > Anaerolineae > J036 > Brachytrichaceae > Brachythrix. Next base: position 527 of record JAIBCK010000135.1, read on the forward strand.
AGCAGCACCTCCGCCGAGCCCACCCCCGGGACGCCGCTCAGGGCCTTCTGGACGTGTCGCGCGCAATCGGCGCAGTCCATGCCGGCGATGGGAACTTCAAGCTTTTGGAGTGTCGTCATGCTTCAGTTTCGCCAGCGATAGTCGTTGCCCGCGACGGTCGCGCGAAAGTCGGCCTGCGGGCCGGGCAGGCGCAGCAGCGAGAACTGCGCGTCGCTGCCGCCGCCCACGATCCAGCGATACAACAGCAGGGCCCGGATTTGCTGGGCGTGTGGTTGGAGATTCCACCGTTGGACCTCGGCATAGGCGGCCTGCACCCAGCCGTTCTGGCCGCCCGACCAGGCCGGCTCGCTGGCCGTCGGGCTCGGGTTGGTCTCGGTGAGGTAGACGGGCCGGTCGCGCCAGCGCTGCGGGATGACATCCAGCAGCGTGGTGTAGCAGCGGAAGTGGTAGTACTGCCAGGTGAGCGGGTCGTCGCCAAACGTTTGAAGGTTGGACACCAGCGCCGCCGAGCCGCCCTGGGTGTAGGCATGCAGGGCGAAGCCGTCCACGTCATCGAGGCGCGCCAGCATGCGCTCGAACCAGGCCAGACAACTGCCCGCCCGAGCGTTGTACGGGTCGATGGCGCCGGGCAGGACCTGATGCGCGGGATCGACGGCCTTGATCGCCGCGCGGACGCGGTTGTAGCACTCGGCGTAGCGCTCCGGCGTGATGGCGTCTCCCGCGTTGTTGCCCGGGTTGGTCTCATCCTGGTTGGGCCACTCGCGCGGGTTGTTCATCTCGTTGCCGATGATCCACACATGGCAGCCCGGCGTGTTGCGGACGTGATCGGCGCACCGCGCGGCAAACGCCGCATGTCCGCCCGGCGTGGGGATGGTGCCGCTGCCGCCATAGTCGTTGTTGAGGCGGCTGATCACCCCCCAGCCCGCGTCCACCCATGCGGCGCAGGCCGGGTTGCCGGCCCCACTCACCTGTTCGGTGAACAGCACCCAGCCGCGACGGCCGGCGCTGTGCAGTCCCCGATCATAGGGATCGTGAATGCCAAACAGCCACGCCGATTCCCCGACCGCGACGGCGGCATCGGCCACGGCCTGCCGCGTGTCGAGCTCGGCCACGCGCAGGGCATCCCCGGCGACGTAGCCGCGCTTGAAGGCATAGCTCGTGACGCGCACAAAGCGGCCCGGATCACCGACGCGGCTGGCCCAGTCCGGGCCATCGTCGACGCGCAGGGGAGTTCCGGCCGTTATGCGCCACAGGGCCGGCGCGTCGGCCGAGGGCACCGCGCGCAGCACCGTGTCGGCCGTGGCAAGGACGACGCCCTGCGCGATGCGGGCCGGTGAAATCTCCTGGGCGCGCCGCACATACCAGGCGGCCACAAATCCCTCCCGCCCGAGCGGGTCGCGCACGTGCAGCCAGGCGCCAAGCAGGCCAAGCCGCGCGGCGACCTCGTCGGCGGCGTCCAACGCAATCAAATTTGTACCGGCGGGGAGCTGCGCGAGCACCGCGCCATGCAGGCCGGGCGCGTCGCGCAGGCGCAGGCCGCCGCTGCCGGCGACCGCGTCGATGACGCTCAGGCGGATGGCCTGGGCGGGCGGCGGCGCGCCCTGCACCAGGACATAGGCGGCGTTGACCACGCCTTCGCGGCCCTGTTCATCTTGCACGCGCAGCCACTGGGCGGGGTTGCCGATCCGCGCCAGCACGGTGTTTGCATCCTCCAACGCAATCAAGGGGGCACCAGCGGGCAGGACGGCGAGCACGGTCTCCGGAGCGCGCACGGGCTCGCGCCGGAGATACAGCCCGCTCGCGGCGCCCTCCGGATCGACGATCAGGCGGAGCGAGGGGGGCGCGGCGGTCCGGGCGACGCGCCTGCGTGGGGCGCGCTTCGGGGCGGCGGCCTTCGGTTGCTTGTCCGGCTTCTGGCCATGCTTGCGGTGCTTCTTGTGCCGCTTGGACATGTGGGGGATTGTATGCGCGGCGCGGGTTGGCTGGTGAGCCATCCCCTTCAACTACCTCCGACTACGAATCGCCTGCTTCTCCGAGGCGGGCGCATGCGCAGACGCGCGCTGCTGCAACCGGACGCGGCGCGGCTATCCCAACTTCGGTCAACCGTCAGCTTTCAAATTCCCGGCGACAATAGGCCCATAACGTCCCCATGCCACGCAAACCCAAGACCGCCCCCGAGAGCGCGCCCACCAGCACAGATGCCGCCGTGACGGCCTACAAGCACCAGGCCAAGCGCAAGAACCTGCCCGGCAGTGGCCTGGCTGCGCCAAACAAGGCCGAGGAACGCCCCAAGATCCGCCACGAGTACAACCCGCATCTGCCGCCGGTTCTACGCTTCGATACCACCGGTCAGAGCGACCGTTTGCCCGCCCTGCTGGCGAAGCTCGAACGGGGCGAGAAGGCCAGTGCGGATGAGATCGCCTTGCTGGCCAACGCCCTGGGCAAACACGAGCCCTGGCTGGAGTGGAGCGGCAAACGCGAGAAGCCCTGGTTCGAAGTCGACCCGGTCGCCCTGCACATGCACGAGCGGGTCAGCACCCAGGCCATCCTGCGCGTACTCGCCCGCGAGGACGTCCAGCGTAGCCTGTTCGCCGACCCCCAACGCGACTACGACGAGGCCGTCCAGGCCTACAAGCACGACATGGACTGGGCCAACCGGATGATCCTGGGCGACAGTTTGCAGGTGATGGCCTCGCTGGCCCGTCGCGAGGACTTGGCCGGCAAGGTCCAGATGATCTACTTCGACCCGCCCTACGGGATCAAGTTCGGGAGCAACTTCCAGCCCCAACTCGGCCAGCGCGACGTAAAGGACCGTGATCAGGACCTGACCCGCGAGCCTGAAATGGTCCGGGCCTACCGCGATACCTGGACCCTGGGCGTGCACAGCTACCTCGCCTACCTGCGCGACCGCCTGACGATGATGCGCGAGTTACTGGCCGACACGGGCAGTATTTTCGTCCAGATCAGCGACGAGAACCTGCATCGCGTTCGTATGGTCCTGGATGAGGTATTTGGCGCGGCGAATTTCGCCAGCCTTATTAGTTTCAAGACGACTCAGAGTGCTGGTGCGTCGACGTTAGACACCTCCTGCGACTACGTAGTTTGGTACGCAAAGGAAATCACCGCTGTGCGTTGGCAACCGCTGTTCAAGATTCTGCGACGTGGCGAGAAGGGCGCAACGCGCTACAGCTTCGTTGAGGATCTCGACACTGGGGAGACGAGGAGAATTGATGATGAGGAGGCGGAAGCCGACTCCATTCCTCAGAACCTTCGTCTTTTCACAGATCAGGGCTTGACGTCACGTGGCGAAGGCGCTGAAACGACTATGGGGCGCCTTGCATTCGAAGGAGATACCTTCACCCCTACCGTTGGTCACTGGCGCTCGAGAAATGACAGCGTCCAGAACAGACTTATCCCAGCTGGGCGCGTCATGCGGGCTGGAAGTACGCTTCGATTCAAGAAGTTTTTTGACGACTTCGGTTGCCTTGAGATCACCAACCTATGGGACGATGTAGGGGGCGGCATTTCGAGTCGAGACGATCCGAAGATCTATGCAGTCCAAACGTCGTCGACAATCATCCAACGCTGCATGCTGATGACTACCGACCCCGGCGATCTGGTCCTCGATCCTACCTGCGGCAGCGGCACAACCGCGTATGTTGCCGAGCAGTGGGGGCGGCGCTGGATCACCATCGACACCAGCCGGGTGGCGTTGGCCCTGGCCCGCCAGCGGTTGATGACCGCCAAATATCCGCTCTACAAACTCCGCCCGCTCAACCCTGAGGACATCCAGCGCAACCCACGCGGGGCCTGGCTGCGAAACGGGACCGAGGAGCCAAAGACCTTCGCCTGCAAAACGGTCCCGCACATCACCCTCAAGAGCATCGCCCGCAATACCGCCCTCGACCCAATTTTCGCCCGCCACGAGCCCATACTGCAGGCCAAGCTCGACGCGCTCAACGCCGCGCTCAAGGCGGTCCCGGCCGAGGCCCGTCAGGCCCTGGCCCGCAAGCTCTACGACAAACAGCGCCGCGAGGGCAAGAAAGCCATCAGCGATGCCGATCGTCGGCGCTGGGTGCTCCCGCCCAAGAATCGCGAGCGCAAATACGATACGGTCGCCAACGATTTCGAGGGCTGGTATGCCTGGGAGGTCCCCTTCGACACCGACCCGGATTGGCCCGAGGCGTTGCAGGCCGCACTGACCGACTACCGGGCCGCCTGGCGAGCAAAAATGGATGAAGTCAATGCCGCCATCAGCGCCAATGCCGACAACGAAGAGCTGGTCGACCAGCCTTTTGAGGAGCGGCGCATTGTGCGCGTGGCCGGGCCGTTCAGCATGGAGAGCGTCATCGCCCTCGAGGAGGGACCGGACACGCCCATTGGCGGCGCGCCCGAGCCCGACGAGGCCACCTTTGATGGCACCGTCGCGGCGGTCAACGCCGACGCCCACCTGGACAAGATCATCCGCCTGCTGCGGGCGAGCGGGGTGGACTTCAAGAACAACGTCCGGGTGCCCTTCGTGGCGCTGGAACCCGTGGCCGGGGTCGATTTCCTGCACGCCCAGGGGACCTGGATGCCGGATGGCAAGACCGAGCGCCGGGTGGCGGTCTCGATCGGTCCTGAAGTCGGCAATCTCAGCCGCCTGCAGGCCAAGGCCGCCTTCAAGGCCGCCAACCGGCGCGGCTTCGACGACCTCATCTTCGCCGCCAACGGCTTTGACGGCACCGCCCAGGACGAGATCACGGAGGACAGCGGCGAGGACCTGCGTCTGCACATGTCACTCATCCGGCCCGATGTCGGGATGGATGATTTGCTCAAGACCCAGCCCGGCAGCCAGATCTTCACCGTCTTCACCGCGCCGCGTGTCTCACAAACGCGCAACGCCGATGGCGACATCATCGTGACGATGGAGGGCATGGACGTGTATGACCCGGTCAGCAACACCCTGCAACCGACCCCCGCCAACGGGCTGGGGGCATGGTTTGTGGATGGCGATTACGATGGTCGTACGTTTTGCATCACCCAGGCCTTCTTCCCTGACAAGAGCAAGTGGGAGAAGCTGGCCAAGGCGCTCGGTACCACCGGTGTCATCGACGAGAGCGCCTTCGACGCGCTGAGCGGGACGAGCAGCCTGCCCATCCCGCGACCCGGGGCGAAGAAGAAGACCGAGACCTGGCGCATCGCGGTGAAGGTCATCGACCCTCGCGGCAACGAGGGGATGCGGGTGTTGACGATTGAGAATGGTTGATCCATGCATTGCCCGTCGCCCAACGCCGCACCGCACCGGTCATTCTCGCGTTCGCGGGAATGACGGCGAAAGTGCCTGCCGCAACGTTCGATGTGGTGGCGGGTGAGGCACAATATGAGGAAGCAGGGAGTTCTGGACCATGACCACTACGCAGGTTCTACCGCTCGCCTTTGACCGGGATGCGCTCGCGGCCTTTTGCCGCGCCCGCGGCATCATCCGGCTCAGCCTGTTCGGATCGGCCCTGCGGAACGATTTCGACCCTCATCGCAGTGACGTGGACCTCTACGCTGAATTCAAGCGTGGCGCGCTC
>JAIBCK010000136.1 GCA_019694215.1 Thermoflexales bacterium
GCGCCGACCTATCTGGCGACCTATCAGGCTTCGGAGGACGCCTTTGCCGCGCTGGGCGACGTCCTCTTTGGCCGCGCGCGCGCGACCGGCAAGCTCCCAGTCTCGAACGTTGTGCGCTAGACCCGCGGCCGGGCGGCCAGGACCGCGTCGATGACGCTGGTCGTGTAGGCCAGATCCTCACCGGCCAGTTCGAGGCGCGGCGGGCGCACCCGCGCGTTGCCCATCCCCACCCGCTCCTGGGTGAGCTTGATTTGCTGGACAAACTTGACGGTGACGTCCAGGCGCAGCAGCGGCAGGAACCAGTTGTAGAGCGCGGTGAGCGACTCGCCCATCTCGCCCGAGCGGGCCGCCTCGAACAGGACGACCGACTCGCGCGGGAAGGCATTGACCAGCCCGGCGATCCAGCCCGTCGCGCCGGCGCGCGCGCCCTCGACGATCATGTCATCGACGCCGACCAGCAGCGACAGGCGCTGGCCGATCAGCGCGCGGATCGCGGCCAGGCGGCGGATGTCGGCGCTCGACTCCTTGACCGCGTGCAGGTTGGCATGCTCGGCCGCCAGCTCGGCGATCTGCGGCGGCGTGAAGTCGGTCTTGTAAGCCAGGGGGTTGTTGTAGAGCATGCACGAAAGGCGCGTCGCGCGCATAACGGCCGAGACGTGCGCGCGCATCTCGCGCCAATCCGAGGCATACACGTAGGGTGGCAGGACCATCAAACCCTGGCAGCCGGCCTGCTCGGCCATTTTGGCGATGCGAACGGCCTCGGCGGTGGAGAGCGCGGAGACCCCGGCGATGACGGGCGCGCGCTTGCCGAGCGCGTCGACCAGCGTCTTGAGGATCGCTTCCTTCTCCTCGAAGGTGAGGGTGGCCCCCTCGCCCAGCGAGCCGAGCGCGACGATGCCCGTGCAGCCCGCATCGATCATCCAGCGGGCGTGGCGGGCCATGAAGCGATGGTCGACCGCCAGGCGTGCGGTCCAGGCGGTGGTCATGGCGGGGATGACGCCGGTCCAGTTCATGGGTTCTCCTTGTGATTGAGTGGGTGACGGACAGAGCTGGCTCTGCCGCGAGACATCAGTTGTAGCGATCCGGGTCGAAGGCGGCGGCATACGCGGGCGGCTTGTCACCGTTGGCCAGTTTGGCGATGATCTCGCCGGTGATCGGCCCCATGCTCACGCCGAGCATGGCGTGGCCGGTGGCGACCAGGACGTTGTCGTGCTTGCGCAGCCGCCCGACGAAGGGCAGCCCATCCGGCGAACAGGGCCGCAACCCGCGCCAGACCGGCGTGCCGGCAAACGCGCTGGCCGGGAACTGCGGGAAGTACTGGCCCGCTGACTTGATGATGCCATCCACGCGGCGCTGCGAGATCGACTCATCCAGCCCGGTGATCTCCATCGTCCCGCCAAAACGCAGGCGCCGACCCATCGGGGTGACGGCGACCTTGGCCTCGACCAGGATGGCGCTGACGGTGGGCATCGCGGGCGGCTGCTCCAGCGTCATGCTGTAGCCCTTGCCCGCCTGCATGGGCAGATGGGCGTCCAGCCCGGCCGAGACGCGCGGCGACCAGGAGCCGGCGGCCAACGCAAATTGTTTACCCTCGACCTCGCCGTGGTCGGTCTGCACCGCGCGAATGACGCGCCCGCGGCGCTGCCAGCCCGTCACCGAAACGCCGTGGCGGATCTCCACCCCGGCGTCCTCGACGGCCCGGTGCAGGGCTTCGAGCAGACGGCGCGGATCGAGGAAGCAGTCATCCGGGAAGTGCAACCCGCCCAGACAGGCGATCTCGACGCCCGGGTTGAGCGCGCGCACGCCATCGGCGTCGAGCAGGGTGGCGCGCGTGCCGAGGGCTTTGGCCTTGTCGAGCAGCGCCGCCTTCTTCTCCAGCGCGTGTGGCGTGGCGCAGATCATGGTCAGCCCGCGCTGCTGAAGGCCGAAGTCCAGGCCGGCCTGCTCGCTCAGCGCAACAAAGAGGGCGCGGCTGTCCATCTGCGCGGCGGTCAGGATCGGACCGGCCGCGTCTGCACGTTTTGCGTTGGATGCGCGAAAGAAGCGCCAGCACCATTCGACCAGGTCCGGGTCGGCGCGCGGGCGCAGGTAGAACGGGCTCTCGGGATTCCACATCGAACGCAGCCCGGTCGAGATCATGCCCGGCGAGGCAAGCGGGACGAAGTCGCCGGGCACGATCATCCCGGCGTTGCCGGTCGAGCAGGCGTCGGCGCCGGCCGCGTTGCGCTCGAGGACGGTGACGCTCAGGCCGCGCCGGCGCGCGTAGTAGGCGGAGCACAGGCCGGCGATGCCGGCCCCGATGATGACGAGATCGCTTGGCATGGCCCGCTCATTCTACGGTGGGCGGGATGCCCAACCGAAAAGGATCATCCTCTTCCATCAGCAGGCTGCCCTCCCCGGTGATGAAGGCCGTCCCGGTGATGCTGGGGATGACGGCGCCGTCGACGAGGTCGACCTGCCCGGCGAAGACGCTGCCGATCACGCTCTCCTGATACCAGACCTGGCCCGGTTCGAGCTTGCCATCCGCGACCAGACAGGCCAGCTTGGCGCTGGTGCCGGTGCCGCAGGGCGAGCGGTCGTAGGCGCGGCCGGGGCAGAGCACAAAGCTGCGGCTGCTGGCCCGCGTCGACGGGCCAAACAGCTCGACGTGGTCGATCAGCGCCCCGCCATCGCCCGTGATGTGGGCGCTCTCGAGCGCCTTGCGGATGCGCCAGCCCACATCGGTGAGCGCCTCGAGGTTGCCGGCCTCGATGTCCTGGCCATGGTCGTTGCACAGGAAGAACCAGTTGCCACCCCAGGCGACATCGCCCGTGACGACGCCCAGCCCGGGGACATCCACGCGCACGCTCTTGCGGGCGCGGTGGGCGGGCACATTGCGGACGGTGACGGTGTTCGCGTCGTGCAGGGTGGCCGTCACGATGCCGACCGGCGTCTCGATGCGATGCTCCCCGGCCGCGATTCGGCCGAGGTGCGCCAGGGTGACGAGCAGGCCGATGGTGCCATGGCCGCACATGCCCAGGTAGCCGACGTTGTTGAAGAAGACGACGCCCGCCGCGCAGGTGGGATCGGAGGGCGGCAGGAGCAGGCCGCCGACCAGCACCTCCGAGCCCCGCGGCTCAAGCATGCTCGTTTGACGGAGCCAGTCGTGGCCATCCCGCAACCAGGCGCGGGCCTCGGCCATGCTGCAGCCCGCGGGCGGCTCCGGCCCACCGGAGAGCACGATGCGGGTCGGTTCTCCGCCGGTGTGTGAGTCGATGATCTGGATGCGGTGGGATGCGGGCATGGGCGCGATTGTACGGGCCGGCCCGCCAACCGTCGCGACCGCGCAGACCGTGCCCGGCTTGCACCGCAGGCATGGGCTCACACGAACCCTTGCAAAGGGCGTGGGCCGTCAATCGGGGGGTCCTTGCACGGTACAATCCCGCGTCGAGGTGCACACCATGCTCGAATTTCTCACCCTCCGTCAGGCTCGCGACCTCTACAACATCGATGCTTCGCTCTTCGCGACCAACGGTGATCTGGTCTTTGCCAACTACTACGCCGCCCAGCAGGTCGCTCAGCGCGTGAGTGCCGCGGGCACCCCCGCCCGCGCTGCGGACCTGAACGCCATCGGGCTCATCCACGAGCTGGCGCATGTGGCCATTGCCCGTTATCGCGCCACCCGCAAGGCGAACGTGCTGCGCGATGCGCTCGATCATCTTCACGACGCCATCGGTGAGCAGGAGGTTGAGGCCGCGCTGCGCACCTTCGCCGACCAGTTCCCCACCCAACCCGTGTATCGCGGCGCGATCAGCCCGATTCAGTATCTGAATGGATCGACCAACGGCACGCCCAACCGCGAAGTCGTGCTGGAGGAGATGCTGCTGGTGTGGCTGGCGAACAACAATCCGGCCTTCGCGCCGTACCGCGCGCTCTTTGATGACAGCGCGCTGCGCGCAAGCACGCAGTATGTGCCAATGATGGCCCAACTGCCCGGCTTCTTCGATGGGCAGCCGCGTGTTGACACCGCGCGAGGCGCGTTCAGCCTGTTCTCGGCGCTGCGCGCGCCGATCGAGCACAGCCCCTTCTCCATCGAGGGCCAGCTCGAGACCATCCGCGATGTCTGGGCCGGCTTGCTCGGGGATCGCGTCGAGGTGCTCAACCGCCTGCTGACCGGCATCGACATCATCCGCGAGGAGGGCCGCGCCCTGTTGCCCATGGGTGAAGGGCCTCGCCCGGGCGCGATCAGCGATGACAACAAGCGCGCCCAGCCGCCCCGCTTCGACAGCGCCTTCTTCACCGAGATGGGCGGAGGGACCGTTCCGCCGCCGGCCGGCCGCAGCAGCAGCGACGGCAGCAGCTCCGCGATGTGGTTCGAGCCCGAGGCCTACACACCCGATCTGGACTGGATGCCGAACGTTGTGCTGATCGCCAAGAGCGTGTATGTCTGGCTCGATCAGCTGAGCAAGAAATACGGTCGCGCCATCACCCGTCTCGATCAGATCCCAGACGCCGAGCTCGCCCAGTTCGCGCGCTGGGGGCTCAACGCGTTGTGGCTGATCGGCGTGTGGGAGCGCAGCCCCGCCAGCGCCACGATCAAGCAGCGCATGGGCAATCCCGAGGCCATGCCCTCTGCCTACTCGCTCAAGGACTACGTCGTTGCGGCCGAGTTGGGCGGCGATGCCGCGCTGGAGGACCTCAAGGCGCGCGCGTGGCGGCACGGCATCCGGCTGGCCAGCGACATGGTGCCCAACCACACCGGCCTGGATTCGACCTGGGTGGCCGAGCACCCCGAGTGGTTCCTCTCGACCGAGCATCCGCCCTACCCGTCGTACTCGTACAACGGTCCGGACCTGTCATCCGACCCGCGCATCCACGTCTACCTCGAGGACCACTACTACAACCGCTCGGATGCGGCGGTCAGCTTCAAGCGCGTGGATGCCGCGACCGGCGCCGCGCAGTATCTCTATCACGGCAACGACGGCACCGGCCTGCCCTGGAACGACACCGCCCAGATCGACTATCTCAATCCCGTCGCGCGCGAGCAGGTCATCCAGGCCATCCTGCAGGTGGCGCGCCAGTTCCCGATCATTCGTTTCGATGCCGCCATGGTGCTGGCCAAGCGCCACATCCAGCGGCTGTGGTTCCCCGAGCCCGGCAGCGGCACCGGGATCGCCTCGCGGGCGACGCATGGGCTCACCCGCGCCGACTTCGACAAGGCCATCCCCAAGGAGTTCTGGCGCGAGGTCGTCGACCGGGCCGCCCTCGAGGCGCCCGATACGCTGCTGCTGGCCGAGGCCTTCTGGATGCTGGAAGGTTACTTTGTCCGCACGTTGGGCATGCACCGCGTTTACAACAGCGCCTTCATGAACATGCTGCGCGACGAGGACAACGCCGGCTACCGGCGCGTCATGCGCGACACGCTGGAGTTCGACCCGCAGATCATCAACCGCTACGTCAACTTCCTCAACAACCCCGACGAGAAGACGGCCGTCGAGCAGTTCGGCAAGAGCGACAAATACTTTGGCGTGTGCGCCATGGCCGCCACGCTCCCCGGCACGCCGATGTTCGGGCATGGCCAGTTTGAGGGTCTGACCGAGAAGTACGGCATGGAATACCGGCGCGCCTACTACAACGAGAGCGCCGACCAGGGCTTTGTCAGCCATCACGAGCGCGTGATCGTCCCGGTGCTCAAGCAGCGCCGCGTCTTCGCCGGTTCGGACAACTTCCTGCTCTTTGACTTTGTCTCGGACAAGGGCGAGGTGAACGAAAACGTCTACGCCTACACAAACGGGCTGGGCGCTGAGCGCGGCCTGTTCATCTTCCACAACCACAAGGCCACCGCGCGCGGCCGCATCGGGCGCTCGGTCGCCTTTGCGCGCAAGACCGGCCAGGGCGATGAGAAGGAGCTCGTGACGCAGACGCTGGCGCAGGGCCTGGCCCTGCAGGGCGGCGCGAACCGCTTCGTCCTCTTCCGCGATCAGTTCACCGGGCTGGAGTATCTGCACCCCTCCGATGAACTCATCGAGGACGGCATGCACTTCGAGCTCGGGCCGTACGA
>JAIBCK010000137.1 GCA_019694215.1 Thermoflexales bacterium
CCCGGCGTTCCGCCGCCTTGACATCCCCCGACTTTCGCGGACAATTCGCCCACTTTCGCACCCGCCTGAACTCGGGCGGGGAGGGACGCCGGGACGCGGGCTCTCAGCGCAATGGGTGACACACCGTCACCAGCGCCGGGCCGCGTGAGCGCTATCCAGACGCGGGGAGTGGGCTTATCACCCACCCCGCGTCTTTTTTTTCTCCGCCCCCGCCGGCGGACTGGAGTTTCAGCGAAGATGAGTGATGGCAGTCAACGTCAATGGTCAGCGGCCTTCCCAACCGAAGCCGCCCTCTACGATGCACGCTTCGAACATGACGCCTGCGGGATTGGATTCCTGGCCGACCTGACCGGCCGCGCCACCCACAAGACCCTCGACGACGGCCTGCGCTGCCTGGAGCGCCTCGCGCACCGCGGTGCCTTCGACGCGGACGGCAAGTCCGGCGACGGCGCCGGTGTGCTGACCTCCATCCCACACACCCTGCTCAACCGCGAGCTCGAACGCGTCGGCCGGCGCGCCCAGCGCCCCGGCGACCTCGCGGTCGGGATGCTCTTCCTCCCCCGTGACCCAGACGCCGCCAACCGCGCCCGCGAGATCGTCACCGCCGCCCTCGAACGGCACGCCCTAAGCGCCCTGATGTGGCGCACCGTCACGCATGAGCCCAACGTGCTCGGCAAGCGCGCGCTCGAGATGAAGCCTGACATCCAGCAGGTGCTGATCGAGCGGCCGCGCCACTTTGCCAGCGAGCTCGAATTTGATCAACGCTTGTATCTCATCCGCAAGGAGATCGAGAACGAGGCGGCGCGCAGCGGGTTGCAGGGCTTCTACATCGCCTCGCTCTCCTGCCGCGGCATCGTCTACAAGGCCCTGGTCTCCTCCAGCCACCTGCGCGGCTTCTACCTCGACCTGAACGACCCGGACTACAAGGTCAGCCTGATCCTCTTTCACCAGCGCTATTCGACCAACACCTTCCCCACCTGGGAGCGCGCACAACCGTTCCGCTTCATGTGCCACAACGGCGAGATAAACACCGTGGACGGCAATGCGGCCTGGATGCGCGCCCGCGAGGCCACGCTGCAATCGCCGGCGTGGGGGGCCGACATCGAGCGGATCAAGCCGATCATCGACGAGACCAGCAGCGACAGCGGCAAGTTCGACAACACGCTCGAGCTGCTCACCCTGGCTGGCCGCGACATCCGGCACGGGATGAAGATGATGATGCCGCAGGCCTGGGAAAAGGATCCCGACCTCGCGCCGGCGGCGAAGGGGTTTTTCCGTTATCACGCCGCGCTGATGGAGCCATGGGACGGCCCGGCCTGCATCGTCTTCACCGATGGCGCGCTGATTGGGATGCAGATCGATCGCAACGGGCTGCGCCCTGCCCGCTACACGCTCACCACCGACGAGATGGTCTACGCCGGCAGCGAAATCGGTGCCTACGACGTCGATCCCGAGAAGGTGCTGCTGACGCGAAAGCTGCTGCCCGGCCGCATGATCTGCGCCGACCTCACCCAGCGCAAGCTGTGGGAGAACGACGAGATCCTGCGCCTGCTCGCCACACGCAAGCCGTACCGCGACTGGGCGCAGCGCAACCGCGTGCGGCTGGAGGAGATCGCCAATCTGCGCACCGAGCAGCCGGCCATCAACAGCGATGCGCTGCTGGCGCGTCAGGCCGCCTTTGGTTGGACAAGCGAGGAGCTCACCATGGTCATCAAGACCATGTATGAGGACGCCACCGAGCCGGTCGGCTCGATGGGTGATGACACCCCGCAGGCCGCGCTCTCGCCCAAGCCGCGCCCGCTCTTCAACTATTTCAAGCAGCGCTTCGCCGAGGTGACCAACCCACCCATCGACCACCTGCGCGAGGACCAGGTGATGAGCCTGCGCATGCAGCTCGGCGCGCGCGCAAACCTGCTGGACGAGGGTGAACGCACCGCCCATCTCGTCCGCGTCGAGAGCCCGATCCTGTGGAACGAGGACCTCAAGGCGCTGGCGCAGATCGAGGACTCGGCCTTTCAGTGCGCGACGCTGGATGCGACCTTTTCCGCCAGCGGCGAACCCGGTGCTCTGCGCCGCGCGGTGCAGCGCCTGCAGGAGGAGGCGACTCGGGCGATTACGTTGGGCGCCAGCCTGCTCATCCTCAGCGACCGCAAGGTCGGGCCGCAGCGCGCGGTGGTGCCCGCCCTGCTCGCCGTCGGCGCCGTGCACCAGCACCTCATCCGCAGGGGGCTGCGCATGCAGGCCAGCCTGGTCGTCGAGAGCGGCGAGGCGCGCGAGACGCATCACTTCGCCGCGCTGATTGGCTTCGGGGCGAACGCGGTGAACCCGTATCTTGCGTTGGACACGGCTCGCGAGGCCGTCCAGCGCGGCAAGATCCGCGACAAGGCCACGACCGAGGAGCAGGTCGTGCGCAACTACATCAAGGCCGCCGAGAAGGGCCTGCTCAAGATCATGTCCAAGATGGGCATCGCGACCGTGGACAGCTATCACGGCGCGCAGCTCTTCGAGGCCTTTGGCCTCTCGCCCGAGGTCATCGCCGCGGCCTTCACCGGCACGCCCTCGCGGCTGGGCGGGATCGGCTTCGAGGAGATCGAGCGCATCGCGCTCACCTGGCACAGCGCGGCGTTTGGCGGTGATGCCGCCTCGGTCAAGCTCGATCATCCCGGCTTCTACAAGGAGCGCGCAGGCGGCGAGCAGCACGGCTACTCACAGCGCGCCGTGCACGCCCTGCAGAAGGCCGTGCGCACGCCCGGGCTGATCGAATACAGCGGCGATCACGAGGTGGTGACCGGGATCGCCCACGCGCGGGTGCCAAGCTACCGGCTCGGCGACCGCTTCGCCGAGGGCTACGGGCTGTATCAGGCCTTCGCCGCCGCCTTTGTCGATCCCGGGCAACCCGGCGAGCCGCGCGATCTGCTCGAGCTCCTCCCGGATCGCGAGCCCATCAGCATCGACGACGTCGAGCCGCTGGCGGCCATTGTCAAACGCTTTTCTGCCGCCGCCATGTCGCTCGGGGCGCTCTCGCCCGAGGCGCACGAGACGGTCGCCATCGCCACGACGCGCCTGGGCGCGCTCAGCAACAGCGGCGAGGGCGGCGAGGAGGATCGCCGCTTTCTGGATGAGGGCAACAGCGGGATCAAGCAGATCGCCAGCGGCCGCTTCGGCGTCACCCCGGCGTATCTGATGAGCGCCGCCGAGCTGCAGATCAAGATGGCGCAGGGCAGCAAGCCCGGTGAGGGTGGTCAGATCCCCGGCCACAAGGTCACCGACCTGATCGCGCGCGTGCGACACACCGTGCCCGGCGTGGCGCTGATCTCGCCCCCGCCGCACCACGACATCTACAGCATCGAGGACCTGGCGCAGTTGATCTTCGACCTCAAGCAGATCAACACCGAGGCTCGCATCAGCGTCAAGCTCGTGGCGCAGGCGGGCGTCGGCACCATCGCTGCCGGCGTGGTCAAGGCCGGCGCGGAGGTCGTGCTGATCTCTGGCGCGAGCGGCGGCACAGGCGCCTCGCCGCTCAGCTCGATCAAGAACGCCGGCCTGCCCTGGGAGCTGGGCCTGGCCGAGACGCATCAGACGCTGATGGCGAACAACCTGCGCGGCCGCGCGCGGGTGCGCGCCGATGGCGGGCTCAAGACCGGCCGAGATGTGCTCGTCGCCGCGCTGCTTGGTGCGGATGAGTTTTCGTTTGGCACTGCACCATTGATCGCCGAGGGCTGCATCATGGCGCGGGTGTGCCACCTCAACACCTGCCCCACCGGTGTCGCAACGCAAAAGCCCGAGCTGCGGGCCAAGTTCGAGGGCAAGCCCGAACACGTCATGGCCTACCTGCTCTTCGTCGCGCAGGATGTGCGCGAGCGCCTGGCCGCGCTGGGTTACCGCAGCCTGGATGACGTGATCGGGCGCGGCGATCTGCTGCGGCAGCGCTCCGCTGAGAGCGCTGACCTGGCCCCGCGCGCCGCGGCGACGCTGGCGACGCTCGACCTCGGCGTGCTCAGCGCGCCGCACTACGCGGATGGCCGCCCGGCCCGCTACGCAGGCAACCCCGCCGGTGCCGCCGCGCAGCGCAATGCGCTGAACGAGATGATCGTCCGCGACGCGCGCGAGGCGGTCAATGAGGCCTGGGGGGTGCGGCTGCACTACACCATCCGCAACATGGACCGCGCCATCGGCGCGCGGCTGAGCGGCGAGATCACGCGCCGCTACCGCGACACCGAGCTGCCGGCCGGCGCGATCGAGATCAACTTCCGCGGCCACGCCGGCCAGAGTTTCGGCGCGTTCACGACCAATGGCATGCGCCTGCACCTCGTCGGCGCGGCCAATGACTACGTCGGCAAGGGCATGCGCGGCGGCGAGATTTCGATCCGCCCCTTCCCCGAGTCGACCTACGCCTGGCACGACAACCACATCCTCGGCAACACCGCGCTGTATGGCGCGACCGGCGGCGCGCTCTTTGCGGCCGGGCGGGCGGGTGAACGTTTTGCGGTGCGCAATTCGGGCGCCTGCGGCGTGGTCGAGGGCGTGAGCGACAACGCCTGCGAGTACATGACCGGCGGCGTGGTCGTGGTGCTGGGGCTGACCGGGCGCAACTTCGCGGCCGGCATGACGGGCGGGATGGCCTTTGTCTACGACCCGGATGGCACCTTCGTGAATCGCTGCAACCTGGAGCTGGTGGATGTCGATCGTTTGACGCATCCGGGCATGAAGCGGCTGGTCAAGAGCCTGCTCAAGCGCCACTACGAGCTGACGAACAGCCAGCGTGCGCGCGACCTGCTGGTGCGCTGGGATGAGGAGTCGCTCTCCTTCCGCCGCGTGCTGCCCAAGGACCGCGTCGCGGAGATCGAGTCGATCAACGAATTCTCGGACTTTCAGTTGACGTGAGATGCTCGTCATCCGTTGGGCTTGTCTGCATGGCGGCGGTCACACGTCATCCGTCATCCGTCATGCGTTAGGCTGTTCTGCATAGCGGCGGTCTGCGGTCCGCCGTCCTCGGTCGGCGGTAATCCGCCCTGACCTGCTTCCGTCCTCCGTCATCGGTCGTCCGTCAGCGGTCACCAACCCGTCCAACATCCCAATATTAACCGTTGTGCATCCTGAGCGGAGCGACGCGGCCGAAGGCCGAGACGCGAAGTCGAAGGATGCGGTAGGTTTCTCGGCTCACGCCGCGACTCATGTCGGGCCGCGGGGCGGGCGAAGCGTCCGCGCAACGCATTCGAATGCCCGGTTGCGCAGCGGACGCTTCGCCCCTACCGACCTGGCCGGCCGGCCGTCAGCGTTCATCCGCCCTAACCTGCTTCCGTCCTCCGTCATCGGTCGTCCATCCGCGGTCACCAACCCATCCAACATCCCAATATTAACCGTTGTTCATCCTGAGCGGAGCGACACGGCCGAAGGCCGAGACGCGAAGTCGAAGGATGCGGTAGGTTTCTCGGCTCACGCCGCGACTCATGTCGGGCCGCGGGGCGGGCGAAGCGTCCGCGCAACGCATTCGAATGCCCGGTTGCGCAGCGGACGCTTCGCCCCTACCGACCTGGCCGGCCGGCCGTCAGCGTTCATCCGCCCTAACCTGCTTCCGTCCTCCGTCATCGGTCGTCGGTCGGCGGTCCGCCGTCATCAACCCATCCAACATCCCAATATTAACCGTTGTGCATCCTGAGCGGAGCGACACGGCCGAAGGCCGAGACGCGAAGTCGAAGGATGCGGTAGGTTTCTCGGCTCACGCCGCGACTCATGTCGGGCCGCGGAGCGGGCGAAGCGTCCGCGCAACGTATTCGAATGCCCGGTTTCGCAGCGGACGCTTCGCCCCTACCGACCTGGCCGATCTTCGGTCAGCAAGCGGCGGTCCGCCGTCCGCCCCAGCGATAATCCCGCCATGTCCGTGCTCGCGCTCACGGTGCCCGATTTTCTGGTGCAGCTGGCCATCCGACGCCGCACGGAGCTCGCCGGCCAGCCCTTTGCGCTGATCGGCCCCGACGAGCGGGTGTG
>JAIBCK010000037.1 GCA_019694215.1 Thermoflexales bacterium
CATCGCCTGCGCCCGGCCGACCTTGGCGCGTTGGCCGCGCTGGGGATCACTCGCGTCACGCTGCGCGCGCGGCCGCGCGTGGCGCTGCTCGCCACCGGGGATGAGGTCGTGCCCCCGACCCAGCGCCCGGGGCCGGGGCAGGTCCGGGATGTCAACAGCACGGCCCTGGCCGCGCTTGTGACCCAGGCGGGTGGTGAACCGGTCCCGTTTGGCATTCTCCCCGACCAGCGCGAGCCGCTCCTTGCGGCGGCGCGGCAAGCACACGCCACCTGCGATGTGGTCGTCGTCGCGGCGGGCAGCTCGGTCAGCACGCGCGACCTGAGCGTCGAGGTCATCGATGCGCTGGGCCGGCCCGGCGTGCTCGTGCACGGGCTGAGTGTCAAACCGGGAAAGCCCACCATCCTTGCCGCCGCGGATGGCGTGCCGGTGATCGGGCTGCCGGGCAATCCGGCCAGCGCGCTGCAGATCGCGGAACGCTTTCTCGTCCCGGCCATCATCGCCCGGCTGGGCGGGACGCGCACCCCGACAGCGACGGTGCAGGCCCGCCTGACGCGCAACATCGCATCGACGACGGGACGCGAGGACTACGTCCCGGTGCGCCTGGAAACGCGCCCGGACGGCCTGTGGGCGACGCCGATCTTTGGCAAGTCCAACCTGATCGTGACCCTGTTGCGCGCGGAGGGCACCCTGACCGTGCCCCTCGATGAGAACGGCCTGCAGGCCGGTACCTGGGTGACGGTGAGCCTGTGAACGACAAAGCGATCTACCTCCGCGACATCGCCCTCGACGCCGCTCAGGCGGCCTGGGCCGAGCAGCGCCGGGCCGCGGGTCTTGATAGACCGTTGGGCGTGGAGCGCGTCACGCTCGATGCGGCGGCCGGCCGCGTCACCGCCGGGCCGGTGTATGCGCGGCTGTCCAGCCCGCACTACCACGCCAGCGCCATGGATGGGTTCGCCGTGCGCGCGGCTGAGACGGCCGGCGCGACCGAGACGCGCCCGCTGTTGCTCGCCCTTGGCACGGCCGCCCGCTACGTAGACACGGGTGATCCGATCCCGGCCGGGTTTGACGCAGTGATCATGATCGAGCACGCCCAGCGCCTGCCCGCGTCGGCGGCGCATCCCGATGGGGCGATCGAGATCCTGGCCGCGGCCGCGCCGTGGCAGTACATCCGGCCGATGGGCGAGGACGTCGTCGCCACCGAGCTGCTGCTCCCGGCCAACCACCGCTTGCGCCCGCAGGACCTCGGCGCGCTGGCCGCCGCCGGGCATGCGCAGGTCGACGTTTTCCGTCAGCCGCGCGTCGCCATCGTGCCGACCGGCAGCGAGCTCGTCCCACCGGGCACGCCGGTCAAACCCGGCGACATCATCGAATACAACAGCCTGGTGCTGGGCGCGCTGGCCGAGGAGGCGGGCGCCATCGTGACGCGCCTGCCGATCCACCACGACGACTTTGATGCGCTGCTGGCCAGCGCCCGTGCCGCCCTGCGCGAGCATGATCTGGTCGTGCTCAACGCCGGCTCCTCGGCCGGCAGCGAGGATTTCTCCGAGCGTGTCTTTTCAGCGTTGGGCGCGCTGGCCGTGCACGGCGTTGCAATCCGGCCCGGGCACCCGGTCATGCTCGGCGTGGCCCGCGCCGACCCGGAGGGACCCGCGCGGGCGGTGGCGGGCATCCCGGGCTATCCCGTCTCGGCCGTCGTCACCTTCGAGCTGTTCTGCCTCCCGCTGCTGCGGGCGTGGCAGGGGCTGGCGGCACCGGAGCGCGTCGAGGTCGAAGCGACGCTGACGCGCAAGGTGGTCTCACCGGCGGGCGACGATGAGTTTGTGCGGGTGTGCGTGGGTGAGGTCGGCGAGCGCCTGATCGCCATGCCACTGTCGGGTGGGGCCGGGGTGATCACCTCGCTGGTCAAGGGCGATGGCGTCCTGCACGTGCCACGCTTCAGCGAGGGCGTGGCCCAGGGCGCGCAGGTGCGCGTTGCGCTGCGCACGCCGCTCTCACGTGTGCGCAACACCGTCGTCGCCATCGGCAGCCATGACATGACGCTCGACCTGCTCTCGGATTTTCTCGGGCGGCGCGCGCCCGGCCAGCGCCTGGTCTCCTCGCACGTGGGCTCGGTGGGCGGGCTTCTGGCGCTGCAGCGCGGCGAGGCCCACCTGGCGGGCTGTCACTTGCTAGATGAAGCGAGCGGGGAATACAACACGGCCGCCATCGCGCAGTATCTGACCCCCGGTGGCGTGGACGTCGTGGTGCTGGGCTTCACCCGCCGCACCCAGGGCCTGATCGTGGCGAGGGGCAACCCAAAGGGCATCCGTGCGTTGGGCGACTTGACGCGCCCGGACGTGAGCTTTATCAACCGGCAGCGCGGGGCCGGCACGCGCGCACTGCTGGACTACGAGCTGAAGCGGCAGGCCATTTCGGCCCGCCAGATCCGCGGCTATGAGCGGCAGGAATTCACCCACCTCGCGGTGGCCGCGCAGGTGGCGAGCGGCGCGGTCGACTGCGGGATGGGCATCCTTGCTGCGGCCCGCGCGCTCGACCTCGACTTCGTCCCGCTGACTGCGGAGCGCTACGACCTGATCATCCCCGCCGCGCTGTTTGACAGCGCGCGCCTGGCCCCGCTGCTGGCGCTGATCCGCGACCCGCGCTCCGGGTTTGCGGCTGCCGTGCAGGCGCTGGGTGGCTACGACACCGCACAGATGGGCGTCGTGTTGAGCGGCTAGAGCGTGATCAGCCCGGCCCGCGCGGCGCGGCTGACGGCCTCGGTGCGGCTGGCCGCGCCGAGCTTGGCATGCAGGGCGGAGACGTGAAACTTGACCGTCGACTCGCCGATCCCGAGCGCGTGTGCGATTTGTTTGTTGGACAGACCGCGCGCCATTGCGCCAAGGACGTCGCGCTCGCGCGGCGTCAGCGCAACGGGCGTCGACATCGGCTCGTCTGCGGGCTCGCTGGGCGGCTCCGAGGTCTGCGGATGCGTGCTAAGCCCGCCGGCGGCAAGGATGATGGCGGCGCTGACCGTGCGTTCGTCCGAGTCCGGCGGCAGGATCGCATAACCGGATAAGCCCATCGTCTCAAAGGCGCGCCGCACCAGGGGATCGACGCACAGCGCGACGAGGGCGCGGCCCTCCAGCTCGGCCAGCGCCCCGAAGCGCATCTCCATCAGCCAGGCGACGTCGCCGGCCAACACGCCCACCTGACCGCCGTCCTCGACGGCGATGAGATGGGCGGGGTCGAGCAGCGCCTTCACCCCGGCCCGCAGGGTGGGGCTGGGCGCGAAGACGCGGACGCGCAGGCGGGACGTCACGATCCCCCGATCCTGCGCGCGCCGCGTTGTTTCCAGATTAGCGCTCAGGGCCGCTGACCGATCTCGACGTTGACGTTTGCGATGGCCCCGGCGCGCAACACACGCGCCGCGACCGTCTTGCCGACCCGGTCGCCGCGCAACGCGACCATCAGCGCATCCGCATCCCGCGTCACCACGTCGCCGAGGGCGAGCAAGGTGTCGCCCATGAGCAGGCCGGCCTTCTCGGCGGGGCTGCCGTCCTCCACCTTGGCGATGAGCAGGCCGCGGTCCTGGCCGGCCAGCGTCGCGTGCGCGGCGGTCAGACGCGCGGGCTGGCTAACGATACCAAGATACCCGCGTCGCGGTGCGCCGTGCTGGCGCAGCTGATCGGCGATGGCGAGGGCGAGGTCCATTGGTACGCCCAGCGGCGTGCCCAGCGCGAGGCCGGTGGTGAACAGGGCGTAGGCGGCGCCGGTGCTGTCGATGAGCGCGCCGCCCGAGAAGCCGGGGTAGGGCGTGGCATCGACGCGCAGCACGCGCTCGACCGAGCCCTGCGGCGTGCGCAGCGGGCCGCTCACCGCGCCGATGACGCCGAGGCTGGCCTGGGGGCCGTCGCTGCCCGGGCGCCCCACCGCCAGCGCCAGCGCGCCGACCCGCGGGGTCGCGGTGCGGATGGCCTGACCGTTGAGCTCGGCCACGCGCAGCAGGGCGAGGTCGGTGCTCGGGTCGCGGCCGAGCAGCGTTGCGGCGAGTGCGCGTCCGTCGGCCGTGACGATGGACAGGTCATCGTCGCGTTCGAGGACGTGATCGGCGGTGAGCACCAGGTCGCTGCCGATGACGATGCCGGTGGCGGGCAGGCGCTCGCGGCCCTTGACGACGACCAGCGCGGCGGCGGCGCGCGCGACGGCGTCGGCCAGGCGGTCGGACAGATCGGAGAGGGGGTTGGCGTTTGTCATGCGCTGAGGGTAGCCGCCGCGGCTGGCCCTGTCACCCCGTCGTTTGGCGGGGGCGCGCCCGGTCAAGGGTGGGGGGGCGGCGTACAATCCACCGTTAACCGAACTGGAGGACGCCCATGACCCACCCGGCAAGCACAAAGGGCACTGACGCACCCAGCCGCCTCGCCAACTGGTGCGACCGCTTCATCGAAGCGGGCTGGCTCGCGGCCGTCGTCATCACCCCACTGTTTCTCAATGTCTTCAGCCTCCGGATCTTCGAAGCAGACAAGCTCACCCTGCTGCGCGCAATCGCCCTGCTCATGGCCGCGGCCTGGGGGATCAAGCGCCTCGATGCCGCGCGCGCCCCTGCCGACCACCGTACGGTGACCGCCCGTACCCCGCTCGTCGCACCCGTGCTGGCGCTGATCGCCGTCACCGCCGTGAGCACCGCCTTCTCGGTGGCCCCCCGCATCAGCCTGTTCGGCGATCACACGCAGCGCTTCGCCAGTGCCATCACCCTGTTGTCCGTCGCCGTACTCTTCTTCATGATCGCGCAGGGCAGGGGCCCGGTCAATCTATCGCCCAACCAGGCGCTCCGCCAGGCCGCCGGATCAGGAGCGCCCCCGGAGTAAAATTGTCGTTTACGTCACTTCGAGGTTGATGCATGACAAATCCTTCTGCCGCGGTCTCCGCGGAAACGGCCACTGACACGTCCGAATCGAGTCGCCCCGCGCTCCCCGCGAGCCGGCTGAGCGCCTGGTGCGATCGCCTGATCGAGATGGGCTGGCTGGCTGCCGTGATCATTGCGCCGCTGTTCTTTAACATCTATTCCAGCCGCGTCTTCGAGCCGGACAAACTCACCACCGTGCGCTCGATCGCGCTGGCGATGTGCACGCTGTGGCTGATCAAGTGGCTCGACGAGCGCAACAACCCGCACGCAGAGAATCGCATCACCTGGCGCACCCCGCTGGTTGCCCCGACGCTGATCCTGATCGTCGTCTACATCATCAGCTCACTGCTCTCCGTGGCGCCCCGCACCAGCCTGCTGGGCTCCTACCAGCGCTTGCAGGGCACCTACACGTATTTCTCCTACATCGTGATCTTCTTCATGATCCTGCAGGGGATGCGCACGCGTGCGCAGTTTGACCGGCTGATCAACACCATCATCCTGTGCTCTTTCCCGATCTCGATGTATGGCGTCATCCAACGCGGCAACATCGATCCACTGCCGTGGGGCGGCGACGTCACCGAACGCGTGGCGGGGAACATGGGCAACTCGATTTTCATCGCCGCGTATCTGATCTTTGGCTTCTTCCTCGGGGCGGGACGCATCGTCGAGACGCTGGCCTCGCTGGTCGGCAACAAACAGCCGCGTGTGGTCGATGTCATTCGCATCGTCATTCTGACCGTGATCACGGCACTGAACGCATATGTCATCGCTGTGCTGGCCGGAAGCCGAGGCCCGCAAATCGGCTGGATTGCCGGCGGCTACTTCCTCGTGCTGCTCCTCGCGCAGCTCATTCGCTCGCGCAAGGGGCGCCTGGTCGCCACGCTGTCGCTGTTGGGCGTGGGCGCCGTTATCGTGGGTGGCTTTGTCTTCATCAACGTCAGCAAGGATCCGCTTGCCGAAAAGATCAAGGCTTTCCCGATGTTCCACCGCTTGAGCTCGGTGCTGCAGGCCAGCGAGGGCACGAACCTGGTCCGCAAGCTGATCTGGGATGGCAACGTCGAGCTCATGCTGCCGCATGACCCGATCGAGTTTCCGGCGGGCACCGGGCAGGCCGGCCCCGACCCCTTCAACGCCATCCGCCCGCTGGTCGGCTACGGGCCGGAGAGCATGTATGTGGCCTACAACCGCTTCTATCCTCCGGGCCTGGCCAACGTAGAAGCCCGTAACGCCTCGCCGGATCGCAGCCACAACGAAACGTGGGACTCCTTTGTCATCACCGGCGCGCTGGGCTTTCTCGCCTACATCTTCCTGTTTGGCAGCCTGTTCTACTTCGGCTTCAAGTGGGTGGGGATGATTGCAAAACGTCGGGACACGATCCTCTTCATCGCCACCTGGGTGATCGGGGGCATTCTTGGCGGGATCGGCGCCGTGAACTTCATCGAGCCGGCCTTCCTCGGCGTTGGCATCGCGGCCGGCGTCGGTATCGGTCTGGCCACCTTCATGATCATCAGCACGGTCATGTCCGCGCTGGGATACAGCGAAGGCGCCTTGCATGTGCGCGCCACGCTGCGGGATCAGATCCTGATGGTCGCGATTCTCTCCGCGATCATCGCCCACTTCGCCGAGATCCACCTTGGCATCGCGATTGCGTCGACGCGCACAACGTTCTTTGTGTTGGCTGGCGCGCTCGTGGTCATGGGCATGGGTTGGCTGCGAGACTCCGCCCGCGTCGAGGAGAGCGCCGAGGCGCTGGATGCCTCCGGGCAGCCGACACAGGCTTCGGCCCCGGCAGTCGCCGCGACACCCGCCGCAGCGCCCGCAGTGGCGACCGCAGTGGCGACCGCAGTGGCGACCACCTCGGCGGCCCGCGCACGTCGCCGTGCCCAGTCTGAGGCATCGCGTCGCGCCGTGGCGGCCTCGCAGGCCGGCAGCCCAACCTTCCCGCTGCCGATCTGGTTCCGCGGCGCGGCCAGCGATGGCATCGTGATCGGGCTGATGCTCGGCGTTCTGGCGTACTGCTTCACCACCAACGCCGACCGCCTAACGGTCCCCGGTCGCGTGGTATGGAACTCACTGACCCTGGCCAAGGGCCAGCCCACAGACGGCGTCTTGTTGATGTTCCTGCTCCTGCTGGTGGTGGGGTCGATCTTCATGATCGGCGACGCCCACCGACACGGGCACCTCAGCATCCCGTCGCGCGAGAACGCCGGCCCTCTGATCGCCGCTACGCTGACCAGCATCGGCATTGGCTTCTTCATGTGGGTGATGTTTGCCACCTTCATGGCGGCCCGCCTGACGGACTTCATCAGCAGTAACCAGACGTTGGAGAGCATCCTCGCCATTGCGAACAACCTGGGCTTCTTCCCGGCCTGGGTGTATCTGCTCATCGCCCTCGCCATGGTCGCCTTCGCGGCCGTCAATGTTGGCCGGGAGCCAGTCTGGCGCCGCGGCCTGAGCAGCTCGGGGCTGCTGGGCCTTCTGGTGCTGCTGCCCGTTGCGGTCGCGTCGATCCTGACCTCGAACCTGCAGCCCATCCGTGGTGACATCGTCTACAAACAGGCCAACCCGTGGGATCAGCAGGGGGCGAACGTCCTTCAGCAGGGCACGACGATCCAGGGCTTTGACGTGGCGATCGAGCACTACCGGATTGCGATCAACCTGGCGCCCAACGAAGACTTCTACTACCTTTGGCTCGGCCGCGCGCTGCTGGAAAAGGGCAAGAGCACGCCGGCCACGAATGTGCCAAAGACCTGGACCACGGACGCGACGAAGTGTGACTGGCAGAACAACGGTGCCTCCGCGAAGGTGCTCTCGGATGGCGTCGGCGGGTGGGGGCGCGATGGTCAGACCAACCCGCTGCCCTCCGCCCGCATGGCGCGCGAGGACCTGATCACCGCGGCCTGCGGCATCCTGACCGAGGCGCGCGTGCTCAACCCGCTCAACACCGATCACACGGCCAACCTGGCGCGCATGTGGCGGCAATCGGCGGACATCACGCCGGCGACGGATGCCACGCTCAAAGTGGACCGCATCAACGGCTCCGCCCGCGAGTATCAGACCGCGACGTATCTCAGCCCGAACAACGCACAGCTGATCAATGAATGGGCGACCTTGCTGATGTACTCGCTTGGGGATCTGGCTGGCGCTCGGGCCAAGC
Source organism: Thermoflexales bacterium (assembly GCA_019694215.1). Lineage (GTDB taxonomy): Bacteria > Chloroflexota > Anaerolineae > J036 > Brachytrichaceae > Brachythrix. Next base: position 8,040 of record JAIBCK010000037.1, read on the forward strand.
TGGAGCGTTCCTATGCGACGGACCAGAAGTTTGATCAGACCTATCTTTACTACGGCGACCTGAACCTGCAGGAGGCGTCACGTATCGATGCGCAACGCAGCCAGATCAAGGCGCAGATCACGGCCGCGACCACGCTGACCGGGACTGCGCCGAGCACGGTCAATGTCGACGCGCTGAAGACGCAGCTGGCCGGTTTGGACACCGACTACCTTGCGCGCCTAAAGGAGGCTCAGGGCTACTTCGAAAAGGGCCTTGAGATTTTCCCGTATCTCATCCTTTCCGAATACAAGCCGCTGGCGCTGATCGCACAGCAGACGGGCAACCCGGAGCTCGGCATCAAGGCGACCCGCGCCTGGCTCGAATACAAGGAGCCCAGCAAGGGAGCTCAGCCGAACTTGGGTGACTACGAAGGCCTGCGCAACGTCGCGGTCTGGTATCAGGCGCTGAACCAGAAGGCCTCGGCGCTCGAGTTCGCGACGCGGGCCAAGCAAGCGGCAACCAACGCGGATCAGAATGCCAATGCCGATGCCGTGCTCGCACAAATCAAGGCCATGCCCTAGGGCCGCATCATGGCGCAAGATCAAGTCGTCGTCATCCTGCTGGTCGGGGCGCTGGTGCTCGGGATCGCGCTGACGCCGCTCAGCAAGTGGCTGGCCCCGCACGTCGGGATGATGGCCCAGCCGCGCGCCCGCGACGTGCACACGCGGCCGGTCCCCCGCATGGGGGGCGTGGCGATCTTCATCGCGGCGATGCTCGTCGTCGCGATTTTTGGCGGCAACGGCACCATCGGTGAGGCCGGCGCGATCATCGTGGCTGCCTCCCTGATGTCGTTTCTCGGCCTGATCGACGACCGCTTTACGCTCAGTGCCTACCTGCGCCTGCTCATTCAGATCGGCGCCGCGCTCTTTGTGTGGTATGCCGGGACGCGCATCCACCTCTTCGCCACGGACTGGCTGGATGCGACCCTGACGGTGATCTGGATCGTCGGCATCACCAACGCCATGAACTTCCTCGACAACATGGACGGTCTGCTGGCGGGCATCTCGGCTGTGATCTGCGCGATCTTCATCGTGCTGGCGACGCTGAGCGGGCAGTGGCTGATCGGCGCGCTCTCGGCGGCGCTGATGGGCGCCTGTCTCGGCTTCCTGTTCTGGAATCTGAACCCGGCCTCGGTGTTCATGGGCGACTCGGGCAGCATGTTTCTCGGCTTCTTCCTCGCCTGTGTGGCCATCCGGCTGCGCTTTGCCCAGGTGCCGACCGTGTCCTGGATGGTGCCGCTGGCCGTAATGGCAGTGCCGATCTTTGACACGACGCTTGTGGTGATCTCGCGGCTGCGGCGCGGCAAGAACCCGCTCACGACGCCGGGCAAGGATCACACCTCGCATCGTCTCAACTTGCACGGTTATACCAAGCGCGAAGCCGTGATGATCCTGTATCTGATCAGCTTTGTGCTTGGCATCGTCGCCATTCTCATCACTCAGTTCTCGGAGACTGCCGCCTTCGCGCTCGGGCTTCTGCCCGTTGCGGCTGGCGTCTTCATGCTCTGGTATCTCGAGTTCGGCCCGTGGCGCCTGCCCGACGCGCCTGCCCCATCCCAACCTCGCAACTCAGACGCCGGCCTTCCTCAAAAACCATGACCCAATTACCCCAAAAATCCGATCAGGTCGTTGGCGTGATCGGGCTCGGCTATGTCGGCCTGCCGCTGGCCATCGCCTTCGCCCGCGCCGAGTGCCGCACGATCGGCGTCGACATCGACACGCGCAAGATCAGCGCGCTCAACACCGGCGTGAGCTACATCCTGGATGTCGAGACCGCCGACGTGGAGCGCTTCACCCGCAGTGGCGCGCTGGTGGCCACCTCCGACTATGACGCACTGCGGGACGCGGACGCGATCTTCATCTGCGTGCCCACGCCCTACGACGCCATGCGCGCGCCGGACCTGTCCTTCATTCGCGCCGCCGCCGAGGGCATTCTGCCGCGTCTGCGCAAGGGCCAGATCATCGTGCTGCAATCGACGACGTATCCCGGCACGACCGAGGAGATCGTGCTGCCGATTTTGGAACGCAGCGGGCTCAAGGCCGGCGTCGATTTCGACCTGGCCTTCTCTCCCGAGCGCATCGACCCGGGCCGCAAGGACTACACCGTGCTCAACACGCCCAAGGTCGTGGGCGGGCTCACGCCCCGCGCCACCGAGCGCGCAACGATGCTTCTGGCCTCGATCGGCGCGCCGATCCATCCGGTGTCCTCGCCCCGCGCGGCCGAGATGACCAAACTGCTGGAGAACATCTTCCGCTCGGTCAACATCGCGATGGTGAATGAGCTCGCCCGGTTGTGCGAGCGAATGAATATCGACATCTGGGAAGTCATCAACGCCGCCCGGACCAAGCCCTATGGCTTCATGGCGTTTACGCCGGGCGCCGGGGTGGGCGGGCACTGCATCGGCGTGGATCCCTACTACCTGTCGTGGAAGGCGCGCGAGTTCGACTTCTACACGCGCTTCATCGAGCTGGCCGCCGAAGTCAACCAATCGATGCCCTTTCACGTCGTCGATCTTGTCGAGGAGGCGCTCAGCCGGGTGCGCATCCCGCTGCAGGGCGCGCGCGTGCTGATCCTGGGCGTGAGCTTCAAGCGCGACGTCGACGATGCGCGCAACTCGCCCGCCGAGCGCGTCATCGAGCTGCTGCTCAAGCGCGGGGCGCAGGTGAGCTACCACGACCCGTATGTCTCGCGCTTCTCGGTGGGCGGCGATGTCTTCCACCGCGACGTGGTGTCGCTGATTTCGCAGCCCCTGACCAACGAGGCCCTGCGTCAGGCGTCCTGCGTGGTGATCGTCACCGGACACAAGTCGGTGGACTATGCCCGCGTCGTCGCTGAGGCGCGGTCGGTCGTGGACTGCTGCAACGCCACCGAGTTCGTCCGCGACGGGCATGAGCACATCCTCCGGCTGGGGGATGGCACCCAGCGTTAGGCGCTTTTTGTACGGCTGCCTGCCCGGCGAAACCAGTCTGCCGCGAGCAGGCTGATCGGGAGGAAATACGCGCACCAGCCCAGCAGCAGGAGCGTTCCGGCAGGTGACGCACCTGGAATGGCATCGCGGAACACACCCAGCGCCGGCACCCCGAAGCAGCTCAGGGCGAAGACGCCATGCCCGAGCAGCAGGCCGCGCAGCCAACGGTCGGCGCGCGTCGGGGTGGGCGCACCAAGGGCAATCAGAAACGTGGCCATGGCCATGAACCCGTAGCCGAGCAGATCGAGGTAAAAGAACAGTCCGAAGCGCTGAAAGTCCAGGATTTGGGCGGCCCCCGCTGCAAGGGCATCAAATCGGACGGCGGTGAGTTGCGCGAAATAGACCACCCCAATCACGGTGGCGTAGGCGCCGGCAAAGACCAGCGCGGCGTTTGTCGTGGCGCGGCGGTCAGCCGATGCCAGCGCCGCGAAACTCGCGATCATTCCCACGAAGCCCAGCGCGATCAACAGGCCGCTGGCGTAGCTCCAGAGCGGCTGCCCTGCCAGCATGCTGAGCGCGAACGCGCCCACGCCGATTCCGGTGAGCAGCGAACAGGTGCGCCCCAACTTCGCATTCAAGATGGTCTGATATGGGCGGTACAGGGCTCGAACCTGTGACCTCTTGTGTGTAAAACAAGCGCTCTGACCAACTGAGCTAACCGCCCGGATGCGCGGAAATTATACGGGACGGCGTTTCGCCCTGCGCGCCCGTCCCGGTCCGCTTTTCGGGAGTGCGGCGATAATGCCGGACACAAGGTTCCACGGTGTGGGACACATCCTTCGGTTATTGACAAGGTCAACGCCTATGCAAACCTTTTCCTACCGTTCTGTTTCGACTGTCGAGGAGGCGCTCGCTGCGCTGGCCTCGCCGACCGCGCGCGCACTTGGGGGCGGCACCGACCTCATCCCCATGGTGCGCGAAGGACGACGGCAGGCCGACCTCGTCGTGGATGTCAAGGGCATTCCCGAGCTCGGCCGGCTCGAAATCGACGCCCAGGGCAATCTCACGATCGGGGCCGCGGTGGCCCTCCACCGGGTGTATGGTCATCCCGAGGTCGCGCGCCGTTGGCCGGGTCTTGTCGATGCTGCCTCGCTCATCGGCGGCACCGCCGTTCAGGGCCGCGCAACGCTCGGAGGAAACCTATGCACGGCGTCACCGGCCGGCGATAGCATCCCTGCACTGATCGTGCATGGTGCCACGCTCATCGTCGCAGGCCCGGCCGGACGGCGCAGCATCCCGGTGGCCGCGTTCTGCATCGGACCCGGTCGCACGGTGCTGGGGCCAGGGGAGCTGCTGATCGCAATCCAGGTGCCCGCGCCGCGCCCGCGCTCGGGAGCGGCTTATCTGCGCTTCATCCCGCGCAACGAGATGGACATCGCGGTGGCTTCCTCAGGTGTGGCATTGCAGCTCGATGCTGAGGGCCACATCGCCGCCATCGACGTCGCGCTCGGCGCCGTCGGCCCGACCCCCATCGTCGTCGCAGATGCGGCAGCGCTCGCGCTCGGGCAGGCGCCCTCCGCCGAGATGGCGGCGAAGCTCGGCGCCGCGGCCACTGCAGCCGCGCGCCCCATCGACGATGTGCGCGGCACCGCCGCCCATCGCAAGCGCCTGGTCGACGTCCTGACGCGACGCGCCTTCATGGCCGCGCTGCACCGCATTGGCTGATCCGGCCTGGATAATCGAACCCAACGATTCATGTCAACACTTGCTGTAACCACCACCCTGAACGGCGAGACGGTCACCTTTCTGTGTGAACCGCATGAGACGCTGCTGACCGCGCTCCGCGACCGGCTGATGCTGACCGGAACCAAGGAGGGCTGTTCGAACGGGAACTGCGGCGCGTGCAACGTCATCCTGGACGGCACGCTCGTCAACAGCTGCCTTGTCCTGGCGGCCGAAGTCGACGGCCATCAGATCACGACGATCGAGGGCATCGCCGGCCCGAATGGCCTGCATCCGCTGCAGACGTCCTTCCTCGAAAATGCGGCGCTGCAATGCGGCATCTGCACGCCGGGTTTCATCGTCGCGAGCAAGGCGCTGCTGGACAAGAACCCGCAACCCACGGAACGCGAGGTCCGGCACTGGCTCGCGGGCAACCTCTGTCGCTGCACGGGGTATGACAAGATCGTTCGCGCCGTCCTCGAGGCCGCGTCGGCCGGCGCGACAAAGGAATAAGCTGCCATGACACAGTCCAACGGTTTCAAGGTCATCGGCACGCGGCCCGTGCGCCATGATGGCGTCGACAAAGTCACCGGGCGCGCGCTGTATGGCGCGGATGTGCGCCTGAACGGGCAGCTCTACGGGGCAATGCTGCGCAGCCCGCACGCGCACGCGCGCATCGTCGCCATCGACACGAGCGAGGCAGCCGCAGTGCCGGGCGTCAAGGCCATTGTGACCGGGGCCGATCTTCCGCACGTCGGCGATCAAATTGCCGACATCGGCGAGGGCGCGGTCAACTTGCGCCATCTCTCGGCCAACATCCTCGCCGGGCGCAAGGCGCTGTATTTTGGGCACGCCATTGCCGCGGTTGCCGCGACATCGCTCACCGCCGCACAGCAGGCCGTCAACAAGATCAAGGTCACCTGGGAGGAGCTGCCGCCAGTTCTCAACCTGCGCGATGCGATGGCCGCGGGTGCCGCGCCGTTGCACCCGGATGTCTTCACCGATGAGCTGGGGGAGAAGTCGACGACGCCGAGCAATATCGCCGAGCACCTCCGCCATGAGAAGGGCGACATCGCCGCCGGCTTTGCCGAAGCCGAGGTCGTGGTCGAGCGCGAGTTCGTCACCGGCACCGTGCATCAGGGCTACATCGAGCCGCACTCCGCAACGGTGCAGTGGAACGCCGATGGCCAACTGACGGTGTACTGCTCCACGCAGGGCGCCTTTGGCGTGCGCCGCGAGATGAGCGAGATCCTGGGCGTGCCGATTTCGCATGTCAAGGTGGTGCCCACCGAGATCGGCGGTGGCTTTGGCGGCAAGCTCAATGTCTACCTCGAGCCCGTCTGCGCGCTGCTCTCGCGCAAGGCCGGCGGTCGACCGGTCAAGATGACCATGTCGCGCGCCGATGTTCTCGCCGCGACCGGGCCGACCAGCGCTTCGATTGTCCGCGTCAAACTGGGGGCGCGCCGCGATGGCACGCTGACCGCCGCGCAGGCGTGGATGGCGTTTGAGGCGGGTGCCTTCCCAGGCTCGCCGGTGGGTTCCGCCGCGGGGGTGATCCTCGCGCCATATGACATCCCCAACGTCGTGATCGACGGCTTCGATGTCCTGTGCAACAAGCCCAAGGCCAACGCCTATCGCGCGCCGGGCGGGACAAATGCAGCGTATGCCGCCGAGTCGATGATCGACGAGCTCGCCCGCGCGCTCAAGATGGGCCCGATCGAGATCCGCCTCAAGAACGCCGCGCGCGAGGGCACCCGCCGCGCCGACGGGCCGGTCTTCCCGCGCATCGGCTTTGTCGAGACGCTCGAGGCGCTGCTGCACCACCCGCACTTTCAGAGCCGGCTGGAGCGGGCCACCGGATCGCGCCGACGTGGGCGCGGCATCGCGGCGGGCTTCTGGTTCAACTGGGGCGGGACGTCGTCGGCCTCCGCGCAGGTCAACCCCGATGGCACGGTGGCGCTGAGCGAGGGCTCGACCGACATCGGCGGAACGCGCACCTCGATCGCCATGCAGCTGGCCGAATCGATTGGCATCCCGGTCAATCTGGTCAAGCCGCAAGTGGTCGACACCGACTCGGTTGGCTACAACGACGCGACGGGCGGCAGCCGCACAACGTTCGCAACCGGCATGGTCGCCTATGAGCTGGGCCAGAAACTGCGCGAGGAGCTCATCGCCCACGCGGCGCGGCAGTTTGAGGTCGAAGCGGCCGCGGTGCGCTTCGAGGACGGTGCCTTCCGCACCGATGGCAAGCCGCCGCTGAGTTACTTCGATGTATGCGGCGCGCTGCGCGACACGGGTGGCGAGATCGTGGCGAGTGTTTCGATGCGGACGAAGGGCGAGGGCCCGGCCTTTGGCGCGCACCTCGTGGATGTCGAGGTCGACATCGAGACTGGCAAGGTCAAGATTCTGCGTTATACCGCGGCCCAGGATGTCGGACGCGCGATCTACCCGCCCTTTGTCGAAGGCCAGATCCAGGGCGGCGTGGCGCAGGGTGTGGGCTGGGCGCTGAACGAGGAGTATCTCTACGACAAGGCCGGGCATATGCTGAATGCCGGCTTTCTCGACTACCGCATGCCGACCGCCCTCGACCTGCCGATGATCGAGGCCTTGATCGTCGAAGTGCCCAATCCCCGCCATCCGTACGGCGTGCGCGGGGTGGGCGAGGTGCCCATCGTTCCGCCGGCCGGCGCGGTGGCCAATGCCATCTTCGACGCGCTGGGCGTGCGCATGACGGAACTGCCCATGTCGCCGGCGCGCAACATCGCGGCGCTGGCGGCGGCCGGCGTCGCTGCGTAGGCCTTGGCCCGCGTCTTCATCCCGCCGCTGCTGCGCGCGCGCACTGGCGGGCTGCGCGAAATCGAACTCGAGGGCGCCACCATCGGCGCCCTCCTGCTTGCACTGGAGGCGGGTTTTCCCGGCACCCGCGAGCGGCTTGTGCTCAACGAACGTCTGATGCCCGGGATGGCCGTGATCGTCGACGGCGAGGCCGCCGTCGATGGCTTGAAATCGGCCGTTGGCCCAGCCAGCGAGGTGCATTTCGTCCCGGCCGCGCGCGGCGGATGATCCCGCGTCTCCCGTACAATCCGCCCAATGCAATCTGAAGTGATCGTGATTGGCGGCGGGCTGGCCGGGTGCGAGGCCGCCTGGCAGATCGCCGAACGCGGCGGTCGCGCGCGGCTGTACGAGATGCGGCCGCGCAAGATGACGCCCGCCCACACCAGCGGCACCCTCGCCGAGCTGGTGTGCAGCAACTCGCTCGGTGCCGACGACGAGACCAAAGCCCCCGGCGTGCTCAAGCGCGAGATGCGCGCACTGGACTCGCTCATCATCGCGGCCTCGACCGAAGCCACGGTGCCCGCCGGTGGTGCGCTGGCCGTCGACCGGACCGTCTTCGCCAACGCCGTCGAGCGGCGCATCCAGGCCCATCCCCGCATCACCGTCGTGCGCGAGGAAGTCACCGCGCTACCGACCGACCCGAATGCCATCGTCATCGTGGCGAGCGGGCCGCTGACCTCGGAGCCGCTGGCCGAATCCATCGGCCGGCTGGGCGGAAGCGAGCGGCTGTATTTCTGGGATGCCATCGCGCCCATCGTCACGCTCGAGTCGGTCAACTTCGAGCGCGCGTTTCGCGCCAGCCGCTATGGCTGGAAGGTGGCCGAGGGGGAACGCCTCGATCGCAATGCCGATGGCAGCCGCAAACCCGAGTCCGCGCCGGCGGGTGAGGAAGATCTCGGCGATTACATCAATTGCCCGATGACGCGCGACGAGTACCGCGTCTTTGTCGACGCGCTGCTGGCGGCTCAGACCGCGGCGCTGCGCGAGTTCGAACGCGCCGATGACCGCTACTTCGAGGGCTGTCTACCGGTTGAAGTCATGGCGCGGCGGGGCCCCGATGCGCTGGCCTGGGGGCCGATGCGCCCGGTTGGCCTGCGCGACCCTCGCACGAACAGACGGCCGTATGCCGTCGTCCAGCTTCGCCAGGACAACGTGGCTGGCACCCTCTACAACCTGGTGGGCTTCCAGACCAACCTGACCTGGCCGGAGCAGGATCGCGTCCTGCGCCTGATTCCGGGGCTCGAACACGCCGAGTTCACCCGCCTCGGCCAGATGCACCGCAACACCTTCATCAATGCGCCGCTCCTGCTGGACCCAACGCTGCGTTACAACCCGCGGATCGCTGGCGCGTCCCAGAGCGCGCAGCCGCTCTTCTTCGCCGGGCAGATCACCGGGGTGGAGGGCTATGCCGGCAACGCCGCAACCGGGCTTCTGGCCGGGCTCAACGCCGTGCGCCTGCTGGCCGGCAAGGCCCCCGTCGCGCCGCCGCCGACCACCATGCTCGGGGCGCTCGTCCACTACGTGACCGGGTGTGATCCCAGGCATTTCCAACCGATGAAGGCGGCGTTTGGGCTCTTCCCGCCGCTGGCCGAGCCGCCCCGCGACAAACGCCAGCGCGCCATCGCCTACTCCGAGCGCGCGCGGGCCGACTACGCGGCGTGGATGGAAGGGCTGGACTGATGTCACGCCTCCTTGACGCCTTGACTGTCGGCGCACTGCTCTTCTGCCTTGCTGGCTGCGCGACCCCGACCAGCGTCGCAATAAAGACCGTTGTGCCGCCGACGGCCACGATGGCTGCCACGCCGACCACATCGCCGCGCTTCAGTGGTGAGCGCGCGCTGGCCATGGCGGCCCGGCAGATGACCTTCGGCCCGCGCCCGACCGGTAGTGATGCACTGTGGGCGTTGGGCGATGCCATCCTGACGGAGCTTGCCGCGCAGGGCTGGCAGACCCAGACCCAGGCCTTCACCCCGCACGGCACGCGTGCGCGCAACCTGATCGCGCTCAAGGGGACGGGCAGCACGCTCATCGTCTTTGGCGCGCACTACGATACGCGCCGCCGCGCCGACCAGGACCCGACCAAACCCCGCGATCCGGTGCCGGGCGCCAACGATGGCGCGAGTGGTGCCGCGGTGCTGCTCGAGCTTGCGCGGACGCTCGACGTGCCGGCCGACAAGCGCGTGGCGCTGGTCTTCTTTGACGCCGAGGACAACGGCGGCCTGGATGGCTGGGAGTGGATCGAGGGCTCGCGCGTCTTCGCGATGAACGCGGAGCGCTTCCTCGGCGCACTGCCGGCCAGCGTGATCGTCGTAGACATGATCGGTGATGCCGACCAGGACATCTACCAGGACCGCGCCTCGGACGCCGCCCTGACCGCCGAGATCTGGGCCGTCGCCGCGAAGCTGGGCTACCAGAGCGCCTTCATCCCGGCGACCAAATACACCATGCTCGACGACCACACGCCGTTTGTCGAACGCGGGGTGCGCGCCGTCGACGTCATCGACTTTGATTACCCGCACTGGCACCGCACCAGCGACACGCTCGACAAGCTGAGCGCTGCCAGCCTGGAGCGGGTAGGGCGTACGCTCGAGACCTGGGTGGAGGGACGATGAAGGCGCGCAAGTCAGCGCTCCCCGGTTGCGCGCTGGTCGCGCTGCTGGGGCTCGTCCTTGGTGGGCTGGCCTTTGCCTTCAGTGCCGCCCTGGTGCTGGGCGCGGGCAATCTCCCGCTCGGCACGGCACCCACACCGGATGCGGCCGGCGCGCTGGCCCTCGTGACGCAGGTCCAGACCGCCCGCGCCGGCGTGCCGTTCACGGTCACCGTCAGCGAGGGAACGGCCACGCTGGCGGCGCGCACGGCCCTGGCCGCGGCCCGGGTGAGCGAGGTCAACGGCGCCGACATCCGCTTCTCCGAGAGTGGCCGGCTGGTGGCGACGGCTGAAGTGGGCGCGTTGGGCGGGCGCAGGCTGGCACTGGTCTACGACCTGGCCGTCGATGGCACGACGCTTCGGCCGACCCTGGTGGGTGGGGCGCTCAAACTCTTCGGACCCGCCGACGGCGCGCTGGGCTGGGTGCTCGTCCCCGCTGGCGCAATCACCAGCCAGCCCCTCTACGCCCAGGCGCAGCGTATGATCGACGCTGCCGCCGCGACGTTCAATCTGCGCTCACTCCACGCCGGAAAGGGCGTTCTACGCCTCGTGCTGATCAAACGCACCTAGGCATTTCACATAAACATGGCAAAGGGCCGCAAACCGCACGATACCCAACCGCCCCGCCAGAAGGCCTTTCTGGTCGGCGCGGACATCCGCAGCACCGAGCACCGCGCCAAAGGCCAGCACCTCACGCTGCAGGCCTCGATGGAGGAGCTGGCTTTGTTGTGCGACACGGCCGGGCTGGACGTGGTCGGCACGATGACGCAAACCCTGGACACGCCGAACGTCTCGACCTATATCGGGCCGGGCAAGGTCGATGAGCTGGTGACCTGGAAGGAATCGACCGGCTTCGAGGTGGTGGTCTTCGATGATGAGCTCTCCCCGCGCCACCAGCGTGAGCTGGAGGAGAAGCTGGGCGACAAGGTCATCGTCCTCGACCGCACCGGCCTGATTCTGGACATCTTCGCCCAGCACGCCCGCACGGCCGAGGGCTCGCTGCAGGTCGAACTGGCCCAGTATGAGTATCGGCTTCCACGCCTGACGCGGCAATGGACGCACCTTGCGCGCCAGGCCGGTGGCGGGGCGGGGCGCAGTGGCAACGGCGGCGTTGGTCTGCGCGGTCCCGGCGAGAAGCAGCTCGAAATCGACCGGCGCCGCATCCGTGAGGTCATCTCGCGGCTCAAGAAGGATCTGGACAAGGTGCGAGAGCAGCGCGCCACGCACCGCAAGCAGCGCAAGCGCTCCGAAGCCCCGGTGGTGGCCATCGTCGGTTATACAAATGCCGGCAAGAGCACGCTCCTGAACACCCTCGCCCGCGCCGATGTGCTGGCCGAGAACAAACTCTTCGCCACCCTCGACCCGACCACGCGCCAGGTTCGGCTGCCGCATGGGCATACCGTGCTGATGACGGACACGGTGGGCTTCATCCAGAAGCTGCCCACCCAGCTCGTGGCCGCCTTCCGTGCCACGCTCGAAGAGATCGTCGAGGCCGACGCCCTGCTGCATGTGGTCGATGCCACGCACCCCAATGCGCTCGAGCAGGCTGAGACCGTGATGCAGACGCTGAGCGAGCTTGGCGCGGGCAACAAGCAAATGGTCATCGCCCTCAACAAGGCGGATCGCCTGCCTGGCGGCCCGGCGGATCCGGCCGGCGCGGTGGCGGCCCTGAACCTGCCCGGCGTGTTGAGTGACGGCATCGGCGTGTCCGCCTCCAAGCGGCTCAATCTGGACGCCCTGTTGGCGGAGCTCGAAGCCGTGCTCTTCGAGCGCATGACGCCGATCACCGCCGTGCTGCCGTATCGCGCCGGCGACCTGATCGCGCTCTTCCGTCGCTCCGGTGTCGTCGATGCGGAGGTGCCCGACGAGAAGACGGTGACGATGACCGGACGCATCCCCGGCCGCCTGCTGGACGTCTTCCTGCCGTATCAACCCGGGGCATGAGCGTCTTTGCCTTTCATCCAACGCTCGCGCCCTACGCGCGGGACATCACGCTGACCGCCGATGGCACGCTCTTGCGTGCGCACGTCTACGATTCCGCGCTGGTCGATGCCGATGCCGCGCGCAAGCCCGTTGCCCTGCTGGTACACGGGCTGAATGACGATGCCGACACCTGGCGGCACGTCTTCGTGCCGCTGGCGCGCGATTTCCGCGTGATCGCCCCCGACCTGCCCGGGTTCGGGCGCAGCTACAAGCCGGGGCGCCCGTACACCATCGCCTTCTTCCGCGAGACCCTGCTGGCGCTGATGGATGCGCTGGAGGTCCCTGCGGCGACGCTGATCGGCAACTCGATGGGTGCGATGATCTGTCAGGCGCTCAGCCTGGATGCCCCGACCCGCGTCCAACGTTTGATTCTGGTATGCGGTGCGCTCATCCTGCGCCAACAGCCGCTGACCTGGGACATGGTCCGCCGTGCGCTGCCGGTCTTTCAGCGCAAAGTGGAGGACAAGTCAGCCAGCTTCCGGCGCGATCCGCAGGCCGCCTACGCGCTGCTGCGGCCGTATTACGCTGACTTTGATGCGCTGTCGGCGCAGGATCAGCACTTCCTGCTCGACCGTGTGCGTGATCGCGTCTGGGACGATGCCCAGTTTGAGGCGTATCGCTCGGTCTGGCAGCACTTGCCGGTCTGGTTCCTCTTCAACCGGGCCGAGCTGCGCGCGCAGATTGCGGCGTCGCGCGTCGACACGCATGTGGCGTGGGGCGAGGCGGACACGATCTTCTCGGTCGAACACGCCGAGGCACAGATCGAGGTCAACCCGGCCATCCACCTGGTCATGATCCCGGCGGCCGGGCACCTGCCGCAACAGGAGCAGCCCGAGGCATTTCTCCGGGCGATCGGCTTCGAGCGTCTGGCGCACGATCTGGGAGACCCGGGTCCGCTGGGGGACGCATGATCCCGCTGCGCATCGTGCCCGTCGATTCAGCGTTGCGGGCGACCGTTGTGCATCAATTGTGGGTGGAGTATCGGGATGGCCTCGCCGAGTGGGCTGAGCGCCACGGCGGCTGTGCGTGATTTGACCCGGTGGGTGAGGAGCTCGTGCAGCTCCCCTGGATCATTGGGCCGCCGCTGGGGCGGGCCTGGCTGGCACTTGTCCCCGCCGGGGAGGGCCGTGAGCAGGTCGCCGGCACGATCAGCCTGCGGGCCAGCGGGGATGGCTGCGACGACCTGCGACGCCTCTTTGTCCGCCCTGCGTTTAGGCGGTGTGGGGTGGGTGTGGCGTTGGTTCTTGCAGCGATCGCGGCGGTGCCGGGCCGCACGCTGCGCGCCGAAGTGCCCGTGACGCTTCATCAGGCGGTAAGCGTTCTGCGCCGGGCTGGCTTTCAGGCGACGCCGCCCTGGCACGCGATCCCATCCGCCTGGGGGCCGACGCAATTCCTCGTCCTTTCCAATCCTGCACTATGATGCATGGCATATCTCTCGTTTCGCAATGAAAACACCGGGCTCTGCCGACGCGCGCGGCCATTGTCGTGAGAGAGCGGCACGAGCCTGACAATGCGACAAGCATCGAAGGAGAAGACAACATGAAATGGGATGAAATGCGCCAGAGCCAGAACGTCGAGGACGTGCGGGGCAGCCGGCGCGTGGGGGGAGGCACCGTCGCCGGTGGTCTCGGTCTCGGCGGCATCATCATCGCCGTGATTGCCTCGCTCTTGTTTGGGCTCGATCCCAGCCAGGTAATTGGCACGATGTCGGGTGGGGCACCCGCCCAACAGCAGGGCCAAAGCGCGCCAATCAACGACCAGGACGCCGCGTTTGTGCGGGCCGTGCTCGGCGATACGGAAGATGTTTGGAACAGCGTCTTCCAGAAGCAGGTTGGGCAGGCCTACCGCGCGCCAAAGCTGGTGCTCTTCTCGGGCGCGACGCCCGGTGCATGCGGCACCGCGCAGACGGCCGCCGGCCCGTTCTACTGCCCGGTCGACGAGAAGATCTACCTCGACATGGCCTTCTTCCAGGCGATCAGCGCCGCGGCCGGTCCGGATGCCGACTTCGCCCGCGCCTACGCGATCTCGCACGAGGTGGGCCATCACATCCAGAACGTGCTCGGCATCATGGGCCAGGTGCAGGACCTGCAGCGCCGCTCGGACGAAGTGACGGGCAATGCGCTCTCCGTGCGCCTCGAGCTGCAGGCGGACTGCTTCGCCGGTGTATGGGGCAATAGCACCGCCAAGCGCGGCTATGTCTCCAACACCGATCTGACCGCGGCGCTGAACACCGCCTCGCAGATTGGCGACGACTACCTTCAGAAGCGCTCGCGCGGCTACTCGTCGCCCGAGACCTGGACGCACGGCTCGTCGGCCCAGCGCGTCAAGTGGTACAAGCAGGGCCTCTCCACCGGCGACATCCGCCAGTGCGACACCTTCTCAGTTCAGAACCCGTAGCCTGAACGAAATCTCGCAGCGTGCCCGGCACCGCACAGGCGGTTGCCGGGCACGTTGTCTCTTAGAGCTTCGAGGCGGCTTCGACCACGCGCGCGGCAAAGTCAAATCTGCCAAACGTCGGGATGATATACACGCCGGCGATGAAGGAGCGCAGGGCGTCCACCGTTTCGAGCGCGATCGCGACGCCCTCGGTGCGGGTGCGGTTTCCGACGGCGGACATGCGATCGAGAATCCGCTCCGGCACATACAGCCCCGGCACCTCGTTCTTCATTACTTCAGCATGGCGCAGGCTGGCCAGCATCAGCACGCCTGCGATGATCGGGACGGGCAGGGGGCCATACAGCCCGGCATAGTGTTCCAGGAAGCGCCGCGCCAGCCCGGCATCAAAGACGGGCTGGGTGATGGCGAAGTCGGCGCCGCTGCTGATCTTCTTGTGTAGCAGGCGCGCCTCCTTGTCCATGTCGGTCGGAGTGAGGTTCATCGCGCAGCCGACCACAAAGCCGCACGGCTCGCCGATCGAGGAGCCGGCCGCGTCCATGCCGCGGTTGAATTTCTCCTTGATGAGTTGGATCAGACCGGTGGGCACGATGTCATGCGCGTCGTTGGCCTGCGGGTAATCACCGATGCTGGTCGGGTCGCCCATGGTCACGAAGAGGTTGCGCACATCGAGGGTGTGCGCGGCCAGCAAATCGGCCTGCACGCGCACCAGGTTGCGCCCGCGCACCGGGAAATGCAGGACGGTCTCGATCCCGACCCGGTCCTGGACGCGGTGGGCGAGCGCGAGGGCGCCCATCCGCATGCGGGCGAGCGGCGCCTCGGCGATGTCCAGCATCGTGGCGCCGGCCGAAGCCAGATCACGGGCGATGTGCTCGACGGCGCGCGTGTCGTGGCCCTTTGGCGGCTCGATCTCGATGGTGACGACGAATTGCTTCTCCGCCAGGCGCGCCGCCAGCCCCGACGCGACGCGCGCTTCCCGTTGTGCCACGGGGGCCACCTCGCGGTGCGGGACCATCGCGATGCGGGTCAATGTCGGCTGTCCGATGCCCTCGTCCAGAGCCTGCCGCATTGCGGCGATGTGCTCGGGCGTGGTACCGCAGCATCCGCCCACCAGCCGCACGCCCGCCGCGACAAAGCGGCGCGCGTATTCGCCGAAGTAGCGCGGGTTGGCCGGGTAGGCCGTCCGGCTTCCGCGCGTCTCGGGGAAGCCGGCGTTCGGCATGGCCGAGAGCAGCGGGCGCTGTTCGAGCGGCAGCGCGTCGCGCATGCGTTCGAGCGTGCCATACAGCGAGGCGGGGCCGGTCGAGCAGTTGGCGCCCATCACGTCCGGCTTGAGCGAGAGCAGCTTCTGGGCCGCCGCCTCCGGGCTGAGGCCATACAGCGTGCGCTGGTCGCGGTTGAAGGTCATTTCCGCGACGATGGGCAGGTGCGGGTTGATCTTGCGGGCGGCGCGGATGGCCTGCTCGATCTCGTTGAAATCCGAGAAGGTCTCCAGGATCAGCAAATCGACGCCGGCATCGTTGAGCGCACCGATCTGCTCAAGGAAGGCGGCATAGGCTTCATCAGGACGGACTCCACCCAACGGAGCAAGCTGTGCACCGAGCGGACCGACGGAGCCTGCGACGAGCGCGGCGCTGCCCACATCACGGATTGCCTGACGGGCGATCTCGACACCACGGTGGTTGAACTCGGACACCATTGATTCGAGGTCGTGCTCGGCCTGGCGATAACGGTTTGCGCCAAAGGTGTTGGTCTCGATGATGTCGGCGCCGGCCGCCGCATATTCGCGGTGCATGTCCGCGATGAACTCGGGCCGCAGCATGTTCAGGTGTTCGAAGCTGTCTTCGAACGAGATGCCGCGCGCGTTGAGCAGGGTGCCCATGGCACCATCGGCGAGCAGCGGGCGTTCGCGCAGGCGTTCGAGGAAGTTAGGCATGGGTTTGGGGATTGGCCGGCAGGATGCCTTCCGCGAGCGCGAGCACCGCCGCGCGTTCATCGGCGTTCAGGTCGCGGCTGGTCAGGTAGCCCTCCAGCAATTGCATCGGAGTGAGCGACTCGGGGTTGCGCACGCCCAGCCGCGAGCGCGTCTCGCGCACGATGTCGCGGGTGACGGCGGCAACGTGCCGCGCGGCGCCCAGTGCGGCCTCCACGTCCCGGCTGCGGAAGCGCAGGTCCTGCTCGGCGGTCAGCTTCACGCGGACGCGCACGATGGCGTCCACGATGTCATGTCGGTCGATCGCGCGCAGGACGACGTCCGTGGGATCCCCGTCCGTGCCGGTCGCGTCGGCGTCGATGGTGACGAAGGGGCGGACGGCCAGAGGCTCGAACGTCCAGCGTGTCGCATGACGAGACAACTCAACCCAACAGAACCCCTTGTCCTGGCGTTCCTCGCCAAAGTCGATGCGTTCGAGGCTGCCCGAGTACACGACGGGCGGATAGCTGGCGCCGTTGAGCGATTGATGTTTGTGGATGTGGCCCAGCGCGACGTAGTCGATCGGGGCCTGGGTCAGCGCGGCGAGCGCGATGGTGACATCGCGGCCGACCATGACGTTGCGTTCCGAGCCAAAGACACTCCCCGCCACGGTGAAATGCCCCGTGAGCAGGGTGGGGGTGTTTGGATCGGCCTCGGTGGCGAGCGTGTTGATGCGCTCATGCACGGCCTGCACAAGCTCGGCGTCCAAAGCATCGGAGGTCTGACCGCGCAGCTCGTCGACCTCGATAAGCTGCGTTCGTTGCGGCCAGGGCACGGTGATGATCTGCACCGGTCCTCGCCGCGTCTCGACGCGGTGGAGTCCCGCCCCGGAGCCAACCAGAACATTGCCCACGCCCAACGTGCGGAAGATGTCCACGCTGCTGGCCCGCTTGTCGACGACCGGGACATCGTGGTTGCCGACCAGCAGGACGACGGTGATCCCGGCATCGGCCATGCGCTTGACCTGACGGGCAAACTCGCGCTGGTAGGTCGGGTTGGGGTCGCGCGTCTTGAAGGCATCGCCGGCGAACACGACGAGATCGGCCCCGCGCGTCTCGGCGGCGCTCGCGATCTCCTTCAGCCGCGCGATGAAATCGAGCACGCGTGAGTTCAGCCCGGTGATCGGATCGATCTGGCCGAAGTTCTCCATGCCGATGTGGAGATCGGCAAAATGCAGCACGCGGATGGGCTCGCTCACGAGGCCGGATTGTAACTCCCGCATGAGGATCGGGTACAATCTCCTGTCGCGCCCCTATAGCTCAATGGATAGAGTGTCGGCCTCCGAAGCCGCAGGTCGCAGTTCGAATCTGCGTAGGGGCACTCGGCTCGCATGTGGCATGTCCTTCACGGTCCCAACTCGATTGCCCGCGACGATGATGTGGCCCGAATGCGGTCCAAAGTCGGCGACGATGCGATGGCCGACGTCAATGTAACAGTGCTCGGCGCGGACGCCACCCTGGCGGATGTTCAGAACGCCGCGCAGACCATGCCCTTTTTCCTGGAACGCAAGCTCATCGTGGTCCGCAACTGGTTGAGCGCCCAAGCAGCCCCGCGTCGCAAGAAGGGCGAGACGGGCACGATTCAGAAGCTGGTCGACTTTCTGCCCGACCTGTCCGAAGCCACCGCACTGGTCTTCTGCGAGGATGCCACGCTGCCCGAGACGCACCCGCTGATCGAAGGGGCTGAGAAGCTGCATGGCCGCGTGAAGCGCTATGACGTCCCTGCCAACGTTGGGCGCTGGCTGATCGAGCGCGCCCAGAGCAAGGGTGGCAGCCTCGATGCCCGCGCCGCCGAAGCACTTGCGGCGCGCATCAACAAGGGCAATCGCAACGACCGCGATCACTTTGACGAGGACGCCCGCCTCTACATGCTCAAGCTCGACAACGAGCTTGATAAGCTGGTCGGTTATGCGGGCAGCCGCGCGATCAGCGTCTCCGATGTGGAGAGCCTGGTGGGCGAGGAAGAGGCGCCGGACATCTTCAAGATCGTCGACGCGCTGGCGCATCGACGCGCCGCCGAGGCCTACACCGCCACGCGCGGGCTGATCGCCCGCGGCGAGCACCCCCTCGTGGTGTTGACCTCGATCGCCAACCACACCCGTCGCCTGATCCAGGCCAAGGACAACGAGCGATTGAGCGAGACCGCCTTCGCCCAGCTGATCGGCGCGCACCCCTTCGTGGCCAAGCGCGCGCTGACCGAGGCGCGCGGCTTTGAGATGGTCGAGCTCGAACGCGCCCACCTGGCCGTGGCCGACATTGACGCGGCCATCAAGTCTGGGCGCATCGACGACATCGCAGGACTCGACCTGCTCATTGCCACGCTGTGCGCGGGCTGACCGCGCTCAGGCGTCTGCTGCCGGGGTCAGGCGAAAACCGGCCCGCAGGGGGTCATCTGGGGCGATCAAAAAGGTGTGCTGCCCCGTGATCCAGGCGCGGCCGGATACCTCAGGGACGACGGCGCGATACGGGCCGTACGTGGTCTCGCGCAGGGCGCGGCCCGTGAAGCTCGTCCCCAGGATGCTCTCCACCGTGAAGGGCTGACCCAGGGTGAGTCGGCTGGTTGCATACTCAATCGCCACGCGCGCGCTGACGCCCGTGCCGGTCGGCGACCGATCGACTTCGCCTTCCGCAAAGATGCAGACGTTGCGGCTGTGCGCGCTGGCGCCATACGCCGGCCCGGTGAAGATCGTTCCGTACAGAAAGCCCAGATCGGGGTCGAACGGATGGGTGATCGTACGTTGTGCCATCACCGCACGCTTGATGCGCATCCCGAGGTCGATCAACGCCTGGGTGTCGCGGCCATCCAGGCGCAGCCCGAGTGGGGCGGCTTCGACAAAGGCGTAGTACGCGCCGCCAAACGCAAGGTCATAGCGCACCTCGCCGAGGCCTGCCACGGAAACGCGCTGATCGGCGGCCGCGACGAACGAGGCGACGTTCTCGAAGGCGACGTCGCGGACGCGACCCGCCTCGGCATCCCAGGCCGCCCGGGCGGTGACGCGGCCAGCCGGGGTGTCCAGCCGCAGCAGCGGCGACGCGCCTTCGGCGCGGCGCATCCCGGTCTCGAATACGGCCGTGGCCAACGCAATGACGCCGTGCCCGCACATGGTTGAATAGCCTTCGTTGTGCGTGAAGAGCACGCCAAGGTCACCGTCGGCGGTGACGGGCTCGGTCAGGATGCAGCCATACATGTCGTCATGGCCACGGGGTTCGAGCATGAGCGCGGTGCGCAGCGCGTCCAGGTGCTCGCGCGCGTAGCGCCGCTTCTCGAGGATCGTGCGGCCGGGCGGCTTCGGGAAGCCCTCGCCCAAAATGCGCAGCGGCTCACCGGCCGCGTGCACGTCGAGGGTTTCGATTCGGAGCCAATCAGGCGGTGGCGACCAGGGCATACGAGGGCGGATGAGAGTCGAACTCACCGCAGCTTGCTGAGCAACCTGCCAACGGTTTTGAAGACCGGGACGCCCACCGGAGCGCATCCACCCTCGTCCTCGATTGTACCGGTGCCGCGTATACTCCCCGCATGGCCAAACGTCCTACGGCTCCGTCGGAGCCCGCTGCGCCCGGAGGGCGCGCCCGCACCTTCGAAGCCGTCTTCACGGAACTGGAGGCCATCGTCGCAACGCTGGAGAAGGGCGAGCTGCCCCTCGAGGACGCGCTGGTCCTGCACGAGCGCGGCCAGGCGCTGGCGGCGCAGTGCAGCCAGCTGCTGGCTGAGGCCGAGCTCAAACTCCAGCAATTGCCGACGACCCAGGCCGCTGGCGAATAGCGCACCGCAATGGGCTTTCTGCTCAATATTTTCACCGTCGTGCTCGGTTCGATGGTCGGTGTGACGGTGGGTGGCCGGCTGCCGGTCCGCATGCGCGAGACGGTCTTGCACGGGTTGGGGCTGGTCACGCTCGGCTACTCGGCCATCAGTGTTGTCGATGCGATGGCCGGCCAGGTCAATCCCCCGGTCAAGTTCATGACCGCCCTGTTTGCGCTGCTGCTCGGTGCCGTGGCAGGCGAAGTGCTGGACATCGAGGGAGCCATGGCACGGCTGGCGCGCTGGATCGAGACGCGCCTGGCGCGGGCGGGGAGCGGTGCCCCGGATGCGGCGGAGACCGCGCGGTTTGTGCGCGGCTTTGTCACGTGTAGCGTGCTGTTCTGCATCGGGCCGATGACCTTTCTTGGGTCGATCCAGGACGGGCTGAGCGGCAACATATCGCTGATCGGGATCAAGAGCGCGCTGGACCTGTTCAGCTCGATGGCGTATGCGTCTTCGCTGGGCATCGGGGTTGCGTTTAGCGCGTTGTCTGTGCTTGTCATCCAGGGCGGGCTGACGCTGCTGGCCTCCTCGGCGCAGTCGATCATGTCGCCGCTGGTGATCGCGATGCTGTCTCTCGTCGGTGGCCTGATGACCTTTGGGGTCGCCTTGTCACTGCTCGAGATCAAGCAGATCCGCATGGCCAACTTTTTGCCGGCGCTGATCCTGGCCCCGCTCTTCACGCTTGCCCTCGGTGCCCTGGGTATCGCGGGGTTCTGATCGCCGACGCAGCGGCAGAAGGCGAAGGGTCGGAGGGATACAACCTACACAACATCGAAGCATCCTGAGCGGAAGCGGGCGGCCGCAGGCCGACCGCTGAAGTCGAAGGACGCGCCTGCGGCCCGAGGTCCCGCCCGCATCCTTCGACTTGGCAAAACGGCCGAAGGCCGGGTCGCGTCACCCGGCATGCACATCGGAACGGAAGGCCCGCACGGGCGCGGGGTGGGCGAAGCGATCGCCGATACGCTGCCCCCTGCCTTGACCCGGTGGCGATCGCTTCGCCCCTACTGAACTCCCGCACCGTCTGTCCAACAGCGACCCTTTGCCATGCAGGCACCCCCAACGCATGACGGATGACGCATGACGCGATCGTCTGTCCAACAGCGACCCTTTGCCATGCAGGCACCCCCAACGCATGACGGATGACGCATGACGCGATCGTCTGTCCAACAGCGACCCTTTGCCATGCAGGCACCCCCAACGCATGACGGATGACG
>JAIBCK010000038.1 GCA_019694215.1 Thermoflexales bacterium
GCGCGGCTCATGCCTGCGACAGGGCCAGCACCACCGCATCGTACATCACCTGCGCCCCCCACGCCAGGCCCTCGATTGACACGCGCTCATCGTGGCCGTGCGCAAGCGACAACAGGGACTCGCCGGGGGCGAACCGGAGCGGTGAGAAGCCATAGCACACCGCGCCGAGCGTGGCGACGTGTTTGGCATCCGTCGCACCGGTCAGCATGGTGGGAATGACGATGCCGTTCGGATCGTGCTTCTGGATCGCCCGTCGGATGACATCCATCATCGGGGTGTCAGCCGGGAACTCAACCGGCGGCGACGACGAGTCCAGCGTGAAGGTGATCCCCCGCGCCGCCTCACCCAGCCCCCGCTGCAGATCGGCGATCAGCTCCTCGGCGCTGCTGCCCGGCAACACGCGGCAGTCCAGCGTCGCGCTGGCCTCGGAGGGTACGACATTGGTCTTGTAGCCTGCCCGCAGCCCGGTCGGCGTCACCGTGTTGTGCGTAATTGCCCGCAGCTCGGCCGTCAGCTCGGTCGCATCCAGCATCCAGTCGGAGAGAGAGGGGAAGGCTTGCTCCCCAGACAGCACCGCCCGAAGCGCAAGCGCCGGCGCGCCTCCCAGGCCGTCCGCCAGTCCTTTCAGCATGGCGCGTGCCGTGGGCGTCAGGCGCAGCGGCAGGCGCAGGCGATCGAGTCGGTCCAGCACGCGGGCCAGCTTCACGACCGCGTTGTCATCACGCGGGATGCTGGCATGCCCGGGCGTGCCGCTCACCCGCAGCGTCAGCCACGCCGTGCCCTTTTCGCCGGTCTGGATTGGATAGAAGGTCTTCCCGCCGACCGGCAGCGGGTACCCGCCAAACTCGCTCCAGGCATACTCGGCGCGCAGGAGCTCGGGATGAGAAGCGCACAACGGTCCCATGCCCTGGTTGTCGTCGGTCTCCTCGTCGGCGGTGGCCGCCAGGATCAAGTCGCGCGCAAAACGTGCGCGGCCCGCCTGCTGCTGGCGCGCCAGCGTCAGAAACACCGCCAGTTGCATCGCCCCGATCCCCTTCATGTCCACCGCGCCGCGCCCGTACACGTGCCCGTCCCGAACCACCGCTGCGAAGGGATCCACCGTCCAACGGTCGCGCTCCACCGGCACGACATCGAGATGGCTGTAAAGCAGCAGGGCGCCAGCCGCGCCGGTTCCACGCAGGCGCGCGATGACGTTGCCGCGCCCGGGTGCCGTTTCGATCACCGTCGCCTCGACGCCCGCGGCGCGCAACACCCCGGCGATGTAGTCCGCGGCGAGACGCTCATTGCCGGGCGGGTTCGACGTATCGATGCGCAACAGCGCCCGCAAGTGCTGCACGGCTTCGGCGGCCAGGGGCGAAAGGGCGGCATTCATGACAGGCATCGTAACGGATGAAACGGATGATTGGAGGGCACCCACGCACAGCCCATCGCACCCAGTTCGTCCGCGTGCGGATGCGTCCCCGCTGGCGCGCTCTTGGCTGCGTATAATCTCCGGGCCCGGCGACAATCTCGGCCAGGCGACTGATGACGTTGTGATCCGAAGACCCTCTTTCCTGGCCACCGTCGCCGCCGGCGCGATGGTGTGTGCGATGGCGCTCAGCGCCTGCGTCCCGACCCCCACCCCCGCCGCGACGGCCACCCCGATCCGCATCGTTCCGCAGGGCACGATTCTGTTCTCGGCCACCGGTTCGGATGGGGTCTTTGCGCTGTACACGATGAACGCCGACGGCTCGAACCGCAAGCCGTTGTATCGCGCCGCGCGCGGCGATCTGTATGGCGCGCGCTGGTCGCCGGACGGGCGCACCGCCGTCGCCACCCTCGAGGTTGATGGGGGCAGCCAGCTCTGGCTGATCGATGCCGATGGCACGCACGCACGCCCGCTCACGACGTTGAAAGCCTCGGGCGAGGCCGCCTGGGCGCCCGATGGCGCCGCGCTCGTCTTCGTCAGCAACGATGCCGGGCAGAAGGACCTGTATTACATCCGCGCCGATGGCACCGGGCTGCGCCGCCTGACCACACGCAAGGGCGATCACGAGCAGCCCACCTGGTCGCCAGATGGCAGCCGCATCGCCTTTGTCAGCACCGAGGACAGTCAGTTCGGCAATCGCCAGCTCATGGTCCTCGAGGTCAGCCTGACCGGGGCCGCCGAGCAAAAGTTCCTGCTGCGGAATGAGCGGGTGAACTTCCAATACCCCGTCTTCTCGCACGATGGCAAAAAGCTGGCGTATGCGTCGGACGCGACGGGCGTCTTCGACCTGTATGTCCTGACACTCGAGACCGGCAAATCGATCGCGCTGACCCAGGGCACCGAGCCCGCGACGCATCCGACCTGGTCGCCCGACGACGCCCTGCTCGCCTACACCGTCAACCTGCCGCGCGGCTTCACGCTGCACCTGATCACCGCGCAGGGGGCCGGCGCAACGCCGATCGACCTGCGTCCCGACGTCAACGAATTCTTCCCCGACTGGAAACGCTAAATGGCCAAGATCACTCCCCGTTCTGAAGATTTCTCGCAGTGGTATCTCGATGTGCTGCGCGAGGCCGACATGTTCGACTATGCGCCGGTGCGCGGCTGCATCGTCGTCAAGCCGTATGGCTGGACGCTCTACGAGAACATGCGCGACAGCCTGGACAAGCGCTTCAAGGACACCGGGCACAGCAACGCCGCCTTCCCGCTCTTCATCCCGATGAGCTTCCTCAAGCGCGAGGCCTCGCACGTCGAGGGCTTCTCGCCCGAGCTCGCGGTCGTCACCCATGGCGGTGGTGAGGAGCTCGAGGAGCCGCTCGTCGTGCGCCCGACCAGCGAGACCATCATCGGGCACTCGTATGCGCAGTGGGTGAAGAGCTACCGCGATCTGCCCATCCTGATCAACTTGTGGAATAGCGTTGTGCGTTGGGAAAAACGCACCAAGCCCTTCCTCCGCACGATGGAGTTCTACTGGCAGGAGGGCCACACCGCCCACGCCACGCACGAGGAATCCTGGGCCGAGGTTCAGCAGATGCTGAATGTCTATCACGCCCACGGCGTGGAAGACTGCGCCATGCCCAGCGTCAAGGGCCGCAAGAGCCGCAACGAGCGCTTCGCCGGCGCGATCAACACGCTTTCGATCGAGGCGATGATGGGAGACAGGCGCGCCCTACAGGCCGGCACCAGCCACGACCTCGGGCAGAACTTTGCGCGCGCCTTTGACATCAAGTTCCTGGATCGCGACAACGTCGAGAAGCATTGCTGGACGACGTCCTGGGGCCTGAGCTGGCGCTTCATGGGCGGCATGATCATGGTCCATGGCGACGATCAGGGCCTGCGCCTGCCGCCGCGCATCGCGCCGCTGCAGGCCGTCATCGTCCCGATCTACAAGACCGACGACGAAAAGAGCCGCGTGATGGAGGCCGCCGACCGCATCTTCCGCGCGCTCAAGGCGGCGGGCATCCGCGTCCGTCTCGATGACCGTGACGAGACCCCCGGCTTCAAGTTCAACGACTGGGAGATGCGCGGTGTGCCGGTGCGCGTCGAGATCGGCCCGAAGGACGTGGCCAACAACAGCGTGGCCCTGGCGCGACGCGACATCCCGGGCAAGGCCGGCAAGTCCTTCACCCCGCAGGATGGTCTGCCCGAGAAGATCAAGGCGCTGTTCGAGGACATCCACAATTCGCTGCTGCGCCAGGCCGAGGCCTTCCAGAAGGCGAATATTCGCGAGGCCAACACCTGGGACGAACTCAAGGCCGCGGTGCAGGACGGCTGGGCGCTCACGCCACTGCTGGATGATCCCGCCGTCGATGCCCGGCTCAAGGAGGAGCTCCAGGTGACCAACCGCAACTTCCCCTTTGACCAGGAACCCGGCGAGTGGACGTGTGTCGTGACCGGCAAGCCCGTCACCGAGCGCGCCCTCGTCGCGCGGGCCTACTAGGCGACGCAACGATGCAACCGCAGCGCGATCCGGCACAACGCATGAAATCCTGTCACCGCCGGGCGGCGTTGGCATGCCGTCCCTGCGGGTGAATCTGCCATGAACCGGCGACGCATTCAAGCCCTCCTCGCCGGCATGATCGTGCTGATCGCGTTGCTGTTGCGGGTGAATGCCGTCGAGCGCCGCCCCCTCCACTTTGACGAGGGCAACAGCGTGTACTTCGGCCTGCACTGGCCGGATGTCCTTGCGCTGAGCAATGACAATGCCGAGGCGGATCCGCCCGCCCACCGCATCCTGCTGGGCGTTTGGATGACGCTTGCGGGCACGTCGCCCTTTGCAATTCGTGCCCTGTCGGCCGGGCTGGGGGTAGTGGCCGTCGCGTTGACCTGGCCATTCGGGCGCGCGTTGGGACTGCGCCCGCAGGCCGCGCTGCTCGTCATGGCGCTGCTGGCCGTCTCGCCCTTTCACGTCGACTACTCGCAGGAGGCCAAGAGCTATGCCCTGGTCTCGGCCATGGCGCTCGCGTCGAGCCTGGCCTGGCTCAGGATCGGCCGATCACGGCTGGCACCCGCCGCGTATGTCTTTTGCACGTTGTTCATGCTTGGCGCGCACTACTTCAGCGCGCCGCTGCTCGCCATGCAGTGGGTCTGGCTTCTCGCCGACCGCAGCCAACTCCGGCGCGATGCGCCGCGCCGCGCGATGCTTCAAGCCCTGGCCAGTGGGCCGGTCGGGCTCTGGATCGCGTTGGCCTGGCGGGGCATTCTGGCGGGCGGAGCCAGGGTCGCAGGCACGCCCCATCCCTTCGCGCCGCTCACCGTGCTCGGCAACATCCTCGGCGAGTTTGCGCTGGGGCGCACGGTGGAAGGGACAGTCGTGCTGATCGGTGCCTTCCTCTTCGCCGGGCTGTGGGTGGCTGGCCTGTTCATGGCCCACAGACGCGCACGCCTCATGCTCGTCGGCGCATCGGGGATGATCGCGCTCGTTTTCGCGCTGGTCGTCGAGCCGCGCCTGTCGATCTTTTATCCGAGATTCCTGCTCTGGTCACTGCCGATGTTCATGGCCCCCATGGTGGCGCTGTTGGGCCAGCGCAGCGCCCTCCATCTGGCCGGGGGGGTGGCGCTGGCGGCGACCGAGATCGCCGGCCTGGGCACCTTCTACAGCGCACGGATCGACACCGACAACGACTTCCGACCACTGATCGCCCAGGTTCGTCCGTTGACTCGCGAGGGTGATGCCGCCCTCGGAACGTACATCTGGATGGACGGCATGTGGGCGAGTTACGCGCCGGAAACCCTGCGTTCGCTCACCTGGGTGCGCGACTTCTACCAGCAGGATGGCCGGGACCTCGAGGCCCTGATGGCGCCTGTGTCCGCCGCCCACCCGCGGGTGTGGCATCTCAATTTCAATCGTAATCCAGATGACACGGCGACGCTCTCGGCCCAGTGGCTCAAGCGCAACACCGCCTACGCCGCCCGCTTCCGCGCGGGATCTCTCAGCGTCCTCCTGTTCGAGTCGTCACCATTCGAGCCGCCGGGCACCGCCACCTCCTTCGGGGATCGCGTCCAGCTCGGCTACACCCCGCAGCGACGCAGTGCCAGACCGGGAGACGTTGTGCGCCTGAACGTGCGGTGGATGCCCTCGCAGCCCACAGGCGACCTTGCGATCTTTACGCACCTGATCGGGCCGGACGGAAGGCTGATCGCCCAAAACGACGGCGATGCCGTCAATGGCCTGCGCCCCGCCTTCACCTGGAAGCCAAATGAAGGCGTTGACGACCCGCGCGCGCTGCTGGTGCCGACAGGCGTTCCGCCGGGCGAGTATCAGATTCGAATCGGCCTCTATCAACGGGCGGATGGACGCCGGCTCACGACATCAACCGGGGCCGACTTCGTGCTGGTCGGGACGCTCGATATCAACTAGCCCTCGCCGCGTTCCTCGTGGTATTCCTGCTCGACGTTGACCGCCCAGATGTTCTCCTTGCTGGTAACGCCGTCCCGGATGTTCTCAACCGCCTTCATCGCCGTCAGCATGGAATGATCCTGGTTGTTGTATCGATGCATGCCATTGCGGCCAATCAGAAACAGATTCGTGAAGGTGTCGAGATACTCACGAACGGTGCCGAAGTGTTCGTATGAGCCGAAGTACGCCGGATACGTCTTGGGCACGCGGATGACCACACTGTCCAGAACATCCGCGGCGCGCGCCAGTCCGATCTTCTCCAGTTCACCGACGGCAAACGTACTGAAGTCACCATCCGACATGCGCCACAGATCGTCGCCCTCATTGCAAAAGTATTCCAGGCCGATCCAGGACGTCTCCGGATCGCGAACCATGTACGGGCTCCAGTTATTGAACAGCTGAATCCGCCCGATCTTGACATCAGGTTCCTGAACGTAGATCCAGTTGTCGCGAATCGCGCTGCCATCCGGTGCGCGCGCAACGAGCTTCTTGAGAAGCACGCCTACGGTGATGAAATCGCGATACATCAGGCCCTGCGCAACCTGCCGCACCGCCTCGGGGACGGGGGACTCGCGGTCGAGTTGGGCCACAAGATCGCGTACGGGCATGGTCGAGAAAACAAAGTCGGCATCGTGTGACTCGACGCGACCGCTCGCCTCATCCAACACGTCAACGCCGATGATGCGCGTGCCGGAGCGCCGCACCCCGACGACCTTGCAGCGCGTGCGCACGCTGGCCCCACCGGCCACCAGGCCCACCGCAACAGTCTCCCAGAGCTGGCCCGGCCCCAGCTTCGGATACATGAAGCGCTCGATCAGGCTGGTCTCGGTGCCCTTCTGATTCAAGCTCCGATCACGCGCAAAAATGCTGCGCAGCGCATGCGCGATGGCCTTGCTGATCGAGAGGCCCTTCACCCGTTGTGCACCCCACTCGGGGCTGATCTGATCGCATGGCAGGCCCCACACCTTCTCGGTGTAGCTCTTGAAGAAGGTGAGATACAGCGCGCGCCCAAAGCGATTGATGAAGAAGTCTTCGAGTGAGCGCTCCTGCTTGATGGGCCGGAGCCGCGCGCCAAGGTAACTCACGCCGACCTTGAACGTGCGCCATAGCCCCAGGTTGGCAATTGTCGAAACGCTGAGGCTGATCGGGTAATCAAAGAATTTGCGCAAATACAGAATGCGGGACAGCCGGCTTCGCAGCAGCATGACCCGATCCGTGCGGGCGGGATCCGGCCCCTCCCCAGCGCTCATCGAGCGCTGCTGCTGCTGATACGTCAGGGTCACGTCGCCGCCCTCGCCGGCAACCCGCTCGAGGGGCAGCACCTTCAGCCACCATTGCATGACCTGGTCGGCCTTTGAGAAGAAGCGATGCCCGCCGATATCGATGCGATTGCCCTTGTAATTGACGGTCTGCGACAGCCCGCCGACGATCTCACCCGCCTCAAACACGATGGGAAGGACATCGGTCTGCGCCAGCAATTCGTGGGCCGCGGTAAGGCCGGCGGGTCCGGCGCCAATGATGATGGCGGTGCGCTGTGTGGACATGTGTGGGGCCAGGGCTGGCGGGTGGGCATTATAGCCTTGGCACCCTGCGCAACGTCGGCAGGTGGAGCAAATCTGTTTTTTAATCGTTGTGCGCTCTGCTTGCCCTTTCCATGTCGCGGGCACCCATTCAACACGAATCCGGCTTCCGCCCCGGGTGCTACCATTCCCACACCATGTTTGACCCAAGATTCTCTCGAATGGCGAGTGTTATCGTCAACTATTCGATCGCCGTGAAACCCGGCCAGATGGTCTACATCTGGTCACAAGCCCCCGCCGCCCCGCTCATGCTCGAGCTCTACAAGGAAGTGCTCAAGGCGGGCGGCAACGCCTTCATGCGCGCCGACATCCCCGGTGCCCAGGAAGTCCTTCTGCAATACGGCTCGGAGTGGGCGCTGAAGAACCCCACACCCGTCGAGGCGCTCTCGGTCGAGGAAGGCAAGTTCGACGCCTACATCCGCATCGGCGCAGAGACCAACACCCGCCGCCTCACCAGCGCCGATCCGGACCGCATGCAGCTCGTCCAGACCGCCCTGCGCCCCTCGCTCAACAAGCGCATGGAGCGCAGCGCCCAGGGCACCTACAACTGGTGCGTCACGCTCTTCCCCACCGATGCGTATGCCATGGACTCAGACATGAACCTGGCCGAGTTCACCGAATTTGTCTTTGGCGCCTGCATGGTCAACGACCCCGACCCGGTCGCGCGCTGGCGCGAAATGGGCGCCCGCCAGCAGACCTACGTCGACTTCCTCAAGGGCAAAAAGCACATCACCGTCAAGGGTCCCAATGTCGACCTCTCGCTCAGCGTCGAGGGCCGCACCTTCATGAACAGCCAGGGCCTGCGCAATTTCCCGGACGGCGAGATCTACACCGGCCCGGTCGAGGATTCGGTGAACGGCTGGATCCGCTACGATTACCCCTGCATCTACCAGGGCCGCGAAGTGCAGGGCGTCGAGCTCACCTTCGAGCATGGCCGGGTCACCCGCGCCACCGCGAAGAAGGGCGAGGACTTCCTCATCAAGGTGTTGGACACGGATCATGGGGCCCGTACGTTGGGCGAATTCGCCATCGGCACCAACTACGGCATCACCCGCTTCTCGCGCAACATCCTGTTTGACGAGAAGATCGGCGGCACCATGCACATGGCCGTGGGCAGCGGCTACCCCGACACCGGCGCGAAGAACAAGAGCGCCGTGCACTGGGACATGATTGCCGATGTCAAGAAGGACACGACCTTCACCGCGGACGGCCTCGTCTTCTACAAAGACGGCAAGTTCGTGATCTAGCCCATGCTGCTGGACGCCCTCGAAGCCGCCCTCGCCGCGCGCGAAGACACAGTGCGCGCCTTTCTGCCCGAGCCCGGGCGGATGACGCGCCTGCGCGGCGAGCTCCGCGGCCTCGAGGCCGCCCATCCCGACCCCGCCCCCCGCGGGCCGCTCTTTGGCATCCCCGTCGCGGTCAAGGACATCTTCCACGTGCGCGGGTTCACCACCCGCGCCGGCAGCCAGCTACCGCCCGAGCTATTGCAGGGTGAGGAAGGCCCCGTCGTGGCCGCGCTGCGCCGCGCCGGGGCGCTGATCGCCGGGAAGGCGGTCACCACCGAGTTCGCCTTCTTCGGGCCTGGCCCCACCCGCAACCCGGTCAATCCCGAGCACACCCCCGGTGGCTCCAGCAGCGGGTCGGCTGCGGCCGTTGGGGCGAGCATGGTGCCGCTCGCCCTCGGCACCCAGACCATCGGCTCGATCCTGCGCCCGGCCTCATTCTGCGGCGTGTATGGCTTCAAGCCCAGCTACGAGCGCCTCTCGCGCAAGGGCGTGATCCCGCTGTCGCCATCGTTCGACCACGTCGGGCTGCTGGCCGCGGACCTACCCCTGCTCGACAAGGCTTGCCAGGTGCTGGTCCCGGACTGGCACGCCGCCACGCAGCCAACCGCACCCGTGCTCGGCGTGCCCGAGGGTGCCTACCTGCGCCGCTGCGACCCGGTGATGGAAGCCGCCTTCCGCAATGCGCTGACCCGCCTCAGCCGGGCGGGCATCCCGATTGTGTCGGTGCCGATGTTCGACGACTTCGAGGCCATCCGCGAGCGGCAGTACGACCTGACCGCCCACGAGGCCGCCCACGTCCACCGCGACTGGTACGCCGCGCACCGGCCGCTGTATCACCCCCGCACCGTCGAGCTGATCGAGCGTGGACAGGGCGTCAGCGTTGTGCGGGCCGGGGCCATCCGCGAGGCCCGCCTCACCCTGCGGGCCGACATCGAAGCGGTCATGCGCCGGGAGGGCATCGACCTGTGGGCGTCGCCGGCCGCGGTCGGCGCGGCCCCGCGGGGGCTGTCCTCGACCGGAGACCCGGTCATGAACCTGCCCTGGTCGCAGGCAGGCCTGCCCGCCCTCGCCCTCCCCCTGGCGCGCGACGCCGCCGGCTTGCCACTCGGCCTCCAGCTCGCAGCCGGCTTCGGCCGGGATGAGGCGCTGCTGGCGGCTGCGCACGCGCTCCTGCCCCTGCTCCCGGAGCGCCCGGCCACGCGGTACGCCCCTATAATCTCAACGCCATGACGCAATCGCTCACCAGCCGCATGTCGTTCAGCAGGTTGGCGCGCCGGGATTGGCGGGAATGGTTGACCTTCCTGCTTTTCGTGGGCCCGAACCTCGCCCTCTTTTTCGCCTTCACATACTACCCGTTGCTGCGCAACGTGCTGCTGTCATTTCAGGACTACAACACGTTTACCGACACGGGCGAGTTCATCGGGCTCACCAACTTCAAGGATGTCTTCACCGACTCGCAGACGAGCGTCATCATGCGCAACACGCTGGTGTTCACCGTCGCCGTGGTCGTCATCATCCTGACCCTGGGCCTGCTCGTGGCGCTACTCCTCAATCAGAAGCTGCGCATGCGCGACGCGGTGCGCAGCCTGGTCTTCTCACCCACCGTGCTGGCCGGCTCGGCCGTGGCCGTGGTGTGGATCTACATCTTCGACCCGCGCAACGGTCTGATCCTGCAACTGCTGAAGCCGCTTGCGATCAACCCGCCGCGCTGGTTGTATGACCCGGCCTGGGCGATGATCGCCATCATCATCGTGTATGTCTGGAAGAATCTCGGCTATGCCGTGGTGATCTTCGTCGCCGGCCTGCAGGCCATCCCCAACGACCTTTATGAAGCCGCCCGCGTCGATGGCGCCAACGCCATGCAACGCTTCCGCAACGTCACCATCCCCGGCCTCTCGCCGGTCACCTTCTTCCTCGCCGTCACGCTGGTGCTGAACTCCTTCCAGGCCTTCGACCTCATCCGCATCATGACCGGCGGTGGCCCCGTCAACGCAACCAACGTGCTGATCTACCGGCTCTACGAGCTGGGCTTTGGCACGAACACGTCCGTTGGGCGCGCCTCGGTGATCGGGCTGGTGCTCTTCGTCATCATGTTGATCGTCACCATCCTCCAGCTTCGCTTGCTGGAGCGGCGCGTCAGCTACGCCAACTAGGGGAAGTGCCATGTCGCTCAAGACTCAACGATTCATCGGCAAGGCATTTGGCTACCTCGGCCTGCTGCTGCTCATCGTCTTCATCGGCCTGCCCGTGTTCTGGCTGGTGATCGGCGCCTTCAAGGCCAACAAGGAGATTCTGACCGCCAACCCGCAGTTCCTGCCGGCCAGCTTCCAGTTCGACAACTTCACCAAGGCGTGGACGGGGGCCAAGTTCAGCAGCTACTACATCAACAGCATCGCGACGACGCTGATGGGGGCCACGGCGGAGATCGTCATGGCCGTGACCACGGCGTATGCGCTGGTCTTCATCCGCTTCCCCTTCCGCAACGCCGTCTTCATCCTGCTGCTGATCGCGCTGATGGTGCCCGAGCAAGTCGTCATCGTGCCCAACTTCCTCACCATCGCCAACATGGGCCTGCTGATCACCAAGGGCGGCACGTTGGAGACCGCAGACTTCATCAAGGGTTGGCTGGCCATCTTCCTGCCCGGTGCCTCGATCGCGTTTGGCACCTTCCTGCTCCGCCAGTACTTCCGCACCATCCCGATGGACCTGACCGACGCCTCCAAGGTGGATGGCGCCAGTCACTTCCAGACCATGCTCAACGTCGTCGTCCCGGTGGCAACCCCGGCGATCGCGACGAGTGGGCTGCTTTCATTCACCGCGAAGTGGAACGAGTATCTGTGGCCGCTCATCGTCACCTACTCCGACCAGCTCCGCACCCTGCCGATCGCCATCTCCCGCCTGCTCGATGCTGAAGGCAACACCGAGTGGGGGGTAGTCATGGCCGGCGCTTTGTTTGTTGTCGTCCCCGTCATCGTCGTCTTCCTGCTCGTGCAACGGTTCGTCGTGGAAGGCCTCGCAGCGGGTGCCGTCAAGGGCTGAAAGGTCCAACGTTCGACAGCCCGCGCGCCGGATGCGCGCAGGCGATCAAAAGGAGACAGAATGTCCAGGAAACAGAAGACCGTTTTCGAGACCCCGATTTCCCGCCGCCGCCTGCTGCGCGGGATCGGCTTTGGTGCCGGTGCCGCGGCACTCGCGGCCTGCGGCCAGGGTGCTGCCCCCGCCGCCCCCACGTCGGCGCCCGTTGCGGCCCCGACCGTGGTCAGCAAGCCCGGCTCCGTCGTTGAGGTCGTGTACTGGGGCTTCAGCGGTGGCGTGAACGAGAAGACCGACGGCGAAGTGGCCGCCAAGTTCAACGCTGCGCAGAAGGATGTCAAGGTCACCGTTCAGGTGCAGGGCAACTACGAAGAGACGGCCAACAAGCTGACGAACGCGCTGGCCGCCAAGCAGGCGCCGGACATGTGCCTGCTCTCCGACGTGTGGTGGTTCAAGTTCATGCGCGCCAAGGCGCTGCAGCCGATGAACGACTACATCACCGCCGAGAAGCTCAACCCGGCCGAGTTCGTGGACTCGCTGTGGAATGAGGGCGTGCGCAAGGGCGTGCAGTACTGGATTCCGTATGCCCGCTCGACGCCGCTCTTCTACTACAACATGGACATGTATCAGGCCGCCGGCTTCAGCAAGGCCCCGGCCACGTGGGCCGAGTATGTCGACATGGCCCCCAAGCTGATCAAGAAGGAGGGCGACACGATGAAGGTGTCGGCCTTCGCGCATTCGAACGGCGCATCCTACAACGCGTGGGTGTTCATGTGCACGGCCTGGCAGTTTGGCGGCGGCTACAGCGACATGGCCCTGACCAAGTACATGCTCACCGACCCGGAGACCGTGCGCGCCGCGCAGTTCATGGCGGACAGCGTCAACAAGGCCAAGTGGGCGCACGTCACCGCGGACCCGCAGAAGGACTTCATCTCGGGCCTGTGCGCGTCGGCGATCATGTCGACGGGCAGCCTGGGCGGCGTGCTCAAGGATGCACAGTTCAAGGTCGGCACCGCGTTCCTCCCGATGGAGAAGAACTTCGGCTGCTGCACCGGCGGCTCGGGCATCGGCATCCTCTCCACCGCTCCGAAGGAGAAGGCGCAGGCGGCCATGAAGTTCATCAACTACATGACCGGCACCGAAGGCGGCGCCTACTTCTCGCAGAACACCGGCTACATGCCGGTGCGCAAGACCACGGCCGAGGCTGAGTCCTACAAGGCCTTCTTCGCGAAGACCCCGCAGGCCAAGACCGCCGTCGATCAGCTGCCCAAGACCCGCGCGCAGGATGCTGCCCGCGTGTTCATCCCCGGCGGCGACCAGATCATCGGCAAGGGCCTCGAGCGCATCGTCATCGGCAAGGAAGACGCCCTCACCGTGTGGAAGGACATCACCGCCACGCTGGAGAAGGAAGGCGAGCCGGTCAAGAAGGACATCGCCGCGCTGGGCTAACCCCCGCACGGTCATTCA
Organism: Thermoflexales bacterium; assembly: GCA_019694215.1. Taxonomy (GTDB): domain Bacteria; phylum Chloroflexota; class Anaerolineae; order J036; family Brachytrichaceae; genus Brachythrix. The sequence continues at coordinate 13,234 of JAIBCK010000038.1, forward strand.
CGCGGGGCGCGCTGTCACAGGCGCGCCCCGCGCATTTTTCTACAGCCCGCGCCGGATGAATTCGTCGACCGACTCGCTCATGCTGAGCTCGCCATTCACGACGCGCTGTTCGAAGTGGTGCATCCAGCCAAACAGCTGCGAGCGCGCCTCGCGCAGCTCGATCACCTGAAGCCGCGCCAGCGGCCCACCCTCCGCGAGATAGCCACTCTCGGTGAAGTCGCGCTCGGCGCGCGCCCGGTCATAGTCCAGGCGCACCACGCGCGCACCCCATTCGCCGTTGTGCAACACGCAGCGCGCATAGGCCGCCCGCGGCACGCGGTCAAAGGGCATCCCCACCGAGCCGACGTTGACGATGAGCGTTGGGCCGACCTGGCGCACCACCGGCACATGGGTATGCCCGACACAGAAAAGCGTCGGCGCGGGAAGCCCGGCCTTGGCCTGCATGTCATCGACCGACGTAAACGGCCAGACGCAATCGCGGTTGTGCAGCATCGAGGCATGCGTCACCCGGACATGCCCGGCCTCCGCGGCCAGCGGCGGCAGCCCGACGATGCGGCGGTCCGGGTCCGGGCTGCTCGTCGGCTCCGGCGCGCCAAAGTCCAGCGCGAAGGGCAGCGCGATGAGCGGGGCGGCGTCCGATCCAAGCCGCGTGTAGGTGAAATACGAGGACTGAAAGAGCTCGAAGTGCACGCCGGTGCGCGGCGCACCCGGCTTCGCGTGCGCGATCACGTAGTCCTCGTGATTGCCCCGCAGCAGCAGCCAGCCCTGCTCGCGCTCGCGCTGCTTGACAAACGCCCAGCACTCGGCCGGGCGTGGGCCGCGGTTGACGATGTCGCCGGCCACGACCACGGCATCCGGCCGCCACGCATCGATGTCGGCCGCCACCGCTTCGAGCGCGGGCAGGTTGCTGTGAATGTCCGCCAGGACCGCCAGCTTCATGCCCGGCCTGCCTTCTGGCCCGCCTTGGCCTCACGCCACAGCCCCGTCAAGGTGCGCAGCGAGGCCGTCTTCATCACGATCCCGCGCGCCTCGGCCAGCGCCTCGACGCCACGGAAACGCCGGCCGAACTTGCGATTCGCCGCCCGCAGCGCCAGCTCGGCATCGATGCCATGTCCCTCGGCGTAGTTGACCAACGTAAAGAGCAAGTCTCCAAGCTCCTCCGCAAGATGGGCCTTGCTGCGCGCCGCGATCACCTCACGCAGCTCCTCGCGCACCTTGCGCAAACGCTGCTCGCGCGTCTCCCACTTGAAGCCAGCCCGCTCCGCGCGATGTTGCAGCTTCTGCGATTGCGCCAGCGCGGGCAGCGCGGCGGGGATGCCATCCAGCGCGGATGTGCGCGCCTTGCCGCGCGCAGCGTGCTCCTGGCGCTTGATCGCCTCCCAGTTCGTCAGCACCTCGCCGACGCCCGAGACCGTGACATCGCCAAAGATGTGGGGATGGCGGCGCTTGAGTTTGGCATCCACCGCCGCGACGACGTCGCCCATCCGAAATTGCGCCGCCTCGGTCGCGATCTGAGCCTGGAAGAGCACGTTGAAGAGCAGGTCCCCCAGCTCCTCGACCAGCGCGCCGGTGTCCCCGGCGTCGATGGCGTCAATGACCTCGCAGGCTTCTTCGAGGATCGCCTCGCGCATGCTCTCCGGCGTCTGCTTCTGATCCCACGGACAGCCATCCGGCGCGCGCAGCCGGGCCAGCGTGTCATGCAGGCCCTCCACACTCGCCGCGCCCCAGCCCTCCAGGCGCGGAAGCGCCGGCACAAACAGCGAGGTGAGGTGATCGAACGCCTCCTGATGGTCGAGCACGCCCAGCGCCACCGACACCGCCGGCCGCCGCCGTCGCGGGTGCGCGGGGTCAGGGCCATTCACCACCCACACCGCATGCTCCGGCGCGAGCTGGTTCATCAGCGTCAGCTTGACTTCGGAGGCGACGCCGCGCGCGTCGATCTGCGCGACCAGCGCCGGCTTGTCCGGGTTGAGCGCGGGGTGGTGCTGTGCGGCCAGGTCGAGCGCGTCGCACACCTGAAGTCCGTCCAACGGATCGACATACACACCTGCCGCGGCCAGCTGCTCCAGACAGGGCTCGACAAATGACATCCCGCCGATCACGCGGGTGGGGATGCCCTCGCTCCGCGCCCGTGCGAGCAGCGCCGGCGTCGTCGCCTCGCCCACCAGCGGATGCCCCGGCACGGCATAGAGCACGTCGCCGCGGCGCGCCTGCGCCAACACGGCCTCGACGATGCGCTGATACACCGCCTCGAAGTTCTCGCCCCGTGCGTATTCGCGATCGAACGAGCGCCGTCGCAGCGCCTTTGGCAGGCCGGCAACGGCCGGGTGCCGGGCCGTGCGCAGCAGAACGAGGGGAGCCGCTTCGAGCGCCGCCCACGCCTCGCGCGTCAACAGACGGGCATCCGCGGGCCCGAGTCCAAGAACAGTAAGCATCGCGCGGAATTGTAGGCCATGGCCTGCGCAGACCTAGAATACCGGCATGGTCCACACCCTTCTCACGCAGGCCCGCAACGAGGGCGGCCCGCACCTCCGCCCTGTCGGCACCGATGAGATCGAGGTCACCTTCGCCCGCGCGTCGAAGCGCCCGGTGCGGCTCTCGGGCGATTTCGATGACTGGGAGGGCCAGCGCGACGGCGAGCCCAACATGCGCGAGGTCGCCCCGGGGGTGTGGTCGACGACGATGCGCTTCCCGCGCAACGTCTACATGGAGTACGAATACTTCGTCGCCGGCAAGCGTCTCGGCGATCCACTCAACCCGCGCCAGACGCCCAATGGCATCGGCGCGACCAACGCTTATTTCTATGGACCAGACGCCGCGCCGAGCCCCTGGCTGCGTCGTCAGCGCGGCGTGCCGAAGGGCACGCTCACCCGCCACACCCTCGCCCCGGCCGAGCTGATCGCGGGCACGACGCGGACGCTATACCTGTATCGCCCGCCGGCCCCGGGTCCGGTACCGCTGCTCGTCGTCCTGGATGGTCAGGATTACCTGCGTCGCGCCCGGCTGGATGTCATCGTCGACAACCTCATCGCGGCCGGCCGCATCCGCCCGATCGCCCTGGCGATGATCGCCTCAAGCCGCCGCGACGCGCGCTATCTCGAATACGCATGCAGCGACGCCACGGTCAACCTCATCACGTCAGCGGTGCTGCCGTTTGCCGCGCAGCACCTCACCCTCAGCACGGAGCCCGGCGCGCATGGCGTGCTGGGCGCGTCGATGGGCGGGGTGATGGCCAGCTACATCGGCCTGCGCGCCCCGGAAATCTTCGGCCGCGTGCTCAGCCAGTCGGGCGCCTTTGCCATCCCCTTTGACGAGGGCCACAGCTTCGACCTGGTCGCCATGGACCTGATCCGTTATGCGCCGCGCGCCCCGGTCTCGTTCTGGATTGATGTCGGCCGCTACGAGATGCTGCGCGACTGCAACCAGCGCGCGCGCGACCTGCTCGTCGCACGGGGCTACGCGCCCTTCTACCGCGAGTACTCGGGCGGCCACAACTACCCCTCCTGGCGCAACGAGCTGGGGGATGGGCTGACCGCCCTCTTTCCGCCCGCGTAGAATCACAACCCAATGACGCAAACGGCGCCACCGGAAATCCAACGCAAACAGAAGCTCGACGTCGTCTTCAAGGTCGTGCCGCCGTATCGCGTCATCATCCACAACGACGACGTCACGCCCATGGATTTCGTAGTCGATGTGCTGATGCAGGTTTTCAACCTCAGCCTCGACAGCGCCGCCGACGTCATGCTCACCGCGCACATGCAGGGCAAGGCGCTGGTCGTGGTGTGCCCTGAGCCGCTGGCCCGCGAGCTGGTCGGCAAAGCGCACGCCGCCGCCCGCGGCGCGAAGTTTCCCCTCCGCTTCAGCCTCGAACCCGATGAGTGAGGCCGGCCCCTTCACGCAGCGCGCCTTCATCGATGCGCCGGGCGATGCCGATCTCGAAACCCTAATGCGTTTCCTGATCGCCGCGCGCCCCAACGGCGGGCCGATTTACCTGCACCTCGGTGACCTGCTGTGGGGGATGCGCATGCACACCCAGATGAACCCCGCGCGCGACCACCGTCTGTGGTTCGACGCGCGCGGCGAGCTCGTGGGCTTTGTGCGCTTTGGCGCCCCCTCCGATGCCATCCTGCAGGTCCGCCCCGACCTGCGCAACCGCGCCGGGCTGGAGGCCGACATGCTGGCCTGGGCGACGGCGGAGGCGCAGCGCCGCGCGGCACCCGACCTGGCCCCCCCGACGACGACGGCCGTTACGCTCAGCGACGAAGCCACGCTGCGCTGGCTGGGCGGGCAGGGCTATCGGCCGAACGGTCACGACTACATCATCCTCGCCCGCGATTTGCGCGCGCGCATCGAGCCCCCGGCGCTGGCCGGTGGCGCGGTCGTGCGCGCCATGGCCGACGAGGCCGACTTCGTCGCGCGCACCGAGCTCCATCGCGCGGTCTGGGCGCCCTCTCGCGTAACGCTTGAAGGCTACCGGCTCACCCGCACGGCCCCGGGCTACGATCCCGAGCTCGACCTCGCCATCGTCCTGCCGGATGGCCGCTTCGCCGCGTATGCCATCGTCTGGCTCGACGCCGGCAACGCCGAGGGGGAATTCGAGCCCGTCGGCGCGCACCCCGATCTGCGCCGCCTGGGGTATGGCCGGGATGTTCTGCTCGCGGGCATGCAGCGCCTGCAGGCGCGCGGTGCCCGGCGCGCCATCGTGTACTGCACCGAGGCCAACGTTCCCTTCTACGTCTCGGCCGGCTTTGGCGTCGTCGACCGCTACATCGGCCTGTGCGCGCCCGCGGCACCGTAACAAGAGGGCCCGGCGGTACAATCCTCCGCAGGAGGTCGTCGTGATGGACAAATACCGCGTCAAGCCAGGGGCCAAGGTGCGCCTCTCAAGGATCGATCCCAACGACAAGGGTGATTTCAAGGGCGACAAGAAGGAAGGGCGCGAGCTAGTCGGCAAGCTCAACAAGGAGCTCGAGGCCCTGCAGGAGGTGCTGTATGCCTCCCAGAAGGCCAAGGTATTGATCGTTTTGCAGGCCATGGACACCGGCGGCAAGGACGGCGTGATCCGTTCGGTCTTCGAGGGCGTCAACCCCGAGGGCGTGACCGTCGCGGCCTTCAAGGTCCCCTCGCCCGCCGAGCTCGCGCACGATTACCTGTGGCGCGTCCATCAGGTCGTCCCGGCCAAGGGGCAGATGACCATCTTCAACCGCAGCCACTACGAGGATGTGCTGGTCGTGCGCGTGCACAACCTCGCGCCGCCCGAGGTGTGGGGGCGCCGCTTCGAGCAGATCAACGCCTTCGAGAAACTGCTGGCCGAGGAGGGCACGACCATCCTCAAGTTCTTCCTGCACATCGACAAGGACGAGCAGAAGAAGCGGCTCGAAGCGCGCCTCGCCGATCCCGCCAAACATTGGAAATTTGCGTTGGGCGATCTCAAGGAGCGCGCGTTGTGGGACGACTACATGGCCGCCTACACCGATGTGCTGGAGAAGACCAGCACGCCGTGGGCGCCCTGGTATATCGTGCCCGCCAACCGCAAGTGGTATCGCGACCTGGTGATCAGCAGCGTGCTGGTCAAGGCGTTGAAGGACCTGAAGCTGAGCTACCCCGAGAACAAGGACGACCTGAGCAAGGTCGTTGTCGTGTAGCCGATTCCCCGGAGAGGATCCATGACGATCAGCACCGAACGATTGAAGGCCGAAGCCGATGCCATGCGCGATGCGCTGGTGACGACGCGCCGTGATTTTCACGCCCATCCCGAGCTGGGCTTTCAGGAGACGCGCACCGCCGGGATCGTGGCGCGCCGCCTGAGCGAGCTGGGCTTCGAGACCCAGACCGGCATCGGCAAGACCGGCGTGGTCGGCGTGATCGAGGGCGCGTCAAGCGAGGGGGAGACCCTGCTGCTGCGCTTCGACATGGACGCCCTGCCCATCGATGAGCAGGTCGATGTCGACTTCAAGAGCCAGACGCCCGGCGTCATGCACGCCTGCGGCCACGACGCGCACACTGCGATCGGGCTGGGCGTGGCCGAGCTGCTCGCCCGCCATCGCGAACACTGGCATGGCGTCGCCAAGTTCGTCTTCCAGCCCGCCGAGGAAATCGTCAGCGGCGCGCTGGCGATGATCGACGACGGGGTGCTGCAGAACCCGGCCCCGACCCGCTCGCTGTCCATGCACGTCTCGAGCATGGATCGCGTCGGCAAGGTGATGATGACGACCGGCCCGACCATGGCCATCGCGGACAAGTTCGAGATCGTCCTGCGCGGGCGCGGCGCGCACGGGGCCTCACCGCACCTGGGCCGCGACCCCATCGTCGCCACCGCGCAGATCGTGAGTGCGCTCCAGACCATCGTGTCGCGCACGATCAACCCGCTCGACGAGAGCGTCGTGACCGTGGGCTACATCCACGGCGGCACGGTTGGCAACATCATCCCGGACAGCGTCACGCTGGGAGGCACGATGCGCTCCTTCCGCGACGAGGTGGCCCTGCAGATCCGCGAGCGCATCACGGCGCTGGCGCAGGGCATCGCAACGGCGATGGGCTGCGAAGCCACGCTGTGGTTCCCCGAGGTCTATAACCCGGCCACCGTCAACCACGCCGCGATGTCCGACCTGGTCCGCAACCGCGCGCGCCAGCTGGTCGGCGCGGACAACCTCTCGGACGACTACCGGACGATGGGCGCGGAGGACTGCGCGCACTTCCTGAAGGCCGCGCCGGGCGCCTATGTCTTCATTGGCGCGGCCGTCGATGCCGAGGAGAAGAAGAACGAGCCCCATCACAGCCCGCGTTTTGAGATCAACGAGGATTCGCTGCCACTGTCGGTGGCCCTGATCACAGGGACCGCCCTCGACATGCTGGCGCGTAACAAATAATCATGACCCAAAAGACAAACCTGATCGACGGAACGGCGATTGCGGCCGCGACGCGGGCGGAGACCGCCCAGCGCGTGGCAGCGCTCAAGGCCAGCAAGGGCATCACGCCCGGGCTGGCGACGGTGCTGGTGGGCGATGACCCCGCCTCCGCGGTGTATGTCGGCGCGAAGCGCAAGGCGTGCGAGGAGGTGGGAATGAATTCCATCGGCTACACGCTGCCGGCGACGGCGAGCGAGGCCGAGGTGGTCGCGCTGGTGCGCGAGCTGGCCGGGCGCAAGGACGTGCACGGCATCCTCACGCAGTTCCCGCTCCCCAAGCACATCCGCGAGGACGCCGTTCTGGCCGAGATCCCGATTGGCAAGGACGTGGATGGCTTCAACCCGATCAACATGGGCCTGCTCGGGTTGAAGGGCAAGCGCGCGCCGTTTGCGCCCTGCACCCCGCAGGGTTGCGTCGAGTTGCTCGTCCGCACCGGTGTGCAGATCGCGGGCAAGCGCGCGGTGGTGCTGGGTCGCAGCGCCATCGTCGGCTTGCCGGTCGGGTTGATGCTGCTGGCGCGCGACGCCACGGTGACCTACTGTCACAGCAAGACGCCCAACCTGGCAGCCGTGACGCGTGAGGCGGACATCCTTATTGCGGCGATCGGCAAGGCGCGCTTCGTGACGGCCGACATGGTCAAGCCGGGCGCGGTCGTGATCGATGTCGGGATCAACCGCATTTCTGACCCAACCCGCAAGAGCGGGTCGCGGCTGGTGGGCGATGTCGACTTCGACGCGGTGGCGCCGCTGGCCTCGGCGATCACGCCGGTGCCGGGCGGGGTGGGGCCGATGACGATTGCCATGCTGCTGCGCAACACGCTCGAGGCCGCCGAGCGGCTGTAGTCGCAGGGCGACGGCCCAACGGAAATAGAAAGCGCGCCGCCGGATGACCGGCGGCGCGTTTTGTATCGGAGCTCCTCGACCAGGGCTCGAACCTGGAACCTACCGGTTAACAGCCGGTTGCTCTGCCATTGAGCTATCGAGGAAGGCAGTGCGAACGGCGGAAATTATACCGCGTTCGCGAGGTACAAAAAAAGAATCCCCTGGCAATGACCTACTCTTGCATGCAGTCGCCCGCACACTACCATCGGCGCTGACGAGCTTAACTGCCGGGTTCGGAATGGGACCGGGTGTGACCTCGTCGCTCAAATCACCAAGAGATTCTCTTTTTCAAGCCAGTGCCGCCGTAGCGGCGCGATGGCCCTTTAAAGACTGAATAGAACGAACGTCTGATTTGGAACTCGAACGTATAAGCGCGCGCTTCGTTGCCTGGAAATTCCCTTTCTCTGCAACATGATTAAGCCGAACGACCGTTAGTACGACTTAGCTAAAACCGTTGCCGGCCTTACACCTGTCGCCTATCAAACCAGTAGTCTACTGGCGGTCTTCAGGGGGATCTCATCTTGGGGCGAGTTTCCCACTTAGATGCTTTCAGCGGTTATCTCTGCCGCACTTGGCTACCCAGCGATGCTCCTGGCGGAACAACTGGCACACCAGCGGTGCGTCCATTCCGGTCCTCTCGTACTAAGAACAGCTCCCCTCAAATCCCCTGCGCCCACGCCGGATAGAGACCAACCTGTCTCACGACGGTTTGAACCCAGCTCACGTAACGCTTTAACGGCCGAACAGGCCGACCCTTGGGACCTTATCCAGCCCCAGGATGCGCCGAGCCGACATCGAGGTGCCGAGCGAGGCCGTCGCTATGGACGCTTGGGCCTCACTAGCCTGTTATCCCCGGGGTAGCTTTTATCCGTTAAGCTACTGCCTTTCCACCAAGATCAGTAGGATCACTAAGCCCGACTTTCGTCTCTGCTCGACTTGTAGGTCTCGCAGTCAATCTCCCTTGTGCCTTTACACTCAACGGCTGGTTTCCATTCAGCCTGAGGGAAACTTTGGGCGCCTCCGTTACATTTTGGGAGGCGACCGCCCCAGTCAAACTGCCCGCCTGGCACTGTCTCGCCCCCGGATAACGGGGTGCGGTTAGGGCCAAAACTCCATCAGGGTGGTATTTCACTGTTGGCTCCACCGATGCTAGCGCACCAGCTTCAAAGCCTCCCACCTATGCTACACAGACAAAGCCCTAGCGCAATGCCAAGGTACAGTAAAGCTCCACGGGGTCTTTTTGTCCGGGCGCGGGTAAATGGCATCTTCACCATTAATTCAGTTTCGCCGAGTCCCTCGTTGAGACAGTGCTCCAGTCGTTACACTATTCGTGCGGGTCAGAACTTACCTGACAAGGAATTTCGCTACCTTAGGACGGTTATAGTTACCGCCGCCGTTCACTGGGGCTTCAGTTCAAAGCTTCGCTTGCGCTAACCTCTCCCTTTAACCTTCCAGCACTGGGCAAGTGTCAGCCCCTATACGTCGCCTTGCGGCTTCGCAGAGACCTGTGGTTTAGTTAACCAGTCGCTAGAGCCTCTTATCTGCGACCCACAATGACATCATCGATTGACAATGCCACCGCGGGCTACCCTTCTCCCTAAGTTACGGGTACATGTTGCCTAATTCCTTAACGAAGGTTCTCTCGTTCGCCTGAGGATACTCTCCTCGCCTACCAGTGTCGGTCTGCGGTACGGGCTAGACAGGTTCAAAGTTTAGAAGTTTTTCTCGGCAGATTGGCTTGTTGACTTCGGCTTGGGGACCTCGCTTACGTTTCGGAATCAAAGGGCGGATTTCCCTACCCTCTTCAGTTTCCTACGCGCTTTGACCGGCATTACCAGTGGTCCGGCTCAACTACCATTCTGCGTCCCTCCATCACTCCCCTGCCCAGGTATCGGAATGTTGACCGATTGTCCATCACCTACGCATTTCTGCCTCGGCTTAGGCCCGACTAACCCGATGCGGATTGACCTTGCATCGGAAACCTTAGGCATACGGCGATTGCGGTTCTCACGCAATTTGCGCTACTCGTGTCGGCATTCTCACTTCCTGTCGCTCCACCACCCCTTTCGATATGGCTTCGCAGCTCCAGGAACGCTCCCCTACTAATCTTTCGATTCCGTGTCTTCGGTGGTACGCTTAGCCCCGTTGAATTTTCCGCGCAAAATCGTTCGACGAGTCAGCTATTACGCACTGTTTAAAGGATGGCTGCTTCTAAGCCAACCTCCTCGCTGTCTGAACAATTTCACATCGTTTCCCACTTAGCGTACACTTAAGGACCTTAGACGTCGGTCTGGGTTGTTACCCTTTCGGCCACGGATCTCATAACTCGTAGCCCGACTCCCGATCTTGGAGTTGCAGCATTCAGAGTTTGATTGGGTTTGGTAGGCTTACGCCCCCTAGCCCATTCAGTGCTTTACCTCTGCAACTAAACGATCGAGGCTAACCCTAAAGTTATTTCGGGGAGAACCAGCTATCTCGAAGTTCGATTGGCATATCACCTCTACCCACAGCTCATCCCATAGTTTTGCAGCACTAATGGGTTCGAGCCTCCACGAGATGTTACTCTCGCTTCACTCTGGCCATGGGTAGCTCACCTCGTTTCGGGTCTACCGCCTGCCACTTTGTCGCCCTTATCAGACTCGATTTCTCTACGGCTCCGGCTGTAACTGCCTTAACCTTGCGACAAACGGTAAGTCGCCGACTCATTCTCCAAGAGGCACGCTGTCAGACGGCCTTGCGGCGTCGTCCTCCAACTGCTTGTAAGCGCACGGTTTCAGGTACTGCTACTCCCCTCGTCGGGGTGCTTCCCACCTTTCCCTCACGGTACTTGTTCACTATCGGTCGTGGTTGTATTTAGGCTTACGGAGTGGTCTCCGCGGATTCACACCCGATTTCACGTGCCGGGTGCTACTCAGGATACCCCGCTGCTGCATTGTCTTTCGTCTACGCGACTGTCACGCTCTGTGGTTCGACTTTCCTGAACGATTCGACTAGACTAGCAGTCAGCTGGTGGGGTCCTACAACCCCTGCTTCCGAAGAAGCAGGTTTAGCCTGGTCCGATTTCGCTCGCCACTACTTTCGGAATACTCTCTTTTCCTCGCCCTACTTAGATGTTTCAGTTCGGGCGGTTCCCTCGTGTCTGACTATGGATTCATCAGACCGTCCCAGATTCAGCATCTGGGGGGTTTCCCCATTCGGACATCCCCGGATATAATGTCTAATCACGACTCCCCGAGGCTTATCGCAGTGATTCACGTCCTTCTTCGGCAACCTACGCCAAGGCATCCACCGTGCGCCCTTAGTAGCTTACTCATGTTGCGGAGAAATTGAATTTCCCACGCTTTACTGTGTCCGCGCTCATGCCGCGGACGATCATGGTTCTCGCTCTCTATCAGACGCATTCGTTTGAATGTTTCGTTCTATTCAGTTTTTAAAGTGCCATCGCCTAGCGCCCTTTCGGAAGCTAGAGAATACGCTTCAGGCCGCAGCCTGGTTCGCATTCTCTAAATGCCGAAGGGAATGGAGATGAGGGGGCTCGAACCCCTGACCTCTTGCTTGCAAAGCAGGCGCTCTCCCAGCTGAGCTACATCCCCTGACGATCGGAATGGGCGATTCAGGAGTTGAACCTGAGACCTTCCCCTTATCAGAGGGATGCTCTAACCAACTGAGCTAATCGCCCTCCTGCGTAGCGCCCCGTTGGCGCCTTAACCGCTAAAGAGTGGTAGAGAAATCGACGAACTTGCAAGTCCGGTCGCGACTTCACCGCTTGGTCGCTCACTAACCTAGGAGAACGAACTCTCTCGAGTCGTTGTTTAGCTCCCTCTTGCGAGGTCGCAGTCTCCCTAGAAAGGAGGTGATCCAGCCGCACGTTCCCGTACAGCTACCTTGTTACGACTTCACTCCAGTCACCGGCCCTACCTTTGACGGCGCTCTCCTTGCGGTTAAGCTACCGGCTTCAGGTATTACCAGCTCCCATAGTGTGACGGGCGGTGTGTACAAGACCCGGGAACGTATTCAACGCACTATAGCTGACGCGCGTTTACTAGCAACTCCGACTTCATGCAGGCGGGTTGCAGCCTGCAATCTGAACTGAGGACGTATTTGGGGGATTGGCTCCGCCTCACGGCTTGGCATCCCATTGTTACGCCCATTGTAGCGTGTGTGTAGCCCCAGACATAAAGGCCATGCTGACTTGACGTCATCCTCGCCTTCCTCCGGCTTGTGGCCGGCAGTCTCGCCAGATACGTGTAACTGGCAATAAGGGTTGCGCTCGTTAGGGTACTTAAACCAACATCTCACGACACGAGCTGACGACAGCCATGCAACACCTGTACTGGCTCCCTTTCGGGTCGTTCCCCTTTCAGTTCACTACCACCAGTATGTCAAACCTGGGTAAGGTTCTTCGTGTAGCATCGAATTAAACCACACGCTCCGCTGCTTGTGCGGGTCCCCGTCAATTCCTTTGAGTTTTAATCTTGCGACCGTAGTTCCCAGGCGGGACGCTTAACGCGTTTGCTTCGGCGCGGACAGGGTTAGATCTGCCAACACCTAGCGTCCATCGTTTACGGCTAGGACTACCGGGGTTTCTAATCCCGTTTGATCCCCTAGCTGTCGCTTCTCAGCGTCAGGAATGCCCCAGGTGGCCGCCTTCGCCACGGATGTTCCTCCCGATATCTACGCATTTCACCACTACACCGGGAATTCCACCACCCTCTAGCACCCTCAAGCCCTGCAGTATCGAACGGCCACTCCGGGTTAAGCCCGGAGATTTCACGCCCGACTTACAGGACCGCCTACAAGCGCTTTACGCCCAGTAAATCCGGATAACGCTCGCGACCTACGTGTTACCGCGGCTGCTGGCACGTAGTTTGCCGTCGCTTATTCTAGGGATACCGTCCTTTCTCGTCTCCCTCCAAAGAAGTTTACGACCCGAAGGCCTTCATCCTCCACGCGGCGTTGCTGGATCGGGCTTTCGCCCATTGTCCAATATTCCTCACTGCTGCCACCCGTAGGCGTCTGGACCGTGTTTCAGTTCCAGTGTGGGGGACATCCTCTCAGATCCCCTACCCGTCGTAGCCTTGGTAAGCCATTACCTCACCAACGAGCTGATGGGCCGCGGGCTCCTCTCCTCACGCCTTTCGACTCTGATCATCACTGACCTTTTTGGGTATTAGCCTCTCTTTCGAGAGGTTGTTCCCTGCGAGGAGGTAGATTCCCACGTGTTACTCACCCTTCCGCCACTCTCCCTTGCGGGATCGTTCGACTTGCATGTGTTAGGCACGCCGCCAGCGTTTATCCTGAGCCAGGATCAAACTCTCCGTAAAGTTTTTTGCCAATCCGATTGCTCAGATCAGCGAAGTTTCTTTTTTAACGGATATGAACCCGAACTCGCACATTCTCGAATCTCTCTACCACTCTTTAGTTGTTAAGGTGCCTCTTTTCAGAGCCCGTGGAGTCTACCACGGATTTCCGATTTGTCAACCCCCTACGCAGGTCTTTTTTCAAATTTTGTCGGATGACGCTCGAACCGGGGAACAAAAAACCCGCCTCCACACCGCACCGCCCTCTTGGGCTGCACCGTGTATCCGCAGGATGTTATGTCCGTTCGGCGACGATTGCCGCCTGCCTCGTTTGAAAACTGACCGCTCGGTTGACCAGAGCGGAGTTGGAGTATACGGAAGGATGACGGCTTGTCAAGGGAGTACCGCAGATTTAAGGTTGGAGGGAAGACCCACCTCCGGCATGCCCCCGGGGCCGATAATGCCCCGCGTGTCGGGCTATCCCATCCCCGGGCGCGAGACGCGCCTCGAGACGCGGGTGTCAAATTCCCGTTTCCTCGCCATCCTCGCCGAGGCGCGCACAGCCGACGAAGCCCATGCTTTCGTGCGCGCGGTCAAGGCTGAGCTGGCCGACGCCAGCGCGCACGCCTACGCCTTCCGCGCCGGATACGGCGGCAGCGTCACCGAGGGCGTCAGTGACGGCGGCGAACCGAGCGGCACCGCGGGCAAGCCCATGCTGGCCGTGCTGCGCGGCGAGGACCTCGGCGATGTGGTCGCCGTCGTCGTGCGCTGGTTCGGCGGGACCAAGCTCGGGACCGGCGGGCTGGTGCGCGCGTTCAGCGGGGCGCTCAAGGACGCCCTGGCCGTGCTGCCCCGCGCGCAGCGCATCCCCCGCTGCAGCGGCGCGGTCGCCATCCCCTATCCCCTGTATGAGCGCCTCAAGCTGCTGGTCGCCGCGCACGAGGGGGCCATCACGCATGAGGACTTCGCGGCGGCAATCACGCTCGGGCTGATCCTCCCCCAGGCGCGCTGCGCGGCCTTCGACACGGCGCTGGCCACGCTGAGCGGCGGCGGCGCGCGCGTGGCCTGGACGCCACTGCCCTGACGGCGCCTTGCAGGCGCCTGCAAGGCGACCCTACAATGGGAGACGTGAACGCCAAACACCTCGCCAAGCTGGAACTGCCCAAGATCCTCGAGCGGCTGGCCGCGCACTGCGCCTTCTCCGCCAGCGCCGAGCTGGCGCGCGAGCTTGCGCCTGCCCCGTCGCCGGCCGAGGTCAAACGCCTGCACGCCGAGACCGCCCAGGCCACCGCCGCGCTCGAGGCCAACGACGGCCTGGGGGTGGGCGGCGCCCGCGACGTGCGCCCGCAGGTCGAGCTGGCCGTCCGCGGGGGCGTGCTCGAGCCCACCGAACTGCTCACCGTGCGCGACACGCTGGAGGCCGGCCGCACCGCGCAGCGCGCGCTGCTCCGCCAGCAGGCGCTCTACCCGCAGCTCACCGCGATCACCAACACCATCGAGCCGTGCGGCGAGCTGGTCGCGGACATCCGGCGCGTCATCGACGATGGCGGCGAGGTGCGCGACGACGCCTCACCCGAGCTGGCCCGCATCCGGCGCGAGGTGCGCATCACGCACGATCGCCTGCTGCGAAAGCTGCAGAGCCTGATCGCCGACGGCGGCGCGGGCCAGTATCTGCAGGAGGCCATCGTCACCCAGCGCGGCGGGCGCTATGTCATCCCGGTCAAGGCCGATTTCAAGGGTCGCATCCCGGGCGTGGTGCACGACCAGAGCGCGAGCGGGCTGACGCTGTTCATCGAACCCCTGGCGACGCTGGACCTCAACAATGAGTGGCGCGAGCTGCAGATGGCGGAGACGCGCGAAGTGGCGCGCGTGCTCGCGGCGATCTCGGCGCGGGTGGCTCAGGAGGGCGACGCCATCACCCGCACGGTGGAGGCGCTGGCGCTGTTCGACCTGGCCCTGGCCCGCGCGAAATATGGCGATGCGCTGCGCGCGGTGACGCCGACGCTGGGCGAGCCGGGCAAGCTGGCCTTCCGCCTGACCCAGGCGCGCCATCCCCTGCTCAACCCGGAGACCGTCGTGCCGATCGACGTGGCGTTCGAGGAGGACCGCGCCCTGGTCATCACGGGGCCGAACACCGGCGGCAAAACGGTCGCACTCAAGACGATCGGGCTGCTGTCCGCCATGAGCCAGTGCGGGCTGCGCGTGCCCGCCGAGGCGGCCGCGTTGCCCGTCTTCGACCAGGTCTACGCCGACATCGGCGACGAGCAGTCCATCGAACAGAGCCTGTCGACCTTCAGCTCGCACCTGACCAACCTGGTCTCCTTTCTGCCCAACGTTGACAGTCGAGCCTTGGTGCTGTTGGACGAGCTGGGGGCCGGGACCGACCCCATCGAGGGCGCGGCGCTCGCGCGCGCGATCCTGGAATACCTGCTCGAGACCGGGGCGCTGTGTGTGGTCGCGACGCACTACCCCGAGCTCAAGGCCTGGGCCTATCTCACCGAAGGCGCGATCAATGCGAATGTCGCCTTTGATGAGGTGACGCTGCGCCCGAAATACACGCTGACCGTGGGCCTGCCGGGGCGCTCAAACGCCTTTGCCATCGCCCAGCGCCTTGGCGTGGCGGGGGCGATTCTCGATCGCGCGGCCGGCTACATCGATGGCAAGGATGCGCGCGCCGAGACGCTGCTGGCCGAAATCGCGCAGGAGCAGAAGCTGGCCGTCGAAGCCAGAGAGCGGGCCCGCCGCGCGCAGGAGGATGCCGAGCGCAAGGCCGATCAGATCCGCGGCCGGCTGTCCGCCATCGAGGATGAGCGGCGCCAGATGCTGGACGCGGCGCGTGACGAGATCGCCCGCGAGACCGAGGGCCTGCGCGCCGAGGCCCGTCGGCTGCGCGCGCGCATCGTGGCCGCCGGCGGCTCGCTGGATGAGATCAAGCGGCTGGAGCAGGAGGCCGAGGCCGCCCAGGCGGCAGCGGCGGCCGCCGCCGCGCGCCGGGCGGCGACGAGCGCGGCCACCCCACCGC
>JAIBCK010000138.1 GCA_019694215.1 Thermoflexales bacterium
CCCGTAGGGGCGCACGGATGTGCGCCCGCGACCATGCCCGGCACAATGTTGGCCCAACGGACGCATGTGCGGCGGGGCCAAACGATCCACCGGCCGTAATCGGGGCGCACCGCGGCCGCGTATTCGCACCGGCCCATCGATGGCCCAACGGACGCGCATTCGGCGTGGCGCACGCCGTTGGGGCGATCCGTACCCGTAGGGGCACACGGATGTGCGCCCCCGTCGAGCCCGGCGCATTGTTGGCCAACGGAAGCATGTGCGGCGCGGCCAAACGATCCACCGGCCGAAACCGGGGCGCACCGCGGCCGCGTATTCGCACGGGCGCATCGTCGGCCCACCGGCGCGCATACGGCGTGGCGCATGTCGGGCGGGAGGTTCGTACCCGTAGGGGCGCACGGATGTGCGCCCCCGTCGAGCCCGGCGCATTGTTGGCCCAATGGACGCATGTGCGGCGCGGCCAAACGATCCACCGGCCAAAATCGGGGCACATGGACATGCGCCCCTACGGCGCCCACCGCGGCCGCGTGTTCGCACGGGCCTATCGATGGCCCACGGACACGCATTCGGCGTGCCGCACGCCGTTGGGGCGATCCGTACCCGTAGGGGCGCACGGATGTGCGCCCGCGACCATACCCGGCGCATTGTCGGCCCAACGGATGCATGTGCGGCGCGGCCAAACGATCCACCGGCCAAAATCGGGGCACATGGACATGCGCCCCTACGGCGCCCACCGCGGCCGCGTATTCACACCGGCCCATCGACGACCAACGGTCATATAATCGTCGCGTCAAGGAGAGGGCGATGGAATTCACATTGAGCCGTGACCGGGACCGCATCAACGTGGATGTGGACGGCGTGCGCAGCCATGCTTTTGACCCCGCGGCCGTAACCCTGACGGACGACGACCCGCTCGAGGTCGAGCAAAATCCGCGGCCGTACGGGAAGCGCTTGTTCGAGGCCCTCTTCCCGACCGAATCGGCGGCCCGCAACGCGCTCGCTGCGCTCACGGCAAGGGATTCTCTACGCCTCGTCCTGCTCGATGACGCTCTGCAGCGCCTGCCCTGGGAATACCTGCGCGACCCCTCCGATCGCACCGCTGATGAAGGCTTTCTAGCCCTGAAATACGTGATCATGCGCGCCTTGCCGGCAACCCTGCGGACGACCATGCCGGCCGCGTCCGGCAGCGCGCGGGTTCTGGTGGTCGCGAGCGACCCGGCCGTCGATGCTCACGATGTGCCGATCCCTGCGCTGGACATCGAACGCGGTCGCAGGGAGTTGATCAAGGTCTTCGAACGTACGGCGGCGGCCCTCGATGTGCATTTCCTCCAGCCCGCGACGTTGGACTCGCTGCACGGCGCTTTGGCCGAGACGGCCGCGGGCGGAACCGCCATCCACTTCCTCGGCCACGGCATCGCCCGGCCGTCGGGTGCGGCGCTGTTCTTTGAAGACCGAGCCGGCAATGCCCATGAGGTGGCCGCCCGAGACCTGGTTGCGCCGGCCGGTGGGCGGGCACGGCTGGTCTTCCTCAATGCCTGCGAGTCGGCCACGACCTTGGAGTCGCCGATGTCGAACGCGGCGTATCAACTGGCGCTCGCGGGGGTGCCCTACGCGGTGGGGATGCAATTTAAGGTGCCAGAGGTCGTGGCGCTTCGGCTGTCCGCTGTCTTCTACCAGTTTCTCGCGCAGGGCCATAGCGTCGAGCACGCCCTGCATGAAGCGCGGCGGGCCGTGTGGGCGGATGGCAGCTTGAGGGAGGTGCCACGGTGGAATGGCGGCACGGTGGACTATCGGGCTTTTGCGTTGGGCATTGCAGTCGGGCATACGGGACTGGCTGAGCCTCAGGCGGTTTGGTCGCGGACTTCGGACGGCGGGCAGGCCGCAATTCGCGAGGCCAAACCGGCCATGCGCTTCGACGCAGTCATCGCGGAGGCACAGACCTTCCGCGGGCGCGCGGTGGAGCTGGGCCAGTTGGGGCGGCTGCTGGAACACGGCCAGCGCACGGAGGACGAGGTAGGTGCGGCGCTGCGGCGCGAAGGCCGACAGCCGGCCGGGGCCAAGGTCATCGTGATCCGGGGCATCGGTGGGATGGGCAAGAGTGCGTTGGCGCGCCGGGCGGCAACGCGCTTCGCCTGGCGTTTCCCCGCCGGCATCCTGGGGATATCGCTGGAGCAGCTGCCATCGAGCGCTGCGCTGGTGCAGCAGATCGGGACATGGCGGTTTGGTGACGCCTTCGAGCAGGTGCCCCCTGCGGAGCGCGAGCGGAGGGTGATCGATACGGTGCGTGGATCGCAAATGTTGCTCGTGCTGGACAACTACGAGACGGTGTTGGACGCGGCCAGGGACCCTGGCCGGAAGGACGCGGCGCATGCGTTGCCCCTGCTCGTTCGCCAGTTGGCGGGGGGCGAGGGTGTGCTGCTGCTCACCAGCCGTGAACAGGTGACGGGGTTGGCCGCCAGCGAGTTGCCGGTCGATGGGCTCGGCATCCCCGAAGGGCGCGAGCTGTTCTGGGACTTTGCGCGCGAACGGCGGCGTGAGGCGGACGAGGAAGCGGCGGCGCAGCTGGTCGACAAGGTGGGCGGCCACCCGTTGGCGCTGGAGTTGCTCGGGGCGGCCTATGCCGGCAGACATGATCTTGATCTCAAGAGCTTCATCCGGGGACTGGACGACATGCTTGGGCAGGCAGCAGGACTGTACGGCGGTCCACGGCAGGCGACGATGGGTGCCTGCTTTGACTACTCGTTTCGGTTGTTGTCTGCTGAGGCACAGGCGCTCTTCCCGAAGCTTGGCCTGTTTGAAGCCCCCGTCCAGGCCGAGCAAGTGGCAGAGATCTTCGATGCACCGGCAGCCGCGGAGACGCTCAGCGAACTGCGCCGCAAGAGCCTGATACGCGTCGTTGAGGATTGGGGAGCATACTACCTTCACCCGATGGCGCGCTGGTATGCCGGGCGGAGGGTGACCCACGCGGACCTGGCGCAGGCGCATGGCCTGGCCTTCGCGCGAGCCTACGCCCGGTTGGCCCGAACCGCGGCCATCAGCCTACAGGGCAAGACCGATACAGAGGCCCTGCAACTGGCGCAGCTGCAGATGACGGACCTGCTAGGAGCGCGGCGCTACCTGGAAGGGGCTGCTCTCGGCGAGCATGACTACGGCTGCGCCACGCTGTTGAGCCTATTTGGCGATCTGGTTACGGCCTGGGCGCTGCTGGAGGAAGCGAGACAGTTGGCCGAAGCGAGCGACGATCGGCACGGCCTTGGATTGGTGCAGTACGCTATGGCGCGGGTGCTCGAGACGCGCGGGGATCTGGACCGCGCCATGGCGCTGTATCAGCAGTCGCTCGACCTCTACGAGAAAGTTGGCAACCTGCAGGGCAAGGCCGACACGCTGCACAACATGGCGGGTGTGTTCGAGACGCGCGGGGACCTGGACCGCGCCATGGACCTGTATCGGCAGTCGCTTGACCTCAAAGAGAAAGTCGGCGACCTGCAGGGCAAGGCCGCCACGCTGCACCAGATGGCGGGTGTGTTCGAGACGCGCGGGGACCTGGACCGCGCCATGGCGCTGTATCAGCAGTCGCTCGACATCAAAGAGAAAGTCGGCGACCTGAAGGGCAAGGCCGCCACGCTGCACAACATGGCGGTTGTGCTCGCGACGCGCGGGGACCTGGACCGCGCCATGGGGCTGTATCAGCAGTCGCTCGACATTGAGGGAAACCTCGGCGACCTGCAGGGCAAGGCCGCCACGCTGCACCAGATGGCGGGTGTGCTCGAGACGCGCGGGGACCTGGACCGCGCCATGGCGCTGTATCAGCAGTCGCTCGACAATGAGGAAAGCCTCGGCGACCTGAAGGGCAAGGCCGCCACGCTGCACAACATGGCGGGTGTGCTCGTGACGCGCGGGGACCTGGACGGCGCCATGGAGCTGTATCAGCAGTCGCTCGACATCAAAGAGAAAGTCGGCAACCTGCAGGGCAAGGCCGCCACGCTGCACCAGATGGCGGGTGTGCTCGCGACGCGCGGGGACCTGGACCGCGCCATGGCGCTGTATCAGCAGTCGCTTGACCTCAAAGACAAAGTCGGCGACTTGAAGGGAAAGGCCGTGAGCCTAGCCAACATTGGTACCCTCTTGTTCAAAATCAATCGTCCAGATGCAGCCGTTCGATCTTGGCTTGTGGCTCGCGAGATATTCGCGAAGATAGGGGCCAACCCAGCGGCAAAGACCATCAGCCAGCTATTGGGTCAGGCCAAGGAGATACTGGGCGACAACTCATTTCTCGCCTCCTGGCAAAGGGCAACCGGCAACGCACCCCTGCCCGATTGGCTGAAGTAGGCCGCGCACGTCTTGACACGCGCAGACGCCCGCCCGCGTCAGCGCGGCATCAGGGTTTGGCCGACAAGGGTACCAGCGCCATGTACTCCCAGAGGGCAATCAACAATGCCGCCAGGCTCAAGACAAACACAACAAGTGAAGCGAGAAGCCTTCTGTGCTTGGTTGATATGAGTGACCCATAGGTGGCTCGGGCATCGTCGGGCGAATGCACGTTGTACGAATATGTCCGGGGAAGTAGCACCAGCACTGCCAGTACCAGGCTGAGCAACCAGAGTGCAACCGGTGCGATATACAGGACCCGGTGGAGGGGCGACGACACAACCACGGCAGGCAAGCCACCGATGGCAACGGCCCCGAAATAGATGCCGCTGATCACACCATCAAGGCCAATAAGCTGCTTGGCCGTCTCCTCGATGGACTGGAGTGAGCGTTTGCCCAACTCGTCCATGAACGCGAGCGCCGCGAGGTCCTCGTTGGATGGGATCTGACCCTGAATCGGCTCTTGTTCCTTGGTCTTGGCCATATGGGTGTCGCTCCGACTACACAAGAATCTTAACTGGCCGCTGACAATCCGGGTGGGAGCAAGTTACAGTCCACTCTTTTTTGCCGACGTGAGTTTCCTGCGTGCGTCCTGGGCTCAGGACAACCAGCCCCACATCGTCCAGAAGGTCATCAACGTTGATTTCAAACGGTCGCTTACAGTGCGGACAGATGATTTGTTTTTGGGTTGATTTGGCAGAGTCCTTATTTGGTTTCATGAGATCCCCTCAGTCAAGCTGGATCCAGCCACTCCGGTAGTTCGGATGTGCCGGTACCTTCGGTCCACAGTTTCTGAAATGCGGTCGCTCCTATGGCTGCCCTGATTTTCACGATGCCCCTGGCGGCATCGTCTGCAACGGGCGCCGCCCCGATGTCGATGGCGATGCCAAGGGCCTCGACCAGCGCACTGAAGGCGGCAGGGAAGTCCTTTCGACGCATTTCCAGATCTCCAATGATACCGAGAACTCTGGCCCTGCCAAATCGATCGCCCAGCTTATGGAAGATCGTCGAGGCTCGCGCGGCCATCGAGCGGGCCTCATCCTGCCTGCCTTGCGCTGCGATCATCCACGCCAAGCTTGCCAACGTGTATGCCTGGGAACGTCGGTCACCGAGCCGCTCGTTGATATCGAGCGACTGCTGCAACAGCGCCATAGCACCGTCCAGGTCCCCGCGCCTGACGAGCACACCCGCCATGTTGTGCAGCGTGGCGGCCTTGCCCTTCAGGTCGCCGACTTTCTCGTAGAGGTCGAGCGACTGCTGATACAGCGCCATAGCACCGTCCAGGTCCCCGCGCCTGACGAGCACACCCGCCATCTGGTGCAGCGTGGCGGCCTTGCCCTGCAGGTTGCCGAGGCTTTCCTCAATGTCGAGCGACTGCTGATACAGGTCCATGGCGCGGTCCAGGTCCCCGCGCGTCTCGAGCACACCCGCCATCTGGTGCAGCGTGGCGGCCTTGCCCTGCAGGTCGCCGAGGTTTCCCTCAATGTCGAGCGACTGCTGATATAGCGCCATGGCGCGGTCCAGGTCCCCGC
>JAIBCK010000139.1 GCA_019694215.1 Thermoflexales bacterium
CGGCTGAGCGATGGCAGTGTGCGCGCCATCAGCGCCAACTGCCCGCATGCGCTGGGGGATCTGGGCGAGGGGCTGCTGGTGCGCGATCAGATCATCTGCCCGCAACATCACTACCGCTACGACCTGCGCAGCGGCGCCTGCCTGCATCCGCGCGGCGAAGGCGGGCGCCTCACTCTCTATCCCGTCGAGATCCGCGAGGGTTGGATTTGGGTGCGAGCCCCGGCCCCGGCGTGGTGGTAGCGGTGCGCCGCATCCCCCGGGGGAGGATGCTTGCGCGGGTGCCCCCTGCTAGAATCCCCCAACACTTTTTGGGAAACGTCAAGACACATGCTAACTGAACAGACTGTCATGACCGCGTTGTCGCGGGTCATGGAACCGGAACTCCATCGCGACCTGGTCTCGCTGAACATGATCAAGGACCTGGTCATCAAGGGCAAAGACCTCACCTTCTCCGTCGAGCTGACCACGCCCGCCTGTCCGCTCAAGGATGTCATGGAGAAGGACATCCGCGCGGCGCTGGCGGCCATCGGCGCCGGCACCGTCACCCTCAACTGGACCAGCAACGTGGCCGCCAACGCGGGCATGCGCGGCGCCGTGCAGACGCCGATCAAGAACATCGTTGCTGTGGCCTCCGGCAAGGGCGGCGTGGGAAAGAGCACCGTCTCAGCCAACCTTGCGATTGCGCTCGCGCAGACGGGCGCCCGGGTCGGTCTGTTGGACAACGACGTGTATGGCCCCAACATCCCGTTGATGTTCGGGTTGCCCAGCGCCCAGCTGCAGGCCGATGGGCGGGCCATGCCGTCCGTGCGTCAGGTCGAGGGCAAGCTCATCCCGATCGATCGTTTCGGCGTGAAGGTCTTCAGCATCGGGTTTATCTACCCCGCCGAGATGCCGCTGGTGTGGCGCGGTCCGATGTTGCATAGCGCCATCCGCCAGTTTCTGTCCGACGTCGACTGGGGCGACCTGGACTATCTCGTCATCGACATGCCGCCCGGCACAGGCGACAGCCAGCTCTCGCTGGCGCAGGCCACGCAGGGCGCGATGGGCATCATCGTCACGACCCCGCAACTGGTCTCGATGAGCGACGCGCTCAAGGGGCTGGCGGCTTTCGAGCAGCTCAAGATTCCCGTGATCGGCGTGATCGAGAACATGGGCCCGTCGATCGATCCGAAGACCGGCACGAAGACGGCGCTGTTTGGCGAGGGCGGCGGCGAGCGCCTGGCCGCGATGAAGCATGTCCCCTTCCTCGGCAGCGTGCCCTTGGATGGCATGATCCGCGTTGGCGGGGACAGCGGCCGGCCCATCGTGGTGGCCGATCCAGCCGCGCCGGCGGCACAGCGTTTCGCTGAGTTGGCGCGCGCCGTGGCGGCGCGCGTCAGCGTGCTCAACTTCAACACGGCCGCGCCGACCATCTCGGTGGTCGAGTAGCGCCGTTGGGAACATCCGTGACAGAAACCACCAGGGAACCGTCCATGTTTGACCTGCCCGAGTGGACGGGTGCCGCCGAGCCGCCCGCGCAGGAGGCGCGCGAGCGTTTTGCAGGCGTGCGCTTCCAGCCGGTCGGGAAGGTCTACCACTACCGCGCGGACGGTTTTGACCGGCTCAAGGTCGGTGACTGGGTGATCGTCGACACGGTGCGGGGACGGCAGATGGGCCAGATCGCGGCGCTGACGCCCCCCCGGGATCGCAGCCTTCAGCTCAAGCGCATCGAGCGGATGGCCACCGGGCGCGACATGGCCTTGCGGCACTTCTATCAGAATCGCGAGACCGAAGCGATGATCGCCTGTCGCGCGGAGGCCGCCGATCTGCGCATGCCGCTCAAGATCGTCCGGGCCGAATACAGCTTTGACGGCCAGACCCTGACCTTCCTGTTCTCGTCTGATCAGGAGGAGCGCGTCGAGACCGGACCATTGCGCGACGTGATGGGCCGGCAGTATCGGGCGCGGATCGAGTTTCGCCAGATCAGCCCGCGCGAGGTCGCCAAGCTGCTCGGCGGGATGGGTGCCTGCGGCATCGAGCAGCGCTGCTGCTCGCGCTTTTTGACCGAGTTCAGCCCGATCTCGATCAAGCACGCCAAGGAACAAGGGCTCAGCCTCAATCCGCACGATATCACCGGGATGTGCGGGCGGCTGCGCTGCTGTCTGGTCTACGAGTACGAGCTGTATGTCGAGGCCAAGCGCCATCTGCCCAAGCTCAAGTCCATCATCGGCACGCCGTTTGGGCCGGGCAAGGTGCTTGAACATCTTGCGTTGCGCGATTCGGTGCGCGTGCTGGTCGGCGAAGGGGATCTGGCGCGTGAGCAGATCGTGCACCGTGAGCAGCTCGTGCCGCTCGAGGAGCTCAAGCGCCTGCAGGAGAAGGCGGCCAGCGGGACCTGCGACAAGCACGAGGGCGGCAACTGCGACTGCGGCAAGCAGAAGCCGGCCGCGGCCGCGCCGGCCAGTGGCGAGGCCGAACGCCAACGCGGGCGCGATCTGCAGCGCGGCATGGAGTCGCGCCAGCGCGACCGCGAGCGGGGACGCACCCAGCCAGCTGCGTCGGCGGCCGCGCCTGCCCCCGAGCCGCTCGCATCACCTGAGGAGACTGCTGCGCGCTTGGCCCGTGCAGAACGGCGCCGTCAGGAGCGTCAGGCCCGCCGTGAGCAAGCTCGCGCCCAACGGCGAAATACGGTGGGCGGCCCACAGGAGGGCGCAGAAGCTTCGGCGTCCGCGCCGGCTGAGGCACCGGGGCCCGAGTCCGGTGCGCCACCGCCGGCCCGCGCCGATGACAATCGCCGCCCGCCCCGCAGACCCCTTCCGCCGCGCAAACCTGCCCAACGATGAATACCCTTGTTATTGTCGCCCATCCCGATGACCCCGAATTTTTCTGTGGTGGCGCGATTGCGCGCTGGGCCGCCGCCGGCGACGCCATCCGCTATGTCATCGTGACCGGTGGCGACAAGGGCAGCGACGATCCGGACATGACCCCGGAGCGGCTGGTCGCCCTGCGCCAGATCGAGCAGCGCAAGGCCGCCGCCAGGCTCGGCGTGGACGACATCGTCTTTCTGGGCTATGTCGATGGCGAGCTGGCCAACACGCTTGGGCTGCAACGCGACCTCTGCCGTGAGATCCGACGCTTTGCTGCGGATCGCGTCGTGACCACCGACCCGCTGACGCTGAGCTATCACAACACCCGCGTCAACCACAACGACCATCGCATCATCGGCCAGGCCGTGTGCGATGCGCTCTTTCCGGCGGCAGGCAACCGGATGTACTTCCCCGAGCTGCTTGCGATCGGTTTTGCCCCGCATGCGCCGAAGGAACTCTGGTTCTCGGGCCCGACGATGCCAAATACGCTGCTCGATGTGACGGACTGGGTCGATGCCAAGATCAGCGCCATCCGCGAGCATCCGTCGCAGGTGAAGGACCCCGAAGGCATCGCGCGCCGAATCCCGCAGGGGCTCTTTCGCATGCGCGCGGATGGTTCGCAGGGGTATTTCGAGAATTACCGGCGCGTTGTGCTGTGAGCTTCAACGGCTCTTTTCTCATGTGACCGCGGGCCGTGTCTGAGTCGTTGCTTTGAGGCGCCTTAAACCCGCCGAAAATCAGACGCAACAGGGCGTCGGCGCAAGTCGTCAAACGTAATAAGACAAGCCATTCATGAGGGCGCTCTCATCGTTGTCTTGTGTTTGACGGTGAGAGCGTTCTCATTCCGTTTTCGTGCATCGATGCCTTTGCTCGCCTACATTGCGCGTGGAGGAAAAAACGATGGCAATGAAAACGATTCAACGGATGATGGCGGTGCTGCTCTTGCCCGTCCTGGTGGCCGCGGCGTTTCTGGTCCCCGGCGCAATTGCGCCTGGCGTGGCCTTTGCAAGCCCGTCGATCATCGTCGAGAGTGAGGCGGTGTCGATTGCCCGTGAGGCAACCGGAAACACCAGCGCCGTTCGACGCATCGAAGTCGAGATCGAGCACGGTGTTCGGATGATCAAGATCACCTTCGCCAACGGCGAACGCGTGCAGGTGGATGCCTCGTCGGGATCGGTGATCGCCGGCCCGCACGATTCACCGCTGCCGACGGGAACCTCGCCCACAACCGTGACCGTGACGGCGCGGCCGTCGCGCACCCCGGATGGCACCCGCACGCCCAGGCCGACCGCCTCGGCGACGCCGGATGACCATGGCGACGACCACGACGCGACTCGCACGCCCGGGCCGACGGCCTCGGCGACGCCGGACGACCATGGCGATGATCGCGACGACGACCATGACGCGACGCGCACGCCCGGGCCGACGGCCTCGGCGACGCCGGACGATCATCACGACGATGATGTGACCGGCACCCCGAGCGCGACCGGCACCCCGGCTGCCACCCGCACTGCGGAGCCGAGCCATACCCCTGAGCCGACCAGCACGCCCCGCCCGACCACGACCGTCAGTCCAACGGGCACAGCACAGCCGACGCCCTCGGCGACGGTGGACGATCACGGCGGCCAGGGTGGCCACGGCTCGGATGACCGCACGCCCTCGCCCACATCGACGCGCACGCGCTAGCGCGCGCGGGATTTCCCGGTGGCCGGCTGCGGGAGGGCGGCCGGCCACCGCTTCCCTGATTTCGGTGGAAGCGACAAGGGCAGTGCGACATGGTTCGTGGCGGGGTCGCCCCAGCCCCAAAACGGATTCCCCCACGCGCTGTCCTTGTCCCTTCCCCTGAAACGTGCCGCGTTGCCGTAGATGCCTTGCGGGTCTAGAATCCCGGCATGAAGCACGCACCCTATTTCCTCCTGATAACAGCCCTCTTGACTGCGTGCGCTGGGGCGGCCACCCCTGCACCGACCCCTGCGCCCACCAAAGCCGCTGCGACCGCAGCCCCCGCCGTCGATCCGGCCATGGCCAAGCTGCAGACCCTGCTGCGCGATCAGGCCTACGCACGCGAGATGGCTGAGTATCTCGATGCCGCGTACTACAAGAGCGTCAACCAACCCGTGCCGGCCTTCCTCAAGCCTGAAGAGGAAACCGCGACCACGCCCAAGAGCGTCAAGGACGAGAAGATCGCCATCAACCTGGCGGGCTTCTATGCCCTCGAGGTTGGGATCAGCGCGCTGATCGATCGAACGCCGACCGCAACGCCGGTCAGCTTGCTGGATGCCATCAACAAGGGCAGCATGAGTGCCGCCGACCTGACGCTGCTGGCCCGCTTCGCCAACGCTACATGGAAGGCGGGGCAACCCTTTCGCGCGTTGAACCGCATTTCGCGCGAGACCTTCACGCCGGCCGTGCTGTTGCCGGCCAACGAAGTCGCCAAGGATGTCACCCAGATCAAGGCGGCTGCCGCATTGCTCGCGCCACTGATGGAGTCCGTGCGCGACAAGGACGCCAAGACCCAGTTCGAAAGGCTGCAAACGCTGCTGCGTGATCAGGCCGCTTCGACCGAGATCGCGATGGGTCTGGATGCCGCGTATTACAAGGGCTTGAATCAGCCCGTCCCACCCTTTGTCACGAAGGAGGAGGAGACGGCCACCGCGCCCAAGAGCGTGCGCGAGGAGAAGATCGCCATGAACGTGGCGGGCTTCTACGCCCTCGAAGTCGGGCTCACCGCGATTGCGGAGCGCAACCAGACCACGCCGCTCAAGGTGCTGGATCAGCTGAA
Organism: Thermoflexales bacterium; assembly: GCA_019694215.1. Classification (GTDB taxonomy): domain Bacteria; phylum Chloroflexota; class Anaerolineae; order J036; family Brachytrichaceae; genus Brachythrix. The sequence goes on from JAIBCK010000139.1 coordinate 5,629, forward strand.
TCAGGGCACCCTCTCGCAGGCCGACCAACTCCTGCTGGCGCGCTTTGCCAATGCGACCTGGAAGGCGGGTCAACCCTTCCGCGCGCTCAACCGCATTACGCGCGATACCTTCAAGCCGGCAGC
>JAIBCK010000039.1 GCA_019694215.1 Thermoflexales bacterium
TGGCCCCGCACACCCTCAAGATCGGGGTGGCCTTCCCCGTCCTGCGTGTGGCGGGCATCCCGGTGGAGGCGCACGACACGCCCCTGGATGATGTGTTGATCGCCTGACGCACTGTCTTCGGATGCCGTGGTCGGGGCGCGATCAGAAGAACGAAGAAGCGAGGGTCGATGAAGGGGACTGGTCACCCGCGACACGCCCCTTCGATGGAAGTTGGGACAGCGGACGCAGCGAACCGCAATGCAGCGGTGCGCCAGGGTCGGCGCGCCAAGATCGGCGCGTCAAGATCGGCTCACACTTTCAACTTTCGATATGCTTCACGACAATACCACCACAGACCACCATCATATCTGCCCACCAACCTGCCGCCGCCCCGCTTGATCTCTCGTGCCACCCGCTCGAAGAGCGGTCGCGATCCAGGCAATGCGCCAGCGAGCCCATAGTACAGCGTCACCCCCCGCGTCTGCCAGGGAGACGCATAAAAATCGATGTCAACGAAATTGAAGGGCAAGCCGTCGTTGCGCACGCTATACCATACACCGCCCTCGTCCCTCGGATGGGGCTCGCACCACTCGATCTTCGTGACATCCTCGAATGAGGTCAGCACATACAGCCCGCGGAAGTTCACAGCTGCATCAGCAATTGGCCAATGAAACGCCTCGGGGGTGGCAATCACGTCGAAGCGCTTCTCCAGGTAGACCCGCTTCACCACAAGCGTCATCCCCATATCGATAAGCAGGACTCTGACCAACTCGTGCACATCCCCCGCGGTTGCATAGAAACCTAGCTCGGACATGTCATTTCACCATCCACCACAGCACGGGCAAGTTGTATTGCTGATAGTCAGGGATCTTGGCGAATTCATGACGGCTGGCTGGCCGAGTGCTGGTCTTCAACGGGCGGTAGGCTTCGCCAATCTCCACGATATTCCCCGTCGCAGTCTCGATGACGACCGCATCGGGTTTGCGATTCAGCGGAATCTGCCCATGGAAATACAGATTCAGGGACATACCCACCTCAACATTGTAGCCGCCACCACACTTTTTCTGCAGGGGATCTTGCAGACATCGGCGGCCTTCTCCAGTCGCTGCCCGGTGTAGCCAAAGTCGGTCGGCATCGCGCCACTCGACCAGCGAATCTCGCCATACGGCTTGTGGCGCGTCACGGCCACCACTGCCCCGCTAGCATTCGTCGCCACCACGGCTACTTGTTGCCAAAGCGCGCTTCGATTATGGCTATCTTCTGGATATCACCTGGCCATGGACGCATCAGCGTGACATCGCGCAAGTGAGCCCAGTTAATGTTGGGAGTCGCGTCATCAAGCATGGAAGCGAGGTCAGCGGGTTGAACTACTGTGGATGTCCTGATATCGCTATCGAGTTTGAATGGCGAGGCTGAGAGCGTGGCATTCGTGAAATAAGCGGCCTCAAACGACACGGCGCGCTTCGGGTACCAAAGGATCAAGCGGTATACGTCCGGCTCTCTGAAAGCCTGATACACGTCCGGATCGCCGAGGCAGCGAAGCACGTCACGTACGGTGAAACGACGCGCCCAGGACTTTATGACGCGCGGGCCATCCGTTGTAAACGAGTAGTCGGTCGCGCCCTCGCTCCAATACAGCCAAGGTCCGGATTCCCGAATCGCCGAGGCCGGAACATCATAGTTCTTGATAATCCACTGCGACCTTTCTGACGTCGAGACGATGTCAAACGGGAAGCCGGACTCGAACTCGTTGAAAACGTCCGCGCACTCCACGCGGGAACCATGCCCGAGCTGGTCACACGAAGCCAGCACCAATGCGCAAAACAACAGGCAGTTTACGAACACTCTGGATAGCATACTACCTCCACCCCTTCCCCGTTGGGAAGCCATCGATCCATTCTACAACGTTGGGGGCCAACGCGCGTTCGACTGAAGCGAGATAGACCCTTCCCAATGGCAGGCTGGCCAGCGGTTCGAACTGGTGTGTTGAATGCTATGACATGCGCCAGTTCATGGACCGCCGTACATACCGAACAAGGTCCACCACACCCGAAGCCGCGTCAGAGGGCTCACTGAATCCGCAGCTCACATCCCTGACATCATCATTCTGGTTGTCCCAGGTCCGAGATCCTTGAATTGTGATACCAGCCTCTCCACGCACGTCGCCCAACATGCCGACGTCTTCAATCTGCGCACAACCAAGACAAGTCATCCAGATGGGGTGTTGCTCATCGCGCCGATAGCCATGTGCCAAATACCACGTGCACCCCCAGAACTCCTGGCTGCTCATGCTTTCGCAGGCTCCCTGGCCTGACAGGTTGACCATTCCTGGGGGATTCCCAAGGACGTACATGTACCTGTTGAGTGCTGCTGGAATCCCCGCTCCCGTTTTGTCTCACCCCTTCTTGCACAGATGGCTTCCCCGAGCGGTTGCATGACAGCGGGACCGCCCCATCCTTGAATTTCCGGGCGTATTTCTAGCGTGTTGACGCTGTTGGCTATGCCATGCCGGCCCCCACTCTCTCAGGGGAAGCCCGAACAGTTATCCGAACGCAGATGAATACTCCAACGAGGTACAGGAGGATGCCGACCGGATCCCACAGAAGTAGTGGATCTAGATAGTAGCTACCGACAACGAGGGTGCGGAGAATCAACCACAAAGTGCCGCCAGCCAATAGTCCAAGGGCCAAGCCGACCAGACCTCTTCCGGCATTCCTGCCGCCTTTCGTGATCAAAACTGCCACTACGAGTGGCAGCGCTCCAAGGATCCCCAAGAAGGCGCTGTATCCGGCTCGATTTGCCCTTCCGTTGCCAATCCATTGCTCGGTTTCGGCCACATTATCGATGTCCGCCTCGAGATCCTCAAGAGGCTGAAATGCAGGGTAATCGGTGCCCGCGTAGTGCCTCGCCGTGGTTTCGCGCGTACCGATTTGGATGGAGAGCACCGCTTCCGGAGAATCGAATACGGTGCGAGTGTCCTCGTATCGCCGGTCCAGGAAACCGGCTCGCTCGATTCGCCCCGCAAGTTCCTGAACCCGCACAGGGTCGACTCGCGTCTTCCAGAGACCGATTGCCGCAACATAGCTCAAGCCCTCGAAAACAACCAATCCATTGCCGTATAGGGTTGCGTTGTACGCAGGGCAGCGTCCAAAGCACATCGTGCGGGTCATGCGGATTTCAATTGAGGATTTGTCGGGGGCTGGAAACCGCCAAATCATCCAGTAATCGTGAACCACACAGCACAGCACGATTGCTGGAATCAATAGCCAGCCGATCCTCGATGACGGGTGAGAAATTGCCTCTTTGATCTTTTTCATAAGCGGTCACCTATGAGTTCAGGACGTCACTTCGGTGTCAGTGACAGGTTGTCGTGATGGAATCTCGCAACCTGGGCTGGATCAGCATGCCCCCAGGAGCCGACGCGAATGTCCGCGATCACGATCTTGCCCGGGCGCCGCGACGCGCAGGCCGGCCGCCTGTAGCCCCTCGCGCAACGTCCGAGCCCGGGCTGCGGCTCCGGCGGTGTCACCGTGCACGCACACCGTGTCGGCGCGCAGGGGCAAGCGCGTGCCGTCGTGGCAGAGCACCTCGCCGTGGCGGGCCAGGCGTAGCGCCTGGTCCAGCGCGCGGGCGTCGTCGGTGAGCACCGCCCCGGGCAGCGCCCGCTCGCGCAGACGACCATCGGCCTCGTAGGCGCGGTCGGCAAAGGCCTCCGCCGCCACGCGCAGCCCCGCCGCCCTGCCGGCCTCGATCAGCCCGGAGCCGGCCAGACCGAACAGGATCAGGCGCGCATCAAAGGCCGCGACCGCGTCGGCGATGGCGCGCGCGATGTCCGGTGTGCGCGCGGCGTGGTTGTAGAGCGCGCCGTGTGGCTTGACATGGGCGAGGGTGCCGCCCTCGACCTTGACCAGCGCGGCCAGGGCGCCGATCTGCGCGAGCACGGTGTTGAAGACCTCTGCCGGCGTCATCGGCAGGATGCGTCGCCCAAAGCCGGCCAGATCGGGATATCCGGGATGCGCGCCGATGGCGACGCCGTGGGTCACACACAGCCGGGCCGTCGCGCGCATCACCTCGGGATCGCCGGCATGCGCGCCGCAGGCGATGTTGGCGCTGGTCACGGATTGGAGCAGCGCGGCATCGTCGCCGAGCGTCCAACGCCCAAAGCTTTCGCCACAATCCGCGTTGAGATCGATCGTGCCCGTCATGCGGGCAGTATAGGCGTGCTACGCGCCGGCGGTTCTACGCCGCCCGGCGGTTCTACGCCGCTCGGCGTGCTACGCCGCTCGGCGTGCTACGCCGCTCGGACCTTCACCGTGTCAAAGTCGCGGACCACCGTGGCCGCCGGGAAGATCGCCTGGGCCTCGTCCAGAATCTCTTTGCTGCTGTTGCGCCCGGAGATGTGCGTCAGGGCCAGGGCCTGCGCGCCGGCGTCGCGCGCAAAGCGGGCGGCGTCGCCGGCCGTGAGGTGGCCATACGTGCGCGCCAGCTCGCGGTCGGCATCCAGATAGGTCGCCTCGGTGACGATCAGGTCGGCGTCGCGGGCCAGGCGCACCAGGCTCTCGGTCTCGGCGCAGTCCCCGGTCAGCAGCAGCTTGGTGCCGCGCTGGAGCGGACCCAGCACGTCGGCGGCGTGGATGACGCGGCCATCGGCCAGCGTGATGTCCTGCCCGCGCACCAGATCGCGTCGCTCCGGACCGTTGGGCACGCCGAGCTCGGTAGCGCGCTCATTCAGAAACGGCCGGCGCGACTTCTCCTGAAAGAGATAGCCAAAGCAATCCGGGCCGCGATGCCGCACCGGGAAGGCAACCACCTCGAACTCGTCATCGGCGAGCACGGGGCCGGGTTTGACCGTGATCAACTCGATCTTGATCGGCGGGCGCTGGCCGCGAAAGACGATTCGATTGATCAGGTCCTCGACCCGGTCGAGCACGGCATTCCCGCCGTAGACGCGCAGGCCCTCGCTGGCCTCCCATTGCGCCAGCGTGGAGAGGATCCCGCCCAGCCCGTAGTAGTGATCGAGATGGGCGTGCGTGAGCAGGATGTGTTCGAGCCGCCGAAAGCCCAACCCGCTGCTGAGGAGCTGCCGTTGGGTGCCTTCGCCGCAATCGACCATGAAGCGGTAATCGTCGCGTGAGACGACCACCGAAGACAGGCCACGCTTGGGGAGCGGTGTGCTCGCCGCCGTCCCCAGAAAGGTCAATTCAAACACGACCGATCACTTCACTTCCCGGCCACCATACTGGCGCTTGTAGTAATCCAGATATTCGCCGGTCTTGATCTTGCGCCACCAGCTTTCATTGTCACGATACCAGCGCACGGTTTTCTCGATCGCCTGCGCAAAGGTATGCGAGGGCGCCCAGCCCAGCCCGCGGACCTTGTTGTTGTCCACCGCGTAGCGCCGGTCATGGCCGGGGCGGTCGGTGATGGGTTGAATCAGGCTGTAAGGCTTGCCCAGCAGGTCGAGGATGGCGTGCGCGAGATCGAGGTTGGTGGTCTCGACGCCACTGCCGACGTTGTAGGCCTCGCCGGGGACGCCCTTCGTGACGACGATGTCGATGCCCTCGCAGTGATCGAGCACATACTGGTAGTCGCGCATCTGACGGCCATCGCCATACAGCGGCAGCGGCTGGTTGTCGATGGCGTTGGTCACCCACACCGGGACGACTTTCTCGGGATACTGAAACGGTCCGATGTTGTTCGTGCCGCGTGTGATCGTGACGGGCAGGCCATAGGTGCGGTGATACGCCAGGCAGAGCAGGTCGCCGCCGGTCTTGCTGGCGGAGTAGGGGCTGCTCGGCCGAAGCGGGTCGGCTTCCGCGCTGCGGCCGGGGGGCTCGATGTCGCCATACACCTCGTCGGTCGAGATCTGGTGGTAGCGCTCGATCTTGAAGGCGCGCGCGGCCTCGAGCAGCTCGTAGGTGCCGTAGCAGTCCGTCATGATGAAGGTGCCCGGCTCCTCGATCGAGCGGTCGACGTGCGAGTCCGCCGCGAAGTTGATGATGATGTCGATGCCGTGTTGCTTGACCGCATCGAACACCGCCTCACGGTCGGCGATGTCGCCGCGGACGAGTGTATAGCGGCCCTTGAAGCGCGAAGCCAGGTCGGTCAGGTTGTCCGGGTTGCCGGCATACGTGAACTTGTCGTAGACGATGACCTTCCAATCGGGATGCTGTTCGAGGGCGAAGCGGGCGTAGTTTGAGCCGATGAAGCCTGCGCCGCCCGTGATCATGACGCTTTTCATGGCTGACGATTGTAGCGGACCGATACAATCGAGAGATGCTATCCCGCCGCCGTCTGCGCGCGGCCGGCGTCGTGCAGGGCGTGGGTTTTCGCCCCTTCGTCCACCAGCTCGCCACCGCCCTCACCCTGACCGGCCATGTCGGCAACGACAGCGCCGGCGTCTTTATCGAGGTCGAGGGCGCATCGGCGGCGCTGGACGCCTTCGAGGCGGCCCTGCGCAACAATCCCCCGCCCCTGGCCCGCATCGAGCAGGTGCTGGTCGAGGAGATCCCGGCGCTGGGCGAGACGCGCTTTCGCATCGTCGAGAGCGCCGCCCGACCGGGCGCGCGCACGCTGGTCTCCCCGGACATCGCCGTGTGCGAGGACTGTCTGCGCGAGATGGCGGACCCGGCCGACCGGCGCCATCGCTATCCCTTCATCAACTGCACCCATTGCGGCCCACGCTACACGCTGATTCGCGACACACCGTATGACCGGCCGGCCACGACGATGGCGGATTTTCCGTTGTGCGAGGATTGCGCGCGCGAGTATGCCGATCCGGCCAATCGCCGCTATCACGCCCAACCCATCGCCTGCCCGCGCTGCGGCCCGCAGCTGTGGTTGGCGGACGCGCAGGGGGCCGTCCTCTGTCGCGAGGATGCGGCCCTGCAGGCTGCGCAGGCCGCCCTGCGCGCCGGCCGGATCGTGGCGGTGAAGGGTCTGGGTGGCTTCCATCTCGCCTGCGATGCCACGAACGCCGCCGCCGTCAGCGCGCTGCGGACGCGCAAGGGCCGCCAGGGCAAGCCCTTCGCCCTGATGGTCGCCGACCTGGACGCGGCGCGCCGGGTGGTGGAGGTCGATGCCGAGGCGGCCCGCCTGCTGGGCGGTCTGGAGCGCCCCATCGTCGTGCTGCCGCGCAACGCGGCGGGCGGGGTCTGCGATGACGTCGCGCCGGGGCAAAATACGTTGGGCGTGATGCTCCCCTACACGCCGCTGCATCACCTGCTGCTGGCCGGGATGGGCCCCCTGGTGATGACCTCGGGCAACCGCAGCGAGACGCCGATTCTGACCGACAACGCGGCGGCGCTGGCCGGGCTGGCCGACATCGCCGACGTCTTCCTCCTGCACAACCGCGAGATTCAAGTCGCGTGCGATGACTCGGTCGTGCGCGTCTTCGAGGGCCATGAGCTGCCGATCCGACGCGCGCGCGGGTATGCGCCCTTCCCGGTCCGCCTGCCGCGCAAGGTGCCGCCGCTGCTGGCGGTGGGAGGCGAGCTCAAGGCGGCGTTTTGCCTGGCCGAGGGCGGGCATGCTTTTCTCAGCCAGCACCTGGGCGACATGGAGCGCCTCGAAACGCTCGAGGCCTTTGAGCGCGCCGTCGCGCACCTGCAGCGCCTTTTTCGCATCACGCCCGAGGCCGTGGTGGTGGATCGGCATCCCGGCTATTTCTCCAGCCGCTGGGCGCGCGGGTTGGGTCTGCCCGTGATCGACGTGCAGCACCACCACGCCCACATCGCCGCGCTGATGGCCGAGCACGGCTTGAGCGGCGAGCGGCCGGTGCTGGGGCTGGCGCTGGATGGCACCGGCTACGGCGAGGATGGTGCGGTGTGGGGCGGTGAGGCGCTCATCGTCGACGCCGCGGGCGCGCGGCGGGCCGGCCAGCTCGCGTATGTGCCGCTGGCGGGTGGGGATGCCGCGGTGCTGCGCCCGTATCGCATGGCCCTCGCCCATCTGCGCGCCGCAGACGTGGCCTGGGACGAGGACCTGCCCTGCGTTGCGGCCTGTCCCCCGCCCGAGCGCGGCGTGTTGCGCCAGCAGCTCGAACGCGGGATCAACGTCGTGCCCACCAGCAGCGCGGGGCGTCTCTTCGACGCCGTCGCCAGCGCGCTCGGGATCTGTCAGCGCGCCAGCTACGACGCGCAGCCGGCCATCGAGCTCGAGGCGCATGCGGCGCTGGATGACGCGGGGCCGGCCTATCCCTTCGACCTGCACGGCGCTGACCCTGTGCGCATCGACGCCGCGCCGATGTGGCGCGCGCTGGTCGCCGACCTTCGGGCGGGTCTCTCCGTTGGACAGATGTCCGCCCGTTTCCACCGCGGGTTCGTGGCCGCCTGGGGGGCGCTGGCGCAGCGCCTGTGCCGCGCGGAGGGCATCGGCGTCGTCGCGCTGAGCGGCGGCGTCTTTCAGAACACGCTGTTGCTCGGGCGCATGACGCGCTCACTCCGCGCCGCGGGCCTCGACGTGCTCGTGCATCGGCAGGTCCCGCCCAACGATGGCGGGTTGGCGCTGGGTCAGATTGCGGTCGCGGCGCGCTATCCGTAGACCTTGGGCACGAAGGTCTGGTAATCGGCCGGCGGACGCACGTAGCCGGTCTCCTGGATGGTGGGCAGCTCGATCTCCGGCAGCACGATCTCCTCGTACGGGATCAGGCCGAGCAGGTGGTGGATCATGTTCAGATACGCGAGCGTCTTGTCGTCCGCGTCGATGACATACCACGGCGACTGCTTGGTATCCGTGTACGAGAACATCTCGTCCTTGGCCTTGGAATACTCGTGCCAGCGCGCGCGCGACTTGAGATCGATCGGGCTGAACTTCCAGCGTTTGGTCACATCGTTGATGCGCGCGATGAAGCGCCGCTCCTGCTCCTCGGGGCTGACCGAGAACCAGTATTTGATCAGCGTGATGCCGGAGCGGATCAGCATGCGCTCGAACTCGGGGCAGGAGCGCAGGAACTCGCGGTATTCCTCCTCGCTGCAGAAGCCCATCACGCGCTCCACGCCCGCGCGGTTGTACCAGCTGCGGTCAAACAGCACGATCTCGCCGGCGGCCGGCAGGTGCGCGACGTAACGCTGGAAGTACCACTGCGTCTTCTCGCGCTCGGTCGGGGTGCCCAGCGCGACGATGCGGCAAACGCGCGGGTTTAATGTTTGCGTGATGCGTTTGATGGCGCCGCCCTTGCCGGCGGCATCGCGACCCTCGAAGATGATCACCACGCGCAGGCCCTTGAGCTTGACCCACTCCTGAAGCTTGACCAGTTCGACCTGCAACCGGCGGAGGGCCTTCTCGCTCTCCTTCTTGTCGATGGGCTTGCCCTCGCCGGGCAGCTCCTTCTCGATCTTCTCGCGGTTCTTGTCGCGTTTGATCTTCGGCTCATCGGCCTGCGCGAGCGCAACCGCGTCGCCCTTGCCCTTGCGGGACTTGTCCTTCTTCTTGTCCCGCTTGCCCTTCTCGGCCCGGGGCTTTTCCGCCGGCTCGACGGCGGCAATTTCGGCTTTCCTGGTGGACTTGGCCATGGCTGCTTCCTCCGATGCAATCGTGGGTGGAGATCCCCCTGAATTATGGCCCCGGCGGGCGGTTTTGTCATCCGCCTGGGCTATCATCGTCGGCGCACGATCTCACCATGAACAAGATTTCCCCGCAATTCTGTGAGCGCCTGTTTGGCGGTGGCGGCGCCGTGATCGGCGCCCTGGCCGTCGGGGCGGGCGCCTTTGCCGCGCACGGCCTGAAGGGCAGCCTGAGCGCGGACGCGCTGGCCAACTGGGAGACCGGCGCGCGCTACGCGCTGGTTCACGGCCTGGCGCTGGTTCTGGTTGCGCTGCTGGCCGGACGGCATCCGGGTCCGCCGGTCATGATCGCCGGGCTTGGCTTCCTGGCTGGCGTGATCGTCTTCAGCGGCAGCCTCTTCCTGCTCAGCCTCACCGGCGCGCGCTGGCTGGGGGCCATCACCCCCATCGGCGGGGTGTGTTTCATCGTGGGGTGGCTGGCCCTGGCCGTGGGGTGGCTGCGGCGGTGAAGGCCGATCTGCGCGAGCGGCTGCGCCGTCTGGGCGTCAGCGTGGGGGCGGCGGGCGTCAAACCGCCGCTGCGCCCGCACGCGCCCCCGCCGCCCGCCGAAAGCGTGGCCGACGGGTCGGATGACACCGTTGTGCTCCAGGCCGAGGACACGCTGTTTGGCCCGGCCTGGCTGAGCCGCACGGTCTACCCGATCGCGCATTCGCATGGTAACCGTCCGTTGGGCGATGCGCTGGGCCTGTCGCCCGACGCGCTGGCGGGGCTGGGCGTGCCCGGCAGCCCGCTCCGGGATGCCCTCTTTCTCGACACCGAGACGACCGGGCTGGCCGGCGGCACCGGAACGCTCGCCTTTTTGGTCGGGGTGGGCTACTTCGCCGGCGAAACGGAAACGTCGGAGCGCGGGCACTTCATCGTCGATCAGTATTTCCTGCGCGACCCGGCCGCCGAGCTGGCGATGATGACGGCCATCGACCGGCGCGTGTGCGCGCGCGACCTGCTGGTCACCTTCAACGGGCGCGCCTTTGACATCCCGCTGCTCGAGACGCGCTTTGCGCTGGCCCGGCTGGCCGCGCCCTTTGCCGAGCGGCCGCACCTCGATCTGCTCCTGCCCGCCCGCCGCCTGTGGCGCAACGCCTACACCTCATGCAGCCTGGGCTCGCTCGAGTATCACGTGCTGGGCGTCCACCGCGACCAGCAGGACATCGCGGGCTTTCTCATTCCCGAGCTGTATCGCGGCTTCCTCGTCACCGGCGACATGCACGAGATGTCGCGGGTGATGTATCACAACCTGCTCGACATCCTGTCCATGGTGACCCTGGCCGCGCGCCTGTCCGAGGCGCTGCTGCGCCCCGCCACCCGCGGGGAGCGATTGGCCGTTGGGCGACAGCACGCCCGCAGCCATGCCTGGGGCGAGGCCGAACGCGTCTACCGCGCGGGCGATGACGACGCCGCGGTCCGGCTCGCGCTCGGCGAGGCGCTCAAGAAGCAGGGCCGCCATGCCGAGGCCGCCGAGGTGTGGGAGGCGCTGGCGGATGGCGATGGCGCGCAGGCCATCGAGGCGCTGATCGAGCTGGCCAAATACTACGAGTGGCAGGCCGTCGACCTCACCCGCGCGCTGCTGGCCGCGCGGCGCGCGCAGCGCCTGACGCGGGTGAGCGAGACGCGGGCGGCGTTGAGCCATCGCATCGAGCGCCTGCAACGCAAACAGACCGCAAAGGCGCGCCAGGAGAAAAATGCGGCGTCCTGAGCCCGCCCGCTGCGACGACGTGTTCTTTGATTGCGACAGCACGTTGTGCGCGATCGAGGGCATCGATGTGCTGGCGGACTGGCAGGGCCTTGGCCCGCGCGTGGCCGCGCTGACGGACGCCGCGATGAACGGCACCCTCCCGCTCGAGGCCGTGTATGGCGAGCGCCTGGCCCTGTTGCGGCCCGGGCGTGAGGCGCTGGCGCGGCTGGGCGAGGCGTACATCGCGCACGCCCTGCCCACCGCGCGCGCCGTCGTCGCGGCCCTGACCGCGGCCGGGCATCGCGTCTTCATTGTCAGCGGGGGATTGCTGGAGGCCGTGCGGCCCTTTGCGCTGTGGCTGGGCGTGCCAGCCGCGCGCGTGCGCGCCGTTGCCCTCTCGTTCGATGCCGCGGGAGCCTACGCTGGCTTCGATGCGGCCAGCCCGCTTGCCACGCAGACCGGCAAGACGCGCGTCATCGCCGCGCTGCGGCGGCCCGGGCGGCGGGCCATGCTGATCGGCGACGGCGCGAGCGACCTCGCGGCAGTGGGCGCGGTGGATGTCTTTGTCGGCTTTGGGGGCGTTGTGCATCGCCCGGCCGTGGAGCGGTCATCGTCGATCTACCTGCGTTCGAACAACCTGTGGCCCATCGTTGCGCTGGCGGCGGGCTGAGCAAGGGAAGCCGCGCGGCGGCGTCTTGGCGTGAATTAAGGAAGTACAATGACCCGTTACGGAGGCCTATCTCATGAACTTCCTCGACAAGATTATGGCCAGCAATGTGGATGACTATCCCGAAGACAAGATCATCTACGACCCTGTGCCGATTCGCCTGTTCAAGTCCAACTTTCTAGAGTTCTTCACCCATGTCACGCCGGTGACCGTCGTCGTCATCTGGCTGCCGGTCTCGCTGATCTTCCTGTATCTCGGCATCACGCAATGGCCGGCTGCGATCACACCGCTGCTCATCCCGTTTCTGGTGGCGCTGGGCGTCTTCATCGTGTGGACGCTGTCGGAGTACTTCATCCACCGCTTCCTCTTCCACATGGAGACGCGCAGCCGGCTGGGCGCACAAGTGGTGTTTCTCTTCCACGGGATCCATCATGTGCAGCCCGCGATCAAGACGCGCCTGGTCATGCCGCCTGCCGCCAGCATCCCGATGGGCGTCCTGGCCTACTTCGTCTTCTCGCTGATCTTCAACCTGCTCGGGATTCCGGGCCTGATGCTGCCACTGCTGGCGGGCTTTACGCTGGGCTACATCGCGTATGACCTGACGCACTACGCCACGCATCACTCGCGCACGAAGAACGCGATCATGAAGTTCCTCAAGCGCCATCACATGGAGCATCACTACAAGACGCCCAAGGCACGCTTTGGGGTGACCAGCAACGTGTGGGACCTGGTCTTCAAGACCGAGCCGCCGGTCAGCGGGCCGCTGCCTGCAGACGCACGTTAGGCGCACACGCCTGCTTGAAAAAGGGTGCGGCCGGACCTCGATGGGTCCGGCCGCGTTGTTTTTCGCTACTCCTCGTCCGGCGCGGGTTGCGAGGGCATCTCGATCTGCAGCACCTGGCCCTGCCGGTCGATGTGGATGCGGAAGCCGAGCATGCCGAGGTAGGCGCGCGTCTGCTCGGGGATGCCGGCCTCGAAGAGGCGCTCGCTCTGTTCGCCAAAGCGGTTGAGGGCGCGGTCGACCGAGACCTTGGTGAAGAGATCGTCCTTGCCGAGCATCTTCATCATGCCTTCGCCGATCAGATCGCGGTTGCTCTGCACCTGTCCAGCGAAGCTGTCCAGAACCTGCCGGTCGACGCTGCGCGCATCCACGTGATAGCGGAAGCCATCCTCGACGACGACGTAGGTGTCGTCCTCGCCGACGCGCGCGACGGTGGCCGGGTTGCCGGACGCGTCGAAGACCAGGCCCTGAAAGATTGCCTTGTTCATACCAGGCTCCAGTATCCGCGGCCGGCCTTAGAAGAAGGTTATCGCCGCCCGCGCCCTCGCGGCGGACCGGCTATGCTGGCCGGCATGGCAGACCGCCCCGTATTTCACCTCCGTGACCTCGATCGCGCCAGTGCCGCCGAGCGGGACGCCGTCGCGGCGCTGCTGGTGGCGGGTTTCCGCGCGCACTGGCCGGATGCCTGGCCCACGCTGGAGGAGGCCCGCGGAGACGTGCTGGAGATGTGCGCGCCGGAGCGCCTCGCGCGGGTGGCCGTGGATGCGACTGGCGCGATCATCGGCTTCATCGGCGGCCTGCCGGGCTACGACGGCCGGGTGTGGGAGTTGCATCCGCTCGTGGTGCGGGAGGATGCGCGCCGGCGGGGTGTCGGCCGCGCGCTGGTCGCGGATCTGGAGCGGCTGGTGGCGGCGCGGGGCGCGCTGACGCTGCAGCTGGGCAGCGACGACGAGGATGACATGACCTCGCTCGGGGGCGCAGACCTGTATGACGATCTGTGGGCGCGCATCCGCGACATCCAGGACCGCAAGGGACATCCCTTCGCGTTCTACCGCAAGCTGGGCTACACGATCATCGGCGTCATCCCGGATGCCAACGGGCGCGGCAAGCCGGACATCCTGATGGCCCGGCGGATCGGCTGAGCTCAGGCCAGCCCGAGCAGCCGTGCCAGCCAGGGGCCCAGCCCGACGGCGTTGAGCGTGATCGGAAGGAGCACGACGCCCAACGTATTGAGCCGGCGCCCACCGACGAAGACGGGGATCAGCCCGACCGGCGTCGCCGCGAGCGCGACCAGCAGACCGGCCGGCCCGGTGAAGGCGGCCACCATCGCCAGCGAGAGCGCCGCGGCCAGCGCGGCGACCGCAATTGGGTTGACTGTGTGCGCAATGCGGCTGAGCGCGCGGGCGCAGAGCAGCAGCACCCAGAACGACAGCGCGCCGCCCAACGCAGCGGCCGCCACGGACAGCGCGAAGGCGCGCCAGCCATGCGGGATGTAGAGCGAGGACAGCATCCAGGCCATCCCGCCGCGCGTCAGGCTGAGGCCCGGGATGAAGAGCAGGAGCAGGCTGCCGACGTAGTAGACGATCTTCGATGCCCCCTGTGAGATCAGAAAGGCGCGCTCGTCGCGCTCGGCGCTGGCATGCCCGGCGAGCAGCCCGCCGATGCCGCCGCTGATGACCGGGACGAAGGCGGCAAACAGCCCGCCGGCCAGGCCGGTCAACGTGGCGCGCGCCCACAGGGCCGGCGTGATCGGCAGCCCCGTTGGCCACTGCTGCGCCGGGATGCGTCGGCCGAAGGTGGCGATCTGGATCAGGCCGGGCAGCGCGAACAGCCCCACAAAGGCCGGCATGAGGTTCTGAAAGGCGGCTTCCGCCGGGATGGGGCTGCGCGTCATCAGGGCGAAGCCGATCAACCCGCTCAGCACGAAGGTGAGCAAGCCCGCGCCGAGATACGCCCAGGCGCGCGCCAGGCGTCGGGCCGGCGAGGCGCCTGGCGTGGCCTCCACGCGCGGCCACTCGCCGAGCAGGAGGAAGGCGATCACGGCGCACAGCATCCAGGGCGTGTGTTCCTGGAGAATGGCGCGCAACGGTCGAAACAAACCGTCCAGAAGCGGCGCCAGCGCGACCAGCGCGACCAGGGCCGCCAGCGATCCGGCGCCGATGAGCAGGCTGGCCTCGGCGCCGCGCCCGAGCAGCAGCGCGCGCGTGGCCGGCAGGATCGCGCCGGCGCCCGCGTCATCGGGGGCGAAGAGAAAGACCGTGGGCAGCGCGCTGGTCATCGCCCATCCCACGACCAGGCCGATCATGAGCATGCCCAGCGCCTCGGGTGGAAGGGCGTCGGGGGAGGCGGCGGCAAAGAGCAGCAGCGCGCCGGCGACGTTGTAGACGTGCAGGCCGGGGAGCAGGCCGAGCCCCGCCCCGGCGAGCGCGCCACACAACGAGAGGGCGATCAGGGCGGGATCCGACATGCTGCGGGCCGCATTGTGCCCCATCTCGCTCCAACGTTCAAGGGCGGGATGCACGGGAATGCGCCAGCGGCCGATCGGCCTTGCCCGCGTGCGTGTCGATGCGCCCTGAGCGCGACTACAGGTGCTCGAAGCGCTCGACGTTCATGACGAAGACCGTGGCGCCCCCGACTTCGACATCGATGACCTGGGCGTTGAGCGCGCCGGGCACCTCGCGCGGGACGCTGATATACGACGTGCGCCGCCGCCCGGTCTTCTTGAGCAGCGCCATCACTTCCTCGACCTTGTCCTCCTCGACGCCCATGAGCAGGGTGGTGTTCTCGCGGCGCAGCCAGCCTCCCTCCGTCGCGATGCGCGTGACGCGATGGCCGGCCTCGATCAGGGATTGCATGACCTTGGATGCGTCATCGGCTTGCACGATCGCCATGATCATCTTCATGTTGTGTGATCTCCTGACTTCCGCTTCGCGCGGGGATAGCTCCCGAGCGTTCGGAAAATGGTGGCGTATTCCGCCAGATGGGCCAACGCACGCGCGCAGGGGGCGTCGTGCTGATCCCCGACAAAATCGAGGTAGAAGAGATACTCCCACGGCGAGCCCTGCAACGGCCGCGATTCGATCTTGACGAGGTCGATGTCGCGCATGGCGAAGCAAGCCATGGCGCGGAAGAGGCTGCCCGGTTCGTTGCGCAGCGCAAACACGATCGAGGTCTTGCGGGTTGGGTCTGGCCGTTCTCGCCCGGGAGGCGGACCCGCAGGGGCGGCATCGGCCGGGGCGAGCGCGATGAAGCGCGTGTAGTTGGAGCTGTCATCCTCGATCGCCGCCCGCAGGATCGGCAATCCGTACAGCATCGCCGCGCGGCGGCTGGCGATGGCTGCCGTATCGCGTCGACCCTCGCTCGCAAGCATCTTGGCGCTGCCGGCCGTGTCATAGACCTCGGTCCGGGTGGCACCGGGAAGCAGCGCGGTGAGCGACTTCTCGCATTGCGCCAGCGCCTGCCAGTGCGAGATCACGCGGGTGATGTCGCCCAGCGCCACACCCGGCAGGGCCAGCAGGTTGTGCTGCACGCGCACGATGGCCTCGCCAATCGGCACGAGGTTGTGGCGCAGCAGCAGGTCGTAGTTGCGGTGCACGCTGCCGGCGAGGGAGTTCTCGATCGGGACGATGCCGAACGCGATGCGGCCCGCGCCGACGTCGTCGAAGACGGCGTCGAAGCTGGTCCGTCCGCTGGGCGTGGCGTCAGCGCCAAAGAAATCGTAGGCGGCTTCCTCGGAGAAAGCGCCCGGCTCTCCCTGATAGGCAACACCCGGCATGTGGCGAGTGTACCCGATCCAATCGATCCGTGGAGGATAATCGCGCGCCGAGGCCCGCCATCTCCACGAACAAAGTCTCCCCCGCAACCCTGCCGCTGCTCTCGCTGCTTTGCATCTACGTGGTGTGGGGAAGCACCTATCTCGCCATCCGTTATGCGCTCGACAGCTTCCCGCCCTTCCTGCTGATCGGGATTCGCTTTGTCACGGCGGGTGTCGTGCTCTTCGCCATCGCGCGCCTGCGCGGCGCGCCGGTGCCGACGCGGATCGAGTGGCGCAATGCCGGGTTGATCGGCGCGCTGCTCCTGGCGGGTGGGACGGCCGGTACGGCGCTGGCCGAGCAAACCATCCCCTCGAGCACGTCCGCGATCATCGTCGCCTCCGCGCCGGTCTGGAACGCTCTGGCCCTCGGCCTGTTTCGGGAGTGGCCGTCGCGCGGTGAGTGGCTCGGCATCGCGGTGGGCCTGGTCGGCGTGGTCCTGCTCACCGCCGACGGCGCCCTGCAGGGCAGCGTGATCGGGGTGGCTTTTCAGCTGGCCGGCTTGACGCTGTGGGCGCTTGGCTCGGCCTTCGGCCGGCGCCTGCATGTTCCGAAAGGGGCGATGGGCCATGCGGCCGAGATGCTGGTGGGTGGCGCGGTGTGTTTCATCATCGCCGCGTTCAAGGGCGAGGCGCTCGACCGCCCGATTCTGCCCGAGTCCATGCTGGCGCTGGTGTATCTCACGGTGATCGGCTCGATGCTGGCGTTCTCGGCCTACATGATCGTCATCCGCAACCTGCGGCCGGCGCTGGCCAGCAGCTACGCCTATGTCAACCCCGTCGTCGCCATTGCGCTGGGCGTGGCGATGCGCGGCGAGGTGATCACGCCCAACCAGCTCATCGCCGTCGGCGTCATCTTCGTCGCCCTGGTCGTGATGACGCTGGCGCGTCCGCCCAACTACGCTTGATCACGGCGACGCGGGCGTGAAGGCGAGCAGGTCGGCGATCTTCCAGCGCCCCTCCTCCAGCACGTAGGCCAGGCGGAACTGCCAGATGCCGTCGTGCTGGGCGGGCTCCGGCAGCGGCAGCCCCTGCGCATCGAAGAGGACGTAGCGGGTGCCGCTCAGACGGACCGTCGCGTCGCACGACAGGCCATCCGCGGAAAATGGCCCAATCACGATTTGCTCGATGACGGCCTGGCCCAACACCTGCCATTCGGCGACACCCGTGCGGGCCAGCCCCGAGCGCTCAGCCAGCGCGCGATACGGGCCGGTGCGCGTCTCGCGGATGAGTGTTGCCCGTTGCGACAGCGCGGCTTCGCCCCGCGCGCCGCTTTGCGCGAGCGCCATTTCGCCCTCCAGCGCCTGACGCAGCGCCAGCCGTGCCGCCTGCATGACCGCCGCCGGTGCCACCATCCGACCGTTGTCCAGGGGCACGAGCTCGCTCAGCCAGGGTGCCCCGCTCGGCGTCGCCGTCGGGCTGGCGGGCGGGGTTACGGGTTCGATCCCGGTCGCGCCCATTGCATTGCCTGCCGTCGGGGTCGGCGCAGCGGTTGCGGCGGTCGCCGTGCTGGCGCGCGTCGCGGGCCGGGCCGCCACGGAGGAAGGCCGCAGCAGCAGGCTGAGCGCTGCCACACCCCCCAGTGCCGCCAGACCCAGACAGAGCCACGCGAAGGCGGTCAGGCGCTGAAGGAGTGGCCGCTGGGGCCGGGTCGGCCGAAACGTCGGGCGGTACGGGTCGCGGCGGATGCGGGGGGACATCGCCCTCAGCCTAACGCCGGGCGGGCCAAATGAACCTGACGGTTGGCTGACAGCTCAGTCCCGCGTGTACTGGCGCGTCTTGCCCAGGTCGTCGACGCGTGTGATCGTCAGCGCGACCGGCCCGCCGAAGGCGGCCTCGATGCGCCCGCGCAACGCGGTCTCATCCACCCCGCCCCGATAGCGCAGGCTCAGGCTGCCATCGCTGGCCTGGTGCAGCGCCCACTGCGTCAGGTGCAGGGAGGCCAGGGCGTGTGTGACCTCGATGTTGTTGATCAGATGCCCGTCGGGCGCCGCGAAAAGCACCGGCGCGCGGCCCTCCAGGTCGAGCAGGCGGGGCTGGTCGCCCAACGGGCCGAAGTCCATGCTGGCCGTGTCGCCGATCCGGTAGCGCAGCAGCGGCAGCAGCGGGTTGAAGCCGCCGCTGACGACGACATCGCCGCGGGCGCCCGGCGGACAGGGCCGGCCGGCCCCATCGAGGATCTCGACATACAGCCGCGGCTGGAGCAGCGTCCAGGCGCGCGCGTCATCGGGCGCGCGATACGCGATGGGGCCACTTTCGTTGGTCGAGTACAGGTCGATGACGGGACAGCCAAAGCGCTGCTCCAGCCGCGCCCGCAGACCGGGCAGCAGCGTCATCGAGCTGGAGATCAGTGCGCGGGGACGCGTGCGCAGCGGCAACCCGGCCAGCGTCTCGAAGGAGATCGGATCGCCCGTGTATATCTCGGGGTTCAGGCTGTCGAGGTAGGCGACGCGGTCCCCGGGCTGGCGCCAGGCGTCGGCGCGCAGGTTGAGTTTGACGTGGCCGGCGCCTTCGAGATAGAACGAGAGCTGCGCCAGCGTGAATGTGCTGACCTGATCGCACACCAGCGCGATGGCGACGCGGTCCGGGCCGTCGCTCAGCCCGGCCCCAAAGGCGCGTGCGGCCTTGCGCAGGAGCGGGAGATAGCGGCTGGCGCTCTCGGGCGTCCACGGCAGCGAGACCGGGTGTCCCGTCGTCCCGGTGGTGATGTAGAAGATCAGGTCATCGAGCGCGACATCGTCGGGGACGAAGGCGGTGATGTCATCGGCCAGGTCGCCGCGCGCGCAAGGGGGAATGTCCGTGAAGCGCGCGGGCAGCGCCCCGTGCCGGCGGTGAAAGGGGACCTGGGCATAGCAGTAGGCCGCGAGGTCGCGCACCCAGGCGGGCGGTTCATCGGCCCGCCAGCGCGCGGTTTGGGGCACCACCTCGCGCTCCCAGCGCCGGATGCGCTCGATGGCCGCCGCGTCCAGCCGATCGCCGCACTGGTGGTTGAAGTCCGGCGCGTGCGGGTGCTCGCGCAGCGCGCGCAGATAGGCCCGTCCGCGGTCCGTCATCAGCGGGTAGCGGTCGGCCTCGGTGAGGGTGACATCCCAGGTGATTGCGTTGGACTTCTGGTCGCTTCCGGGCAGCTGGGTCATGCCCGGATTGTATGGCAGCCGGGGCGCCGTCGCAGGGCTCAGTCGGCGCTCAGCCGGGCGGGGTACCCTTGGGGGAATGTCGATCCGCAGGCGACTGGTCGTCGTCTACACCAGCATCATCGCCATGACGCTCATCGTCACGGGCGCGCTGGTGTATACAGCGGTCTCATTTCTGATGTTGCAGCAGGTCGACGACCTGCTGCGGACGACGTTTGACACCATCACCGATCTCACGCGCGCGCGCCTGCTGCAGAACGGAAAGATCACGGCGGAGCTGCCCGGCGATGTCTTTCGCTCGGTGGTGATCCAGGCGTATGACGACAGCGGGGAGATGCTGGACTCGAGCACGCGTTCGATCAACGCCTCGCTCGATGCCATGGCGTTGCGGGATTCGCTGCAGATGGCGCCGGACAAACGCATGACGCGCTACACCACCGTGTGGATGGACGGTGTGCCGCTGCGCGTGCTGACTGCGCCGGTCGCCTTCACCGGGCAATCGAGTGGCCGCGAGGTGACGATCAATTTCCAGGTGGCGACCCCGATCCAGGACATTGAAGTGGCCAAGCGCTTTCTGCTGGGCACCCTGCTGGGGGTGGGGTTGCTGTCGCTGCTGCTGGTGGTCGCCGCCGGTGGGGCCGTGGCAGGGCGGGCCATCCGCCCGATCACCCGCATCACGCAGACGGCTGTTGACATCACACGGACGAACAACCTCGACCAGCGCGTCTCTGCGCAGACGGATGATGAAGTGGGTGAGTTGTCCAGGGCGTTCAATGCCATGGTCGAGCGCCTGTCCCAATCGATCAAGGCCCAGCAACGCCTGGTCGCGGATGTCTCGCATGAAATGCGCACCCCGCTCACGGTCATTCGCGGCAACGTCGATCTGCTGCGCCGCACCAGCACGGACACCGAATCGCTGGATGCCATCGCGGGCGAGAGCGAGCGCATGACGCGCATGGTCAGCAACCTGCTGCTGCTCTCGCAGGCCGATGCCGGCGCGCTCGAGATGAAGACGAGCGTCGTCGACATGCGCGAGCTGGCGTCCGAGGTCGCGCGCGCCGGGCAGTTCATCGGCGAGGGCAAGAAGGGCGTCGCAGTGGATGTGGTTGGTGATGGACCGTTTGACGTTGAGGGCGAGCGGGATCGCCTGAAGCAGGTGCTCCTCAACCTCGTCGACAACGCCATCAAGTATTCGCCGGATGGGTGCGCGGTCGGGATGACGATCGCGACCGAAGCCGCGCGGTCCGAGTCTCCGGCCAGGGAGGATGCCTTCATCGGCGAGCGCGTGGTGCGCGTCACCGTGCGGGACAGCGGCCCGGGTATTCCGGCGGAGGATCTGCCGCACATTTTCGAGCGCTTCTACCGCGTGGACAAGTCGCGGTCGCGCGCGCGCGGCGGCTCAGGGCTGGGACTGTCCATCGCGCAGACGATCGTCGATGCCCACGGCGGGCGCATCCAGGCGCGCAGCGAGTTGGGTAAGGGCACCGAGATCGATGTGCTGCTGCCCGCCTACCAACCCCGGCTGGTCTGAGGCCGGGGAAAGCGCTTTCGCCCATCTCAGTGATGCCTAAGCCATTCGCGCTACGCTACCCTTCCGCCGACACGCGTGCCGGCGTCTTTGAGGAGAGGAGCGCGTGAGCGCAAAGCAGCAAAGCATCGCCTATCTGGGGATCGAATGGGAAGTCCCGTCCCTGCCGGAAGCCGACCCGACCACGGGAGTGGTGGCCATCGTGCGCGTCCTGCCCGAGAGCCCTGCCGAGAAATCGGGCGCGCGGGTGGGCGACATCCTGCTTGCCATCGATGGAATGCCGGTGACTGCCGGGGACAACGTCTCCGCGATGATCTGCCCCCGCGCGCCGGGTAGTGCCCTCTCGTTGCGTGTGCTGCGCGGGAAGCGCCGCCTCACCCTCAAAGTGACGCTCGGCGAGCGAAAGGTGGCCGCCTTCAAGGCCCGCTCCCTGGCGGAATGCCCGGTTCGGCCGCGCGACTAGGGACCCCGTTTGGCTGTCATCACCACCCACTGGTATTTGTAGGTGCTGGTCGGGACGTAGGCGTATCCGATCCCAATCTCGATCTGTTCCGCGTAGAAGCCGTTCAATCCGAGCAGGTGCTGGCGATGGGGATCGGAGTTCATCCATGCCGCCCATACCGAATCCGGCGTGGCATATCCGGCCGCGATTGACTCAATGTTGTTGGCTGTGATGCTGGTGTCATACCAGGCCGGCAGGACATAGCCGGCATTGCGCGCCATCTGATTGGGGCCCACGCTGTTGGGTGCCGGGGTGACGTGGCCGAAGTAGTTGCGAATGCCCATGTCCAACGCATGAGAGCGGGCCGCCTTCATCAACTCGACACTGCACACCAGCTGGACGCGACCCTGCCGGGCGTCGTTCTGCATGGCGGCCAGGATGGCGCTTTCCTCAGCGTTGAACGTGCAGGCCCGTGTGGCGGTCGCGAGGGGCAGGAAGGCGCGCGCCGTCAGCGCGGTGCCTTCAGCGCGGGATGACGTGGGAGAAGCGAGGAATGCGGCGAGCAGCGTGAGTGCGATGGTGAGCTTGACGGGCAGATTGTTCATGGCGCGGCACGAGAGAGTCCAACGTAACACTCTCGTGACCGATGCCCCAGAACCCGCATTGCGCGGATCCCTCGATCACGTAACGGATGACGGCCGTGATTATAGACGCATCTTGCGCCAGTCCTCGCCCCGATCCAGCACACCGGACAAGCCGCGAGCGAGCGCGGCCGGAAGCGATGGCCCCCGGTAGACCAGCCCCGAGTAGACCTGGAGCAGGTTCGCCCCGGCGCGGAGCTTCTCGATCGCGCTTGAAACGTCATCGACGCCACCCACACCGATGATGGGGAGGTTCACGCCGGCCCGGCTGCGGAGGTGTGCGATGACGGCGGTGGCCCTTGCGCGCAGCGGCGCGCCGCTCAGGCCGCCCTCCCGGCCGATGTGTTTGGCCGGATCAAAACCTGCGATGGACGGTCGGCTCGTGGTCGTGTTTGTGGCGATCAACCCATCCAGCCCCGCGCCGAGCACGGCGTCGACGATGTCGTCCAGCGCCGCTGCCTCCAGGTCCGGCGCGACCTTGATCAGGGCGCTCACGCGCCGCCCGTCGCGCTGCGCCAGGTGGTCACGGGTGCGGGCAATGGCCCCGCACAGGTCGGTGATGTACGCGCGGGTCTGCAATGCGCGCAGGTCGGGCGTGTTCGGGCTGCTGATGTTGATCGCGACATAGCTGGCGCGGTGCGCCACGCGCTCGTACAACGTGATGTAGTCATCTGCGGCCCGGTTCAGGGGCGTGTCCTTGCTCTTGCCGATGTTGATGCCGACCGGGCCGTACGGGCGGGGCCAGGGCCGCGCGAGGAAGGCCTCGACGCCGCCGTTCGGGAAGCCCATGCGATTGATCAGCGCGCGGCCCTCGGGAGCCCGCCACAGCCGCGGGCGGGTGTTGCCCGGCTGCGGGCCGCGTGTGAGCGTGCCGATTTCAACGTGCCCAAACCCCAGGCCAAAAAGGCCCCGCACCGCGAGGCCATCCTTGTCATAGCCGGCCGCCAGCCCAATCGGGTTGGCAAAGCGCACGCCGAAGGCCTCCACCGCCAAACGATCATCCTGGACCTGCGTCAGGGCGCGGAAGAGGCCGGGCACGAGCGGGAGCGCGCCGGCCACCCGCAACGCGCGCAGCGTCAGGCCATGCGCGCGCTCGGCGTCCATGCGGAAGAGCGCGCTTCGCGCGGCGGCGTAGATCATCGGGCCAGGTAGTCCAGAACGCGGGCGCGCTGCTCCGCCGAGATGGCGCCCTCATCCACCCACACGTCGAGCAGGGCGGGCAGCGTGGCGACGGCGTGCAGGGTCAGGCCTTCGGCGGCCAACACCTCGCGGGCACCCTGATCGCGGTCGATCAGGACCACGATGTCACGCGCCACCAGCCCGGCCGCCTGCAGCTTATGCAACGTCTCGATCTTCGAGCCCCCTGTCGTGACCAGGTCGTCGATGATGGCGATCGTCTCGCCGCTTTCGTGCGCGCCCTCGATGGCCGCCCGGGTGCCGTATTCCTTGACCTCGCGGCGCGGGTAGATCAGCGGCCAGCCCCCTTCGAGCGAGATCGCGGTCGCGATGGGCAGCGCAGCGTAGGGGATGCCGGCGATGCGGTCGAAGCGCAGCGGCGCGAGCAGGCGCGCGTAGGCCCGGGCGACGCGCCGCAGCACGGCGGGGTCGTTGATCAGCCGGCGCAGGTCGAGGTAGATCGGCGAGACCTCGCCGGACTTGAGCGTGAAGGCGCCGAAGCGCGCGCACCCGGTTGCGATGAGGTCGCGCGCCAGGGTTCGAAGGGATGTGTCGACCGTTGTGCGAGACGCGGCGGCGGAGCGGGCCGCGTTCAAGGCGTCGCGCAGACGGCGCGCCTCGGCTCCGGGGTCCGCGGCACCGGCGATGGAGCGCGAGGCGTTGACGAGCACGCCCAGCCCATCCGCGCGCAGCCCGGCTGCGACCGAGCGTTCGAGATCACCGCCCTGCGCGCCGATGCCCGGGACCAGCAGCCATGCCCCGGGCGCGCAGGCGCGGACGCGCGCGATCGCAGCCGGATCGGTGGACCCGGCCACAAGGCCGACGTTGTCGTGCGGGCTCCACTGCACCGCATGCGCCGCGACGGTTTCGAACAGCGCGCCCTGGCCACCGGCGAGCGGCAGCTCCTGAAACTCGGCGGCCCCCGGGTTGGAGGTCTTGCACAGCACGAAGATGCCGCGGTCCTCACGCGTCCAGAACGGGCGCAGCGACTCCCCGCCCATGTACGGGCTGACCGTGACGGCGTGCGCGCCGAGCACGTCGAACAGCCCGCGCGCGGAGGCGTCGCTGGTCTCGGCGATGTCGCCGCGCTTTGCGTCCAGGATCACCGGCAGGTGCGGGGGGATGGCGCGGATCACCGCCTGCAGCGCGGCGATGCCATCCGCGCCGAAGGCCTCGAAGAAGGCGTAGTTGGGTTTGAAGGCTGCGGCGAAGGGGGCCGCGGCGGCGATCAGGCGCAGCGCCTCGTCGCGCGCCGCCGAAGCCGAGTCGGCGCGCGGGTCGAGCCCAACGCACAAAACACTGTCCCGGGTGCGGCAGGCCGCAGTGAGGAAATCCGCAAAACGCATGATTGATAACTTCCTCAGGCCTTACCAAGCACCATGGCCAACAGGGCCATGCGCACATACAGGCCGTACTCCATCTGGCGGAAGTAGGCGGCCCGCGGGTCATCGTCCACGTCCATGCTGATCTCGCCCACGCGCGGAAGCGGGTGCATGATGATCATGCGCTGCTTGGCCGCCTTGAGCGTGTCGGGCGTGATCACGTAGGCGTCCTTGAGGGCGTTGTATTCCTCCTCGCTCGCGAAGCGTTCCTTCTGCACGCGCGTGACATAGAGCACGTCGGTGTTCGGCAGCACGACATCGAGTTGGCGATGCTCGGACAGCGTCATGCCGCGCGCGCTGAGTTCGTTCATGATCTCCGTGGGCATGCGCAGCGATTCCGGGGAGACGAAATTTATCCGCGCCTTGTAGTGCGCCAGCAGGCGCGACAGCGAATGCACCGTGCGCCCGTTCTTCAGGTCGCCCAGCATCGTCACGGTCAGGCCGTCCATCGCGCCCAGCTCCTCGCGGATGGTGAACAGGTCGAGCAGGGCCTGCGTGGGGTGCTCGCCGATGCCATCGCCGGCGTTGATGATGGGCTTGCGAACGTAACGCGCTGCGGTCGCGGCGGCTCCGACCTCGGGGTGGCGCAGCACGATGACATCGCTGTAGCACTCGAGCGTGCGCACGGTGTCTGGCAGTGATTCGCCTTTCGAGACCGATGAATAGCGCACCTCGCTGATGGGAATGACGCTCCCGCCCAGCCGCTCCATCGCCGCCGTGAACGACGAGGAGGTGCGCGTCGACGGCTCGTAGAACAGGTTTGCGAGCAGCTTGCCCTTGAGCAGGTCGAAGGTGCCCACCCGCTCGACCATCGTGCGCATCTCCTCGGCGATGACGAAGATGGCTTCGACATCCTCGCGGGAGAACTGTTTGACCGAAAGAATGTGCTGGCCGTAAAGGCGGCCCCCACGGATTTCACCCAGCGGCAGGTGAGCCGGGCGGACGGATGTCGTCATTGTTTGCACTCCTCATCGCGGGGCCGGCCTGGCCCCGGGCAAAAAAAAACGTCAAATGCGCAATCACGCATTTGACGTTGATGGATGTCTGACCCCACTCGGGATGGGCGAAAACGCCGTCGCAGCAATCGCCCATTCAGGCGAGGGTGTGGTTGGAACAAGAGCCCCGGCGAAGGTCGCACGGGGCCACATTCTACCCGCATCGCCGGTATTCTGGCCAGGCGAAGAAAACGATGCGGCCGACAGAGCCACTCTGCCGGCCGCATGAAAACGCAAAGCGTTGTGCGGGTCTACTTCTCCGGCAACACGGCCACGCCGGGGAGGGTCTTGCCTTCGAGGAACTCGAGCGAGGCGCCGCCGCCCGTCGAGATGTGGGTGATCTTGTCGGCGACGCCGGCCTGCTCGACGGCGGCCACGGAGTCGCCACCGCCGATCACGCTGATGGCCTTGGAGGCCGCCACCGCCTTGGCCACGGCCGTGGTCCCGGCGGCGAAGTTGGGCATCTCGAAGACGCCCATCGGGCCGTTCCACACGATCATGCGCGCCTTGCCGACCAGGTCGGCAAAGCGGGCCACCGACTGCGGGCCGATGTCCAGCGCGCGCCAGCCGGCCTTGATCTTGTCCGCAGCGACCGTTTCGCGGTGCGCGTCGTTGGCAAAGGCGTCCGCGATCACGACATCGACGGGGAGCACCAGCTTGTCGCCGGCGGAGGCCAGCAGCTCGCGGGCGGTCTCGACGGCATCCGCCTCGACCAGCGAATCGCCGAGCTCGTAGCCCTTGGCCTTCAGAAAAGTATTTGCCATGCCGCCGCCGATCAGCAGCGAATCGACCAGCGGGAGCAGGTTGCGGATGACCGGCAGCTTGTCGCTGATCTTGGCCCCGCCCAGGATGGCGACGAGCGGGCGCTCGGGCGACATCAGCACCTTGCTGATGAAGTTGATTTCCTTCTCCATCAGGAAGCCCGCCGCCGAGGGCAGGAAGTGCGCAACGGCCTCAACCGAGGCGTGCGCGCGGTGGGCGCTACCGAAGGCGTCGCAGATGTAGACATCGCCCAGGCGGGCGAGCTGCTTTGCGAATTCGGGGTCGTTCTTCTCCTCTTCCTTGTGAAAACGCAGGTTCTCCAGCAGCATGACCTGGCCGGGCTTGAGCGCGGCGGCCTGGGCTTCAACCGCGGCGCCGACGCAATCCGGGGCCATGTGCACGGGCCGACCGAGCAGCTCACCCAGGCGGGTGGCCGCGGGTTTGAGGCTCTGCGAGGGATCGACCCCCTTGGGGCGGCCCAGGTGGGACATGGCGACGACGGAGGCGCCATGGTCGAGGGCGTACTGAAGGGTCGGAAGCGCGGCGCGGATGCGCGTGTCATCGGTGATGGCGCCGGCTTTGTCCAGCGGGACGTTGAAGTCGACGCGGATGAGGGCGCGTTTTCCGGCCAACGGCAGGAGGTCTTTGATCGTGCGTTTGTTCAACATGATGTTTTGGCCGGGGCGGCTCCGGGTCTGGAGCCGCCCCTCATAACGTCGCATGGTTGGGCGACGGGTCTTTCGGCGGGACAAGTGTACGCCCGCCTTTCGGCGCGCGGTGAAAACGACACTGGCGCACAACGATTCGGCTTGCCCCGCTTAACGGCACCTAGCCCACGCCGCTTCCGGCGCGCGCCTCGGCCTGGCTCAGCGCGACAAAGGTGCGCACGCCGAAGCCCATCCCGCCCCTGGGATGGTAGCCAGACGTCGTGTTGGCGAAGTCCATCGGGGCCATGTCCACGTGCGTCCAGCGATAGGCGGCCCCGGCGCGGGCGTCGTCGAGCGTGAATTGCTGCAGGAACCAGCCCGAGACACCCAGCCCGGCGAAGCGATTGCCGGCGCTGTTCTTGAAGTCGGCGGTGTCGCTGCGCATTGGATCGCCGTATTCCGGGTAGAGCGGCATCGGCCAGATCCGCTCGCCGACCAGTGCGCCGGCATCGATCACAGCGCGGCTCCAGGCCTCGTCGTTCGTGTGCGCGGTGGCCGCCATGCAGTCGCCCATGGCCATCGACGCGACACCGGTCAGGGTGGCGATGTCGACGACGCCGGAGGGCTTGTAGCGCTTGACCCAGTGCAGGGCGTCGGCCAGGATGAGCCGGCCCTCGGCATCGGTGCTGATGATCTCGACGGTCATGCCGTTCATCATGGTGAGCACGTCGCTGGGGAGATACGAGGCATCGCTGACGCGGTTCTCGACCAGCGGCATGACGCCGATCACGTGGCGGGGCACCTTCAACCCGGCGATGGCCTCCAGGGCGCCCGCGACCGCGGCGGCCCCGCTCATGTCACCCTTCATCGCGATCATGCCATCCGCGGTCTTGAGCGAGTAGCCACCCGTGTCGAAGCACACGCCCTTGCCGATCAGGACCAGCGGCGCCTCCCTGGCGTGGCCGCGCGGGATGTGCTCGAGGATGACAAAGCGCGGCGGGTGCTTGCTGCCCGCGTTGACATTCAGGATGCCGCCCATTTTGTGGGTGGTCATCTCCTTCTCGGTCAGCACCGTGACCTTCAGCCCGGTGCGTTTGGCCATGCTGACGCAATGGGCCGCGAAAGTCTCTGGATACAGTACGTTGGGCGGGCGGTTGATCAGTGTTCGTGCGGCATTCTGGGCGTTGGCGATGATCTCGCCGTCATGCGCGCCATCGCGCACCGCGGCCAGGCGCCCGGCATCCGCCTCAACCAGCAACAGGGTGCCCACGGCGCGGCTTTCCGCGCGGGACTTCTGCTCCAGGTGCTCGTAGCCGCCCAGCAGCGCACCCTCGACCGTGGCCTGCGCGGCGATCCGCGCATCCAGCCCACCCAGCCCTGCGCCATGGGCGATGGTGGCGACCGTTTTGCATCCCAGGGCCGCAGCCT
>JAIBCK010000040.1 GCA_019694215.1 Thermoflexales bacterium
GGCGTGTCCGTTGGTGTGGCCGTCGGCGTGTCCGTGGGCGTCGCCGTCGGCGTGTCCGTTGGTGTGGCCGTCGGCGTGTCCGTGGGCGTCGCCGTCGGCGTGTCCGTGGGCGTCGCCGTCGGCGTGTTCGTCGGCGTGTCCGTGGGCGTTGCCGTCGGCGTGGTCGTCGGCGTGTCCGTTGGTGTGGCCGTCGGCGTGTCCGTGGGCGTCGCCGTCGGCGTGTCCGTTGGTGTGGCCGTCGGCGTGTCCGTGGGCGTCGCCGTCGGCGTGTCCGTGGGCGTCGCCGTCGGCGTGTCCGTTGGTGTGTCCGTGGGCGTCGCCGTCGGTGTGTTCGTCGGCGTGTCCGTGGGCGTCGCCGTCGGCGTGTCCGTTGGTGTGGCCGTCGGCGTGTCCGTGGGCGTTGCCGTCGGTGTGTTCGTCGGCGTGTCCGTGGGCGTCGCCGTCGGCGTGTTCGTCGGCGTGTCCGTGGGCGTTGCCGTCGGCGTGTCCGTCGGCGTATTCGTTGGCGTGTTGGTCGGCGTGGCCGTCGGCGTGTTCGTCGGCGTGTCCGTGGGCGTTGCCGTCGGCGTGTCCGTCGGCGTATTCGTTGGCGTGTTGGTCGGCGTTGCCGTCGGCGTGTCCGTGGGCGTGGCCGTCGGCGTGTTCGTCGGCGTGGCTGTCGGCGTCACGGTCGGCGTGTCTGTCGATGTTGGCGAGGGTGACGCCGTCGGTGTCGGGGTTGCCGTCAGGAAGTCGACCACATGGGAAGCGGTCCCAGTGATCGTGTTCGGGAAGGCCAACGGATGGTAGGTGAAGAACACCGTGTTAGTCAGCGCGCCGGTCCCCGGGTACGTCGTCGAGTAGGTGAAGGTGCAGATTTCACCGAACTCGAGGAGATCGCAGCCCGCGGCGGTGGCCGCCGCAGTCAGGTTGCCCAGGACGGTGTCATAGCTGCCACCCGTCAGCGTGCCAAACGCGGGGACCGAGGTCGTAAAGACCAGGCTCGGCGCCGTCGTAATCGTCGCCGATGGGGCGACGGAAGACACGTTTTGCACCGTAAAGGTGTAGATCACGGTCTCCCCGGGCAGCGCAACGCTGGGACCCGTCTTCGTTACGATCACGCCTGGCTTGAAAAGTTCAACCACCAGCACATCCGAGCCGATTGTCTGCGAATACTGCGCACCGCTCGGTGGTGCGTAGACGGCAATCGCGACATTGGTAATGGGGTTCATCGACGTGAACGCCCCGACGGGGACGGTATACGGATAGCTGAACTGGCAAGCCTCGAGCGGGTCCAACGTGCCGCAGCTCGTCGACGTTGTGAGGACATTCGTGAGATTGCCGAGCAATGTGTCTGACAGCGTCAGGAGGTGCATCAGCGTTGGCCCGTCATTGGTGATGACGACCGTATAGGTGATGACGTCTGTCTCCTTCGATTGCGGATCCGCCATCTTATCGATATTGATGTGACCGCAGGTCTGCAGGTTGCTGAAGACCGTGTCCTTCAACGTCGAGCTGTCGGAAAAGCTGGCGCTCGAGAAGGCCACCAGGCTGGAGTAGCAGCCCTGGAAGCCCTGTAGCAGGCGGGAGAGATTGAGTCCCGCCTCAAAGAACTGGCCGGCCGGAATCGTATCGGTGTAGCCGGGCACGCCCTTGTTGTAATACGGCCAGGTCACCGTGATGGGGCCGGTGTTCGACCGGCCGCAGCCGATCGGGTCTGCGGCGGCATTGCGACAGTCGGCGATGTTGACGCCGTTCAGGTCGTAAACCGGCACGGTGGTTGTGCCATTC
This sequence comes from Thermoflexales bacterium, assembly GCA_019694215.1. GTDB lineage: Bacteria > Chloroflexota > Anaerolineae > J036 > Brachytrichaceae > Brachythrix. The sequence goes on from JAIBCK010000040.1 coordinate 1,771, forward strand.
CAACGGAAGATCTGGATACGGGCCACATCACCGCCATTCGTGAAGTCCGAAAGGACCAATACGTCGTTGACGGTGTGGGTGGCCAGCGTATTGGTTCCGGAGATATACAACTGCCCGCCGCTGATGACGACGCTGTGCTGAAGCAGCCAGTAACCGTAGGAAGTCGACCCACTGTTGTCGGTGCGGGACATGCCAAGATAGGCGACAGTCTCCGTCAGCGTTTGCGGATGAACGCCCACAGCGCCCATGACGTTGACGATGTCACCCTTATCGGGCGCCCCACCGTAGGTGACGGCCCACTGGGTGAGCTCCTGGTTGATCTTCGTGCTGGGGACGAAAATGTCCTCAGATGAGCCGGTTCCGTCGAGTTGGAAGCCGGTGGATGGCAGGCCCGTGATCGTCAGGCTCGGCGTGAGGAAAGTGTTGTACACACTGTGCCAGTCCGGTGCGGGCGTAGTCACAGTAGGGGGCAACGTGAAGTTGTACGATACTGCGTCTCCATCCAACTCAAAAAGTCCAATACCATAGACTTCAGGTGCAGCCGGGCTGTTTACAGCGGCGACTTTCACCTCAGGGCTTGCCGGCAACTGTTCCGGATTGGCCACTAGCGGTGCCTGCGGCTCGCGTTCGGCCTCGAGCGCGGCAGCATCTCTCTCTGAGTAACGTCCGTTTGCAACCCACGGACTTCCCAAGATGGTGCTGAGTACCAGTGATGCTGCGATGACGGTGCGTGCGCCCAACCACGGGCGTCGCGCCGCCAGTGGCGTGGCTTCGCACTTTCGTGCGACTCCGATATTCATTTTTCCCCCTAGTTTGTCAGGTCCGGTTCCCCCAAAATGGCTCCGACCCGACCGAGCGGTTCTTCACGAACCGATAATCAGAATATTACTGAGGTCGTCTACCGGCAACTTGACATCTTATCGGAGCGTGCCAAACTTGGATGCATGCGACCAAAAGGCACAAGCTCAGAATTGCGGGTGAGGCGAGAGATCGCGCATCGAATGCTTGCCGATGGCAGAAGCGTGACGGAGGTGGCGCACGCCGTGGGCGTATCGCGGCAATCGGTACATAACTGGAGGCTTGAGTTTGCCAGAGACAAAGGCATCTGGACACCACCTCCTCATACGGGTGGCTTCAAGCCGCGCCTGAATGAGAAACAGATCAATCAGTTGGAACGGCTGCTTGATCAGGGCGCACCCAAGCACGGCTTCGTCGGTGATTATTGGACGGGCGGCAGAATCGGAGAAGTGATCTGGAAACACTTCAAAGTGCGGTATCACCCCGATAGCGTCTCGCGGATGCTCAGAAAGGCTGGCTGGAGTTGGCAAAAACCGCAACGAGTGCCGCTGCAACGCGACGACGAAGCCGTCACCTATTGGGCGCGTCGCGTCGTGCCACGCATAAAAAAAGTGTCGTGACCTTGGGGCGACCTTGGTATTTGAGGATGAGAGTGGCTTTTGCCTGGTTTCGCCGCTGCGCTATACATGGTCGCGGCGTGGGCAAACGCCTCGCACGCGAACTCGGATCGAACATCAGAAACGCCTGAACGCTCTTGGCTTCTTGATCGTCTCTCCAACTGGACGGCGACTACGCGCATTCACCAAACTGACCCGGCGCCGTGTCAACGGGGATGTCGTATTGAGCGCGCTCCGCCGGCTTCTCCGCGAGGTGAGCGGACCGATCGTGTTGGTCTGGGACAACGCGCCATTCCACACCCAGCGAAAGGTCCAGCGCTTCATCGAGCAACACAAGCGGATGCACGTGTTCAACTTCCCGACCTACGCGCCAGAACTCAATCCAGTGGAGTACATGTGGGCGAACGCAAACGCGAAGATCGCCAACATGGCGTTTCGCGACATGGCCCAGCTCGAGGCACGCTTACGCCGCGTATTGAGCGGAATCGCTGCCTGTTCGCGACTATTGCGCGGGTTCATCGATGCCGCGCGGACCCACTGCGAACGCAATGCGCGTAAACTTGTCAGACGCAGACCTCAGTAGCATCAATTGGCGGATGTGCATAGTGGCAATGCCGCAAGCCGCGCACCGGCCTCCTACGCGTCAGATTCAGGCTGAAGGTCTCCAAAAAACCAGGCGAGCCGGGCCCTGGGCCGGCAAGGCGGGCCAGTGCGAAGACGGACAGGCTCAGGCCTGCACCGACCCTCGAAACCTTGACCTGGGCCGGTCAGACCCGGCGAGGGATCGAAAAAGCGAATCGCCACCCTGGCGGGTGGCGATTCGAGAGAGGCCACGGTCGGATTTGAACCGACGCATGAGGGTTTTGCAGACCCTTGCCTTACCACTTGGCTACGTGGCCGCGATCCAGCCGCGACAACGTCCGATAACATCGTCGCGAGCGCCGCGATTATAGCCCATGCATACGCCCTTCACATGCACGCTGTCGGGGCCAGCCCGCCCGGTCACTCCCGTCAGCCATTCCGCGCTTCCTCCATGACCGCGTGGCAAAATTCCGGCATGCACGAAATACCCGAATCCGCCAACGCTCGCTATCAAGCCATCATCCGCGGTCGCGTGCAGGGTGTCGGCTACCGCCAGGCCGCCCAGCGACGCGCCGCGCAGCTTGCGCTCACGGGCTGGGTGATGAACCTCGAGGATGGCGGCGTCGAAGTGGTGGCCGAAGGCCCCCGCCCCGCCCTGGACGCCTACGTCGCCTGGCTCAGGCGCGGCCCCATTGGGGCCTGGGTGCGAGAGGTGCAGGTTTTCGAATCCCCTGCGCGCGGCGAGTACCGCGAATTCACAACGCGATTCCTCTAGCGCGTGATGACAAACGGCCAGGCCAGCGGTGTGACAAACGCAATGATGGCAACCACGAGCAGCGTCAGACCTGCCCCAACCCGCGCATAGTCTGCGGGCCGATAACCGCCAACCCCCATCACCATGATGTTGACGGGGTGGGCCGTGGGGGTGAGGAAGCTGCAAGACGCCCCGAGCGCAACGTAAAACGCCATTGCGCGCGGGTCCACCCCAATGTGCACGGCGGTGCTGATGGCGACGGGAGCCATCAGGATTGCAACGACCTGTGATGACACGACCTGGGTCAGGACGAGGGTGACCACCAGCAGACCGATGCCAACGGCCAACGGTCCGAAGCCAGACAAGGCTCCGACGACGGCTTCGCCCAGCGTTGCGGCCAGCCCCGTCCGCGTCATTGCAACGCTCAACGGCAACATGCCGGCCACGATGACGATCACGCGCCAGTCGATGGCGCGGTAGGCCTCCTCCATCGTGATGCGTCGCGTGATCACCGTGAGCAGGAAGCCGAGCATCATGGCGAAGCCCGCCGGCAGCACCTCGAGCGCCGCGACCAGCAGCGTGCCGACCACGATGGCCGCCGAGAGCGCGGCCTGCAAGCGGTTGATCGGCGGAACGCCTTCACTGCGCAAAACGATCAAGCCTGCATCACCGCGCATCCGCGCCATGGCCCCCGGACCTGCCTGCACGAGCAACGCATCCCCCGCTGCAAGCGGGATGTCACCCAGCTCGGTACGTCTCGAAGCCTGATCGCGCCACAGCGCGATGGCATTGGCTTCGAAGCGGCCGCGAAAGCCGATGTCGCGCAGCGTCCGGCCAAGGTAGGGTGAGCGCGGCGGGATCAGCACTTCCACCCACTGTCCCTCGTAGCTGTCCAGCTCGCGCGCTGCAGCGGCCGGGCCCTCCTGCCGCCAGCCCTCGGCGATCAGGAGCTCTGCGGCCGAACGTTGCCCAACGATGAGAAGCTTGTCTTCGGCGAGGAGTGACGCCTCCGGCGCAGGCGACCACTGCACCTTACCCGCCCGCACCAGGGCAATCACCGTACTGCCAAACCGCGCGCCGAGGCCGGCATCACGCAGCGTGGCCGGGATGCGCGCGGGCACTGCAGGCAGGACCAGAAGCCCAAGTCGCTCGCCGACACCATATTGCTCCGGCAAGCCCAGCCCGGTTGGGTCCTCCATCGGGCGGCTCGCCGGCAGGCTGCCCAGGACCCGCCGCCCCACGAGCATCATGTAGGCGAGCGCAGCCAGCACGACCGGGACACCGACGCTCGCAAAGTCGAGCAGGCCAAACGGTCGGTAGCCTGCACTTGTAAGGGCAGCACCCGTCATGAGATTGGCCGTCGTCAGCAGCGTCGCCATCCCGCCGAAGCTGGTGGCGAATGCCATCGGCATCATCAGGCGACTGGCCGGCACGCGTGTACGCCGCGACGCCTCGATCACCGACGGCAGCATCACGGCCGCCACGGCGACGTTGTTCATCAGCAGGGAAAGCGTTGCCGCGCCGACCATCGTCGCCAGCAGCAGCGCGCCTTCCCCCATCGCGCCGCTGCGCTGGAGCGCCGACGTGATCAGGCGGGTCGCGCCGCGCCGGGTCAGGCCCTGGGTCATGACATACAGGCCCATCAGCGTGAAGATGACGGGCTGGCTGAACCCGGAGAGCGCCTCGCTGTGCGTGATCAGGCCCGTCAACCCAAGCGACAGGGCGACCCCGAGTGCAACGATGTCTGGCCGGAGGCGGTTGGACAGGATGAGCGTCATTGCGATGACGAGGATCGCGACGAGGACCAGGACCGACATGGGGGCCATTGTAGGCACGGCGTGTCTGGCGATAATCGGCCACCATGGACACCCTGCTCTACGGCACGCCGTATTTCACGGAAAGCGCCCGGCGCTTTCTCGGCGCGGTCGCCGCGCTTCCTGTGCGCGTCGCGGTCATCAGCCAGGAGGCGCAGGAAGGCCTGCCCCTCGAGCTGCGCAGCCGCTTCGCCGGACACTGGCGCGTGGCCGACGCGCTGGATGCCGACCAGGTCACCGAAGCCGCCCGTCAGCTCATCAGCCGGCATGGCCAACCATCCGGCTTCATCGTCGCCAGCGAGCAGATGCAGGAGGCCGTCGCAGCCACCCGAGAGCGCCTGGGCATTCCGGGCATGAACCTCACCACGACCCGCAACTTCCGCGACAAGGCCCGCATGAAGTTCCTCTTTCGCGAGGCCGGTGTGCCCTGCGCGCGGTATCGCTGCGTGACCAGCGACGCGGAGGCCATCGCCTTTGGCCGGGAAGTTGGCTTCCCCCTTGTGCTCAAGCCGTTGGCCGGTGCGGCCAGCCAGGCCACCTATCGCATCGAGGACATCGAAGCGCTGCGCCAGGCCATGCGCGCCAGCGCGCCAGGCGCGACCAATCCGCTGCAGCTCGAGGAGTTCGTCGTCGGGCAGGAGCACAGCCTCGAGACGGTCAGCGTGGACGGCGTGCCGCAATGGCACTCGCTCACGCGCTACCTGCCCACGCCGCTCGAGACGATGCGCAACCCGTGGATCCAGTGGCGGGTGGTCCTTCCCCGTGAGGCGGATGAAGCCGCCTTCGACGACATCCGCGCCGTCGGCGCCGCCGCGCTGAAGTCACTCGGGATGGGGACCGGGTTGACGCACCTCGAATGGTTCCGGCGCAACGATGGAAGCCTGGCCGTTTCCGAAGTGGCCGCGCGCCCGCCGGGCGCACAGATCGTCACGCTGATCTCCCGCGCGCATGACATCGACGCCCATGACCTGTGGGCGCGCCTGATGGCCTTTGGAACATTCACACCGCCCCCACCCCGGCGCTACGCCGCGGGCGCCGCCTACCTGCGCGGCCTGGGTGCCGGCCGCGTGCGCGGCACAACGGGCCTGGCCGAGGTGCTGCGCGATCTCGGCGATCTGGTGACCGATGTCAGCGCGCCCCGCATCGGCCAGGAAAAGGCGCTGAGTTACGAGGGCGAGGGCTTTGTCATCGTCCGCCATCCCGAAACGCGCGTCGTCGAACAAGCCCTGCTCGAGATCGTCAACCGCGTGCGCGTCGAGCTCGTGGCATCGTAGCCGTCCTCAGGGCCTGGGCAGCGAGCGCATCACGACCGCAAGCGCCGAGATGATGAAGTTGTAGAGAAAGTGCGTCGCCATCGGCGTGTAGATATTGCCTGAGAAGCGGCGGGTGAGCGCCAGCGCAAAGCCGAGCACAAAGATGAGGAGCGTCGCGGGGCTGAACAGATACTGCGCGTGCATGACCGCAAACAGCAGCGTCGGAAGGACGATGCCGAGTTTGGGCTGCAGGGCGCCCCGGAAGAGCGTCTCCTCGGTCAGCGCTGCCACGCCGGCGATGAGAAAGGAGCCTGCGATGCCCAACGCAGTAAAGTCACCCATCACCGCCTCATTCAAGCGAGTGATTCTGGCGGCCGACGCGGGGTCGACGGCCGTCCACACGACGCTGACCAGGATGGCGGCCATGAACATCGCGATGGCCACCAGCGGCGCGAAGGCGACCGCCCACCAATTCGTGCGGGTGAAGCCAAGCCGTCGAAGGGCGTCGAGCGGGCGGCGCCGGATGAACACGCCCACCCCCAGCAGCGCGGCCGGCAGAATGACGAGTACGTTTGTCGCCAGGCTGGTGGCGACGTCGCTCGCGACGGAAACGCGACCGGATTCCAGCATGTCGAAGGCGACGCTGGTCAGGGCGATGTTGGCACTGCCAAGCCCAAGCCCGCACAACGCCAGCGAAAGCGCCATGGCATCGACGATGGCGTCGGGATCGAGGGGCAGGAGACGCGCGGCGCGCCGCCGCACAACGGGATGAAGCGAGAGCGCCGCCGCCAATGCCCCGACGGCGACGCAGGCTGCGGCAACCGGCACGGCTGACGCAAGCCGTTGCAAAAGGGCGAGCGCGCCGGGCGCGCCGTTGGCGCCGGCTGCGCCCAGCATCACCACCGCAACCGCGGTCAGGGCGCCGAGCGCGAGCAGGCCGTAGAACGCGAGGGCGGCGCCAATGGCAACGGGTCTGAGGCGTGGCCGGGCCACCGCAAGGTTGGCCAGCACGGAGAGCGTCCACACCGGCACCATGACGGCGAGCACCACTTGAAGACTGCTCATGCTAGAGACCGTGAATGCGCCGAATCAGCGCGACGTGCTTTTCGATCGGGGTCTCGCCACCCATGTAGATGCCGTATGGATCGACCACGCTCGCCAGCCCCAGGAGGTTGTGCATGGTGTTCCGCACACCGTTCGCCAATACGTCGAAGTCATATCCGCCTTCGAGCACGGCGAGCAGTTTGCCCCCGCAGAACTCGTCGGCCAGGTCGGAAAGTGAGCGCCCCATGGCCGAGAAACCGGTCAGCGAAGCGCGCATGCGGACCTGAAAGAGCTGCTCGCGCCAGTGCGCGTCATACCCAGCCGAGACGATGATGAGCTGCGGCCGATAACGGCGCGTGGCCGGCACAACGATCTTCTCCCACACGTAGCCAAAACCCGCGTCGCCGACGCCCGGTGGGAGTGGCACATTGATCGTGGTCCCCACGCCCGCGCCATGGCCGATCTCCTCGGCCTCGCCCGAGCCCGGATACAGCGGCGACTGGTGGGTCGAGAGATACAGCACGCGGGGATCCTGATAGAAGATCGCCTGTGTGCCATTGCCGTGGTGCACGTCCCAGTCCAGGATCATGACCCGCTCGAGGCCAAACTCGTCGATCGCGACCCGCGCGGCGAAGGCGGTATTGTTGAAGAGACAGAAGCCTTCACCGTGATCGGCGAAGGCATGATGCCCGGGCGGCCGCACCAACGCGAAGGCACGCTCCAAATCGCCGCGCATCACGGCCCGCGTGGCTGCCTGCGTCGCGCCGACCGCGAGCGCCGCGACGTCGAAGCTCTCCTCGACGGCATACGTATCCGCGCCGACCATGCCGCCGCCATGGATGCAGAAACGGTCCAGCTCGTCGATGTAGTCGGCGTCATGCACCGTGGCGAGCGCGGCCTTGCTCGCTGCCTCAAACGGTATGGCGCTTGCCGACTGCGTCAATTGCGTATCGGTCAGAAGTTGCATGACGCGCTGCAGACGACCCTTGCACTCGGGGTGATCCCAGTAGTCGTGCTTGAGGAACTCGGGCGAGTAGGCGTATCCAACGTTTCGCATAACGTTCCCTTCCCCGCCATGCGCCTACGCGCCGCGCTTTGGCCGCGACGGGTCGCGTATCAGGGTGAGGACCAGGATCGCCCCCACGCCAAGCGTCAGGCCATTGGCGATGAAGGGGATCACGGCATCGATGTCGTACAACGGCCCCATCGCGAGCGGGCCAAGAACGCGTCCCGCGGACAGGGCGAACGTATAGAGACCAAAACCCAGCCCGCGCTGCTTGTCGCCTGCGAGGTCGGCCACCAGGGCCTGCTCGGCGGGCGTCGCCGCCGAGTAGCAAAGCGCCTCCAACGTGGCAAAGCCGGCCAGAAACGCAGTCGCCACCCAGCCTGACAGAAACGGGATGAACAACGAAAAGATGCCACTCACGAGCAGGCCAACGATCATCGGCAGCTTGCGGCCGTAGCGGTCAGCGATCACGCCCATGCGCGCCGGCAGGATCGCCCACACCAGCGCCGCGGGCGCATAGGCCAGCACGAGCAGGAGCAGGTTCTTTGAGATGTGATCCTGGATGAACTGCAGCAGGAACGGGGCCATCCCCGACCAGGACGCGCTGGTGATCAGAACAATGGCCATGAGCACGTAGAGCTGGCGCGAGATCGAGCCCTTGAGCGGAACGCCGCCCTCGATGGCCAGATGGATGTGCGTGTCGTGGATGCGGGTGTAGGCGAGAACAAACGCGGCGACGCAACCCAGCGCGCAGAAGATGAAGATGATCATCCAGGCCTGGGGCGTGATGCGCAGCTCGCCCTGCGGGTTGAACCCGGTCAGCAGCAGCGCCGGCACGGCGATGGCCAGGCCAAGATAGCCGCCGCGATACTGCGCCTGCTCGGTCCCGCCAAAACTGCCGCCCCGACCCGCCTCGGCGGCCAGGTCGGCGGTCATGGCATAGGCCACCAGGAGCAGCGTGCCCAGGCCGAAGCCGCGCAGGATGCCCGCCGCGAGCAGCAGCTCGACGCGGGTGGCAAAGGCATACACCAGCATGCCCACGCCGATCATGGCGATCGCGATCAGCAGAAAGCGGCGGCGGCCGTATTTGTCCAGCAACTGCCCGATCAGCGGGCGCGACAGGGCCGACATCAGATAGCCCGCCGAGATCACCAGCCCGGTCTCCGCGCCGCGGGCGTTGATCTCCTTGAGATAGATAGGAAGGGCGGCCTCCAACAGGGTGTAGGAGATCGATGCGAGGGCGATGACCAGCTGCAGCCGGCGGAGCTGTTGCACGGCGTGGCTCGCCGTACTCTTGGGGCTCGAGTTCATGCTTGAAGCGGGTCGATTGTAATGCCCTCCCTCCGCGAACTGCCGTTATCATCGTCGGGGTATGCCACGCCTGATCCTGCTCGTGTTGTGCCTCGCCCTCGTGGGTTGCGGATCACCTGCCACGGCGGTTCGCCCTGTCGTGCAAGTGCTCGCGCCGCAGGACGGCGTGCGGCTGTCGCCCGGTGAACCCGTGCAGGCGTTGCTCTCGGGGGCCGCCAGCGCCGGGATCGACCACTTCGAGGTGCGCGCGGACAGCGCCCTGCTGGTCAGCGCCACCGTGCCCGGCTTTCCCATCGCGACCACGCTCTCCGTCCTTGTCCCCGGGCACGCCTCCGGCGCGCGAACGCTCGCCGTGACCGTCGTCGACCGGGCCGGCGCCAAGAGCGATCCCGTCTTCCTAACGCTCAACGTGAGCGGCGGCGCGCCGTCCGCAACCCAGATTGCCTCAACGCCCGCCAGCGGGCCATGTGCGCTCAACAGCGCCTTTGTGGCGGATGTCACCATCCCGGACAACACTCCGGTGCTGGCCGGCACGTCGTTCACCAAGACGTGGCGTCTGCGAAACAGCGCCCCCTGCGGTTGGGATCTGGGGGTCGCCTTCGTCTTCCTCGACCGTGAGCAAATGGGTGCGCCGGGCAGTGTGCTGGTCGGCCCCGTCGCCGCGGGTGGGACCTTTGAGGTCAGCGTCCCCTTCATCGCGCCCGCCAACCCCGGCATCTACACCAGCACCTGGCAGCTCCGCGATGCCGACGGGAAGTTGTTCGGATCGCGCGTCTATGCGCAGATTCGCGTGCCGTGAGGGCGCAGCAGGGAAATCTCGATGGCGCGCACCACCCGCATCTTCCTGGCCGGTTTCATGGGCACGGGCAAATCCACGCTCGGCCGCATGTTGGCCAACGCACTGAGTTATTCATTTCTGGACACTGATCAGGAAATCGAACGCGCTGCCGGGATGTCCATCCCGGAAATTTTCCAGCAGCACGGCGAGGCGGACTTCCGCACCCGCGAGGCGGCCCTGATCGGAGAGCTGCAGCACCGCAGCAAGATCGTCGTCAGCACCGGCGGCGGCATGGTGGTCAACCCGAGCAACCGCGCGGCGATCAAGGCCCAGGGCGTGTGCGTGGCCCTGTCTGCGACACCGGCGACCCTCGCCAAACGGCTCGGTCCGGACGCGGCGGAGCGCCGCCCGATGTTGCGCGGGGGCGACCTGCAAACGCGCATCGCTCAGTTGCTGGCCGAGCGCAGCAGCGCCTACCGCGACCTGCACTACCTCGTCGACACCTCGGAAGATTCGCCCGAGATCCTCACTCAACGCCTGGCGCGCCTCGCGCTGAGTGAGCACGAACGCCTGACCGTGCGCACGCCCGACGGCGGCGCGTATGACATCGTGCTCGGGCGTGGGGGGCTCGACCAGCTCGGCGCGATGCTGTCCGGCCGCGGCTGGGCCCAACGGGCGGCGATCATCACCGACGGCAATGTCGGACCGCTGTATGCGGAGCGCGCGCTTCGGGCGCTGCGCGAGGCCGGTCTGGACGGCTTTGTGGCCAGCATGCCCGCCGGAGAGGAGGCCAAGCACCTCGCCACCGTCGAGGCGCTCTATGGCGCGCTGGCCCGCGAAGGCGTCGACCGCCAGACGGCGGTGATCGCGCTGGGCGGCGGCGTGGTCGGCGACACCGCCGGCTTTGTCGCCGCGACCTATTTGCGCGGCCTGCCCTTCGTTCAGGTGCCGACCTCGCTGCTGGCGATGGCGGACTCGAGCATTGGCGGGAAAGTGGGTGTCGATACGCCGTTTGGCAAGAACCTGGTCGGCGCGTTCAAGCAGCCCGAGCTGGTCGTCGCGGACCTGAATCTGCTGCAGACGCTGCCGCCCGTCGAGCGACAGTGCGGGCTGGCCGAAATCATCAAGGCCGGCCTGATCGACGGCGGCGAGGCCTGGACGCGCGCACAGGCCCTCGGCGAGCGCTCGCCCGTCACTGAATCGCTGCTGGATGCCATGCGTTTGAAGCGCCGCATCGTGGAGGAGGACCCCTACGAGCGCGACAAACGCGCCTGGCTCAACCTCGGCCACACCTTTGGGCATGCCATCGAGACCTGGAGCGAGTTTGGCGTCAAGCACGGCCAGGCCGTTGCGCTGGGGATGGTTGCCGCCGTGCGCGCCTCGATCACGCTGGGGCTGTGTGGCGCCGCCCTCGACACCGCGCTGCGCGAGACGCTCTCGCGGGTCGGGCTGCCGACGCGCTTCAGCGACCTTGGATTGACCGTTGGGCCCTCGGAGGTCGAGGCGATCTGGCGGCGCATGGGGAGCGACAAGAAACGCAAGGGCGGCGCGCTGCGCTTCGTCCTGTTGCGCGGGCCGGGCGATTGCCTCGTCTCGGACGCGCTCGATTCCGCCGGCGCGCAGGCCGCGCTGGCGGCGCTGTAGCATTCACGCCATGCACAAGATCCTCGTCCTGCACGGGCCCAACCTGAACCTGCTCGGCACGCGCGAACCGGGCATCTACGGCCAGGTCACCCTGAACGACATCAACAATCGCCTGCAGGCGCTGGCCGCCGAGCGCAGGGCCGAGCTGCGCATCCTGCAATCGAACCACGAGGGCGCATTGATCGACGCGCTGCACAACGCCGTCGGTTGGGCGTCCGGCGTGCTGATCAACCCGGGCGGCTTCACGCACACCAGCGTGGCGCTGCGGGATGCCATCAGCGCGGTGGCCCTGCCCGCCGTGGAATGCCACCTGTCAAACGTCTATGCGCGTGAGAGCTTCCGCCATCACTCGTACATCGCGCCCGTCTGTCTGGGCACATTGGCCGGCTTCGGCTGGCGAAGCTACCTGCTCGGGCTGAGCGGGTTGCTCGACCACCTCGACGCCCGCCTGGGAGGGTAGCATGCTTACGTTGGTTACCACCATCCGCGCGGTGACGGTCCTTACCGACCGCGCACGCGTCACCCGAACCGGCACCATCCGCCTGCCGGCCGGCGGCAGCGTCATCGTCATCAACAACCTCCCGACCCAGCTCATCGCCGAGTCCGTGCGGGTCAAGGGACGCGGCGCCGGTGCCAGAATCGCCGGCTCGCAGGTCGAGACGACCTTCATCGCGGCACCGGCCAGCGAGGACGCGGCCGCGTTGCAGGCCGCGCTCGATGCGCTGCGCGACCGGGACAGCGGGCTGGTCGATGCCGTGGCCGCCGTCGACGCGCGCTTGGAGATGTCCAAGGCGCTGCGGGCGGCCGGCGCGGAGAAGTTCGCCAAGGCCATCGCGACCGGCAAGGCCAGCCTGGACACGCTGCGGCCGATGAGCCAGTATCTGGACAGCGAGACCCTCGATGCCCTGGCCTCCCGGCGCGCTCTGAACGTCCAACGCCGCGAGCTCGCCCGCGAGATCAAGGCCGCCGAGGCCCGCCTCGCGCAGGCCGGCTCCGGGGCGCGGACCGAGGCGCGCGCCATCCACATCGACGTGGATGCGAGCAGCGAGGTCGATGCCGAGTTTGAAATCACGTATCAGGTTTACGGGGCATCCTGGGTGCCGGTCTATGACGCGCGCCTGAGCGGCAATGCCCTGACCCTGACCTATTACGCCCAGGTCTCGCAGACCACCGGCGAGAACTGGCCGCCCTGCCCGCTCTCGCTCTCGACGGCTGAGGGCGGAAGCGGCGGCACCATCCCCGAGCTCGATCCCTGGTATGTCGCGAAGTACGAGCCGCCGCCGCCGCGCCAGAAAATGGCGATTCGGGGCGGGATGGTGCAGGAGGCCAATGTCGACTACGCGGCCGGCCCGATGATGCAGTCCATGGCCATGCCCGCGGCGGCCCCTGCCCCGCGCATGGCCGACGCATCCGCCGAAGTCGTCTCGTCGGGCGTCGCGGTGACGTATCGCGTCGCGCGCCCGGTTGCCCTGCCCTCGGACGGCGCACAACGTAAGACGCTGATCGGCGAGGCCACGCTGGAGGCCACGCTCGACTACCTCAGCGTGCCGAAGCTCGGCCAGGAGGCCTATCTCCGCGCCAAGACGCGCAACCGCTCCGAGTTTGTGCTGCTGCCCGGCGACGCCTCGCTCTTCCACGACGACGAGCTGGTCGGCACGACGACCTTCGAGGAGCCGCTCACGCCGCAGGCCGAGTTCGAGCTGCAGCTCGGGGTGGACAGCCGCATTCGCATCGAGCGCGAGCTCACCCAGCGCGACACTGGCAAAACGCTGATCGGCAACACACGCCGGATGACGTTCGGCTACAAGATCAAGGTCACCAACACCCGCGGCGAGCCCGCCCGGGTGAGCGTGCAGGACCAGATCCCGGTCAGCCGCCACGAGGAGATCAAGATCAAGCTCGGCGACAGCGCGCCCCGCCCGACCGAGCAGACTGATCTCGGCATCCTGACCTGGACGCTGGACCTGCCCGCCTCGGCGACGCGCGAGATCACCTACACCTACACCGTCGAGCACCCGCGCGACATGACCGTGATCGGGCTGGAATGATCCGCGTCAAGATCTGCGGCAATACCAACCTCGAGGACGCGCGTATTGCCGTCGACGCCGGCGCCTCACTGCTGGGGTTCATCTTCTACCCGAAGAGCCCGCGCTGCATCAGCGTCGGCGGCGCGCGCGAGGTCAGCCGCGCGCTGCGCGGCCGGGCGGCGCTGGTCGGCGTCTTCGTTAACGCCGGCGAGGACGAGGTGCGGGCCACCCTGCGCGACGCCGAGCTCGACCTCGCGCAGTTGCACGGCGATGAGCCGGTGCGCGCCGTCGCCGCGTTTGCGGGCGGCGCCTACAAGGCCATGCGGCGGGGGGACATCGACGGTGAAGGGGCCGATGCGTATTCCGCCGTTGGGCCGACCGACGCGGGGCTGCCTCAGTTGCTGCTCGACGCCGACCACGCCACGCTCTATGGCGGGACCGGTCAGCGCGCGGATGAAGGCCTGGCCGCGCGGCTGGCGCGCCACTGCCGCCTTTTGCTGGCCGGCGGGCTGACGCCCGACAACGTCGCCGGTGCGATTGCCGCCGTGCACCCCTGGGGCGTCGATGTCGCCTCCGGCGTCGAGCGCGAGCCGGGCCGCAAGGACGCGGACAAAGTGCGCGCCTTCGTCGCGGCGGCGCGGCTGGCTGCGGGCCGGTGATAATGCCGGCCATCGTGGACGCAGATCTGAAGACACGCCCCCCCTCCGAGACGAGAAGCCCCTGGCCCGACGACGCCGGCAAGTTCGGCCCGTATGGCGGCCGCTTCGTGCCGGAAACGCTCATGCCCGCGCTCGACGATGTCATCGATGCCTGGCAGGAGTTTCGCAACGACGCAGCGTTTCGCGCGGAGTACGAGGGCTTGCTGTCTACCTACGTTGGGCGCCCGACGCCGGTCAGCCACGCCAAACGGCTGAGCGCGACGCTGGGCGGCGCGCAGATCTACCTCAAACGCGAGGACCTGACGCATACCGGCGCGCACAAGATCAACAACGCGCTCGGGCAGGCCCTGCTCGCCCGACGGATGGGCAAGACGCGCATCATCGCGGAGACCGGCGCCGGGCAGCACGGCGTGGCCACGGCCACCGCCTGCGCGTTGCTGGGGATGGAGTGCATCGTCTACATGGGCGTCGTCGACATGGCGCGCCAGCAGCCCAACGTCTTCCGCATGCGCCTGCTGGGGGCCGAGGTGCGTGGCGTGACCAGCGGCACGCGCACGCTCAAGGACGCGGTCAACGAGGCCATCCGGGACTGGGTGACCAACATACGTGACACGTACTACGTCATCGGCAGCGCGCTCGGTCCGCACCCGTATCCGCTGATGTGCCGCGAGTTCCAGTCCGTGATCGGGCTGGAGGCGCGCGAGCAAATCCAGGGTTTGGCGGGCCGCCTGCCGGATGCCGTCATCGCCTGCGTGGGCGGCGGGAGCAACGCCATCGGCATCTTCCACCCCTTCCTCGATGACCCGGTCCAGCTCATCGGCGTCGAGGCCGGCGGCTACGGCCCCGAGACGGGCAAGCATGCGGCGCGCTTTGCGGCAGCCCCCGCCAGCACCGGCGTGAGCGGCAAGACCGGCGTCTTCCAGGGGATGCGCACCGTCGTGCTGCAGAACGCCGACGGCCAGATCGCCGAGACGCACTCGATCTCGGCCGGGCTGGACTACGCTGGCATCGGCCCCGAACACGCGTTGCTGCGTGACCTGAGGCGCGTCGAATACGTGCACGCCAACGACGCCGACGCGCTGGCCGCTTTTCAAGCGTTGTGCAGGTTCGAGGGCATCATCCCCGCGCTCGAGTCCTCGCACGCCGTGGCGGAGGCCATCCGCCGCGCGCCCTCCATGCGGCCCGACCAGATTCTGCTCGTCAACCTGAGCGGGCGCGGCGACAAGGACCTCAACACCGTACTCAAAGCGTTGGGCATGGAAGGTGACCCATCATGATCCAGGACAAGGACATCGCCCTCATCGTCGATCTGGGCGAAAAGCAACACCTCGTCACCATCCGCGCCGGCGCGCGCTTCGAGACCCATCACGGCTTCATCCTGTATGACACCATGATCGGCCGGCCATGGGGGAGCATCATCCACTCCTCGCTCGGCCATCCGTATCTGGTCGCCCGCCCCAGCACCTCGGACCTGATCCGCCACATCAAGCGCAGCTCGCAGGTGATCTTCCCGAAGGACAGCGCCTATCTGCTGATGCGGCTCAACGTCAAGCCCGGGATGCGCGTGCTGGAGAGCGGCTGCGGCAGCGGCGGCATGACCCTCGCGCTGGCCTCCGCGGTGATGCCGAGCGGGCGCGTGTATTCGCAGGAGATCCGCGAGGACTTTCTCAACCTCACCCGCCGCAACATGGAGAAGGTCGGCCTGGCCGACTACGTGACGTTCATCCACGGGGACGGGACGCAGGGCTTTCAGGTCAGCGAGCCGGTCGATGCCGTGTTTCTGGACATGCCCGCCCCGGAGACCTGCGTCGCGCAGGCACGCGCCGTGCTCGCAGACGGCGGCTTCTTTGGCTCGCTCGTGCCGACGACCAATCAGGTCTCGGCGCTCCTGCGCGCGCTGGAACAGGAGGCCTTTGGCCTGATCGAGGTCGAGGAGGTCATCATCCGCGGCTACAAGCCCGTGCCCGACCGGCTGCGCCCGCGCGACCGCATGATCGCCCACACCGGCTTTCTGATCTTCGCGCGCGCCATCGTCCGGCCCGAGCCGCCGGCTGCACCGACACCCGCGGAGGTGGTTGACATTGCTCGTGAGGCAGATGCCGAGGCGCCGGCCGACGACGCGGGGGATGAGCCCGCGTGACCGGCCTGGATGTGCTGCTGATGTTCGTCCTCGGCGCGATCTGGGGAGGCTCGTATCTCTTCATCCGCGTCGCGGTGCCCGCCTTCGGCCCCTTTGCCCTGATCGACGTCCGCCTGTGGATCGCCGGGCTGGCGCTGGTGCCCCTGGCGTTGGCCGCGCGCCGCATGCCCGACCTGCGCAAGCGGGGGCCGGCCTTTCTGTTGCTCGGCGCGATCAACGCCGGCATTCCCTTCACGCTGGTCGCCTTCGCCGTGCAAGGGCTGAACGCCTCGATCTCCGCCATCCTGAACGCCACCACCCCGCTCTTCACTGCGCTGGTGGCCGCGATCTGGCTGCGCGAGCGCATGAACGCGCTCAAGGTGCTCGGCCTGGGCGTCGGGCTCTCGGGCGTCGTCGCCCTGGTCGGCCTCAACCCGCTCCCGATGACGCCCGAGCGCCTGTTCGCGGTCGGCTGTTCGCTGACCGCCGCGTTGTGCTATGGCATCGGCGCGGTGATGACACGCAAGCGTTTTGCGGGCCAGGACCCGCTCGCGCTCACCATCGGGCAGCAGCTTGGCGCGGCGCTGGTCGCGCTCATCCCCGCCCTGCTCGTCCCGCCCGTGCGGACGCCGACGGTCGAGGAAGCCGGCGCGCTGCTCGCCCTCGCGCTGGTCTGCACCTCGCTGGCATATCTGATCTACTTCCGGCTGATGGCGCGCATCGGCCCGACCCGCACCATGCTGACGATCTTTCTGGTGCCCTTCTTCAGCCTGGTGTGGGGGGTGCTCTTCCTGCATGAGCCGGTCAATGCCGGCATCGCCATTGGCCTGGGGCTGATCCTGCTCGGGATGGGGCTGGTGACCGGCCTGATCGCGCCGCGCGCACGCCAGGCATGAGTGCGGGCTTTCTGGCGGACGCCGACCTCACGCCCAACGGACTGGAGCAAGCGCGACAGCGGCTGGCCGGCCGCTACATCGACCTGACCAGCAGCAACCCCACACACAACGGTCATTTCTTCCCCGCCGACGTGCTGGCGCGCGCGGCAGATGCGTACTGGCCGGCGCGCCGCTATGACCCGCACCCGCGCGGCAGCCGCGGCGCGCGCGAAGCCATTGCCGCCTACTACGCCGGGCGCGGAGATGCCATCGCTGCGCCGGCCGAGACGATCACGCTCACCGCCAGCACGAGCGAGGCCTACGGTCTGCTCTTCGCGCTGCTCGCGGATGCCGGCGACAACCTGCTCGCCCCGCGGGTGAGCTATCCGCTCTTCGACCTGCTGGCGCAGGCCCATCACCTCGAGCTGCGGCCGTATGACCTCGACCCGGCGCGTGATTGGGCCGTCGACGAGGCCAGCCTGCTCGATGCCGCGGACGCCCGCACGCGCGGCATCCTGCTGGTCTCCCCGCACAACCCGACTGGCGCGGTCATCGACGCCGCCCTGCCCGCCTTCAACCGACTCGGCCTGCCGCTCATTGCCGACGAGGTCTTCATCGAGTTTGCCTATGCGAAGGCGCGTGCGCCGGCCCTCGCGCGGCTGCACCCCGAACTGCCCGTCTTCACGCTGAACGGCGTCAGCAAGATGTTCGCCCTGCCCGACCTCAAGCTGGGCTGGGTGGCGCTGAACACCCCGGCCGAGGCCGCCTTCGGGGCGCGCCTCGACGTGTTGAATGACAGCCTGCTCGGCGCGAGTGGGCTCGCCCAGGCGATGGCCGCCCCACTCTTCGCCGAGGGCGGGCCGTTCCTGCGCGCGATGACCGCCGCCGTGCGCGCGAACCTCGACCTCGCGCGCGGCGCGCTGCGCGCCTGCCCGCGCCTCGAGGTGCCGGCCCCGGCCGGCGGCTACTACCTCTTCCCGCGCGTGCGCGACCTGCCCGTGGAGGAAGAAGAAGCGCTGTGCCTGGCGCTGCTCGAAGCCGGCGTCCTCGTCCACCCTGGCTATTTCTACGGCGAGGGCGACGACGCCCGCATCATGATCTCCTGCCTCACCGAGACAGCGCGGCTACGCGAAGGGCTGGCCCGGCTGGTCGATGCGCTCGGTCGCATCGCCTGACGGGCGAGGCTCGGACGATCAGCCCAGCGCCTAGAATTTGACGCGCGCACTCGGAAGGCGGCCCGCGGTGCGTGCCAGTACTTCGCAAATCCTGCGCCAATGCAGCACCAACGCGCCGCCTATAATCTCTTTTCTTCACCATGCGATTTGACAAATTCACCGAGCGCGCCCAGGACGCTGCGTCCCGCGCGGTCGAACTCCTGCAACGCTACGGCCACACCCAGGTCGACACCGAGCACATCCTGCTGGCCCTGCTCGAACAGCCCGACGGCATCGTGCCGGGGCTGATCGAGAAGATGGGCGCGGCGGTCCCGGCCATGGCCAATCGCCTGGACGAAGAGCTGCGCAAGAGCCCGCGCGTGTCGATCTTCGGCGGCACCGGGACGAGCGAGCAGGTCTTCGTCACGCCCCGGGTCAAGAAGCTGATCGAGCTCGCCCAGGACGAGGCCAACAAGATGAAGGATGAGTTCATCAGCACCGAACACATCTTCCTGGCCATCTCCGGTGAGCGCAACACGCCCGCCGCGCGCGTCCTCACCGAGTTCAACATCAACCGCGAGCGCATCACGGCGACCATCGCCGACATGCGCGGCGGCCAGCGCGTGACCGACCGGCAGGCGGAGACCAAATACCGCATGCTGGAGAAGTACTCGCGCGACCTGACCGCGCAGGCCAAGGAAGGCAAGCTCGATCCAGTGATCGGGCGGGATGCCGAGATCCTGCGCGTGATCCAGGTCCTCTCGCGCCGCACCAAGAACAACCCCGTCCTGATCGGCGAGGCCGGCGTCGGCAAAACGGCCATTGTCGAGGGGCTGGCGCAGAAGATTCAGAGCGGCGACGTGCCCGAGATCCTCGAGGGCAAGCGCGTGCTCTCGCTCGACCTTGCCGGCATGGTCGCCGGCTCGCGCTTCCGTGGCGATTTCGAGGAGCGCCTGAAGGGCGTCATCGACGAGGCCATGCGCAGCCAGGGCGAGATCATCCTCTTCATCGATGAGCTGCACAACGTTGTTGGGGCCGGCACCGGCGGCGGGGCGATGGACGCCAGCAACATCCTCAAGCCCGCCCTCGCGCGCGGGGAGCTTCAGACCGTTGGCGCGACGACGCTGGACGAGTATCACAAGCACATCGAGAAGGACAGCGCGCTGGAGCGCCGCTTCGCGCCGGTCTACGTCGATGAGCCCTCGGTCGATGAGACCATCGAGATGATCCGCGGGCTGCGCGACAAATACGAGGCCCATCACAAGGTGCGCATCTCCGATGCGGCGCTGGTCGCCGCGGCGCGCCTGTCGGATCGCTTCGTCACCGACCGGCGCCTGCCGGACAAGGCCATCGACCTGATCGACGAGGCCGCCGCCAAACTGCGCGTCGCGCTCTACACCCTGCCCCCCGAGCTCAAGGCCAAGCATCAGGAGCTCGAGAAGATGCGCGCGGAGGAGGAGGCCTCGGTCGTCCGCGAGGACTACCAGCGCGCGGCCGAGTGCAAGACCGCGCGCCTGCGCGTGCAGGGCGAGTTCGAGGCGATGAAGGACGTCTGGCGGCGCGAGAAGAACCTGGACGAGCTGGTCGACGAGGACGACATCGCGCAGGTCATCGCGCAGTGGACGGGCATCCCGGCCTCGCAGATGCTGGAGGCCGAGAGCGAGAAGCTGCTCAAGATGGAGGAGCGCCTGCACGAGCGCATCATCGGGCAGGACGAGGCCGTCACCGCCGTGAGCGAGGCCATCCGGCGCGCGCGCAGCGGGCTCAAGGATCCGCAGCGCCCCATCGGCAGCTTCCTCTTCCTCGGCTCGTCGGGCGTGGGCAAGACCGAGTTGGCCAAGGCGCTGGCCTGGTTCATGTTCGATGACGAGAACGCGGTCATCCGCATCGACATGAGCGAATACCGCGAGGGCCATACCGTCAGCCGCCTGTTTGGCGCTCCCCCCGGTTATGTCGGTTATGACGAGGGCGGCCAGCTCACCGAGCAGGTCCGCCGCCGGCCCTATCAAGTCGTGCTCTTTGATGAGATCGAGAAGGCGCACCCTGACGTGTGGAACGCGCTGCTGCAGTTGCTCGATGACGGCCGCCTTACGGATGGCCAGGGCCGCAAGGTCAGCTTCGCCAACACGGTCGTGATCATGACCAGCAACCTCGGCACCGAGTTTGCGCGCAAGGGCGGGACGCTGGGCTTCATGAAGAGCCAGCCCGATGGCACGCAACCCGTCGACCACAAGAAGATCGAGGAGGCGCTCAAGAAAGCCTTCCGGCCGGAGTTCCTCAACCGCGTCGACGAGATCATCATCTTCGCACCGCTCTCGCTGGCCGATGTCGAGCGCATCGCCGACCTGCAGCTGGGCGAGATCCGTGGCCGGCTCTCCGAACAGGGCCTGACCATCGAGATGACCGAGGCCGCGCGCAAGTGGCTCGCTCAGCAGGGCTACGACCCGCTGTATGGCGCGCGCCCGCTGCGCCGCGCCATGCAGAAGTATGTCGAGGGTCCGCTCTCCGTGCAGCTGCTGCAGGGGCGCTTCAAGAGCGGGCACGGCGTGGTCGTCGACGCCGAGGGCGACGGCATCGTCTTCCGGCCAAAGGAAGAGGCGCCGGTGCTTCCGGCAGAAACGCCAGCAGCGTGAACACAGCGGGCGGGTCACGAAGACCCGCCCGTTTCATTTGGCGGCCGGGCCAGCCGCCTTAAGGGCAGGCTCATAATGACGGGTAGGATTGACCAGAACGCGCCAATGTCAGAACCCGCCACACCCGCCCCCAGCGTGATCTTTCGGGATCGCCCCTACCCCGTGCACGGGCGTCGGCTGGCACCCGGTGACGCCGTGCCCGCCATCGCCATGGTCGCGCCGGACCTTTCCGAGGTCAACCTGCGCGATCTGCTGGGCAAGGTGTTGCTCATCAGCGTTGTGCCTTCGCTCGACACCGGGGTGTGTGATGCCCAGACCCGGCGCTTCAACGCCGAGGCCGGCAAGCTCGGTGCCGCCGTGCGCGTGGTGACCCTCAGTGTGGACCTGCCCTTCGCCCAGAAGCGCTGGCAGACCGCCGCCGACGCCCACGCGATCACGCTGCTGAGCGACCATCGCGGGCTGGCCTTTGGCGAAGCGGCCGGGCTGGCCATCGACACGCTGCGGCTGCTCCAGCGCGCGATTCTGGTGGCGGACGAAAAGGGCATCATCCGTTATGCTGAGTATGTCCCCAACATCGGCCATCACCCCGACTACGACGCCGCAATCGGCGCCGCCCGCGCGCTTGCGGGCGACTGATCCAACGTTCAGAATTCACCTGTTTACACGACCATGCAAAAAGTCAACGAATTCGCCAGCCGCCTGATCAACAATGTCGAGAAGGTCATCGTCGGGAAACGCAGCACCGTCGAGCTGACCGCGGTGTGTCTGCTGTGTCAGGGGCACCTGTTGATCGAGGACGTTCCCGGCGTCGGCAAGACCATGCTCGCGCGCGGGCTGGCGCGTTCGATTGGCGGCAGCTTCAAGCGCATCCAGTTCACGCCGGACATGCTGCCCGCGGACGTGACGGGCACCTCCGTCTTCAACCAGAAGACCGGCGACTTCGAGTTCCGCCCCGGTCCGATCTTTGCGCAGATCGTCCTCGCCGATGAGATCAACCGCGCCACGCCCAAGACCCAGGCGGCGCTGCTCGAAGCGATGGAGGAGCGCCAGGCCACGGTCGATGGCGTCACGCGGATGCTGTCGCGGCCCTTCCTGGTGCTGGCGACGCAGAACCCCATCGAGTACGAGGGCACCTTCCCCCTGCCCGAGGCGCAGCTCGACCGCTTCCTCATCCGCCTGGCGCTGGGCTATCCGAGCAGCGCCGAGCTGATCAAGATTTTGGACGATCAGCAGTATCAGCATCCCATTCAAGCGTTGACGCAGGTGACGACGGCCGATGAGCTGCTCTCGATGCAGGAGGAGCTCAAGGCCGTGCATGTCGATGACCTGATCAAGCAGTACATCGTCGCCATCGTCGAGCGCACGCGCGGCCATCAGGACATCTACCTGGGGGCCAGCCCGCGTGGTGCGCTGGCGCTGTATCGCACCTCGCAGGCGCGCGCGGCGCTGGCCGGGCGCGACTACGTCATCCCCGACGATGTCAAGGTGCTGGTCGGCCCGACGCTCGGGCACCGCATCATCATCAGCCCCTCGGCGCGCATCAAGAACATCACGCCCGATACGATCCTGGAGGAGATCCTCAAGGCGACGCCGGTGCCGGGCACCAAGGTGACGCGCTAGAGGTCGACGGCGATGACCCGCTATCGCGTCGTCCTGCTCCTGCTGGCGATCTCGCTGGTGGGCGCCGTGCTGAATGGCCGCCCGCTGTGGTGGAGCATGGCGGGCGCCTTCCTCGCGCTGATCGTCGTGGCGCTGATCTGGTCCTGGCTGGGCGTCAACTGGCTACGTTTGTCGCGCCGCACCATCACCCGCGTCGCGCAGGTCGGGCAGATCCTCGAAGAGCAATTCACCCTGACCAACCTGAGCGGGCTGCCCAAGCTGTGGGTCGAGGCGCGCGATCATTCCAGCCTGCCCTCGCACCACGCCAGCCGCGTCGTGGGCTGGCTGCCCGGGCATCGCTTCCGCGGCTGGCGCGCGCGAACGCTGTGTCTGCAGCGCGGCCGCTTCACGCTTGGCCCGGTCACGCTGCGCAGCGGCGACCCGCTGGGCATCTACACCCGCGAGCGCGAGATCCCGAACGTCAGCACCATCCTGGTGTATCCACCGACCTTTGAGCTGCGCTCGTTCCCGCAGCCGGTGGGCTACATCCCGGGCGGCGAGGCGCTGCGCCGGCGCGCGCTCTTCGTCACCACAAACGCCGCGGGCGCGCGCGAGTATGCCTATGGCGACAGCTACAACCGCATTCACTGGGGCCTGACCGCAAAACGGAATAAGCTGATCGTCAAAGAGTTTGATCTCGACCCGATGTCCGAGATCTGGATCTGCCTCGACCTGCAACGCGGCGCGCACGTCGGCGAGATCGAGAACATCGACATGACGCGCGACACCGCCCTCGAGCTCGACCTGTCCACGTACGCCCTGCCCCCCAGCACCGAGGAATACGCCGTCGCCATCGCCGCGACGGTGGCCCGTCATTTCGTCCATCAGGAGCGCTCAGTCGGTTTCTCCACCTACCCGAACGGCGATCACCGCGAGGCGCTGCCCGCGGATCGCGGCGAACGCCAGCTCAACAAGATCATGGAGACGCTGGCCGTCGCGCACGCGGAGGGGGCCATTCCCTTTGTGCGCGCGCTGCGGGCCGAGGGTGCCTTCTTCCCGCGCGGCGCGACCGTGGTGACGATTTCGGCGTCACCGGACATCGATTGGGCGACCGGCGTGCAGCAGCTGATCCGCAGCGGCAACCGCGTCGTCGCCATCGTCGTCGACGGCGAGAGCTTTGGCGGCGAACACGCCATGGCCGACATCATCGGGGCGCTGGCCGAGGCGGGTGCGGTCGTGCGCGTGGTGCGGAAGGGCGAGCCCATCGCCGGTGCGATCGAGCGCGCGACGGTGCTCTAGTCGCCCGACCTACCCGCTGCTCCGGGCCTTGCCCGGACGCTGCGGTCGCTCGCGCGGGGTCAGCGTCAGCGACAGCGCGTAGTCGATCGTTTGACCATCGCCGATGCCCTCGGCCTTGCGCACCGCGTCCTTGAGTGGCAGCAGGTAGCGGCCGTCCTTTGGAAAGAGCGAGGTCGTGAAGGCCGTGCCGCCAATCCTGGCCTCGACGGGGATCACCCCCCAGCCATAGCTCACTTCGTTGGCCAGCCCGCGGATCTGCTCGCATGCGGTCTCGGGGAGCGCGATGTAGTAGTACGGCGCGGGTCCGCGCCACTGGAAGACCGCGCCCTGAAGCGTGAAGTGCAGCTTGAACATCGCAGGCGCAACCGTATCACAGCGCGCCGGGTCAGTGGCGGGCCGGGCTCGGCGCAACCTGCCGGTAAACTTGCCGCCTATGTCGCTTCGTCCGTGGATTCTCGCCGCCCGCCCGCGCACCTTGCCGGCGGCCGTTGTGCCCATTCTCGTCGGCAGCGCGATCGCCTTCCGCGAGGGCGGCTTCCGCTTCCCAATCTTTCTCGCCGCGCTGCTCGCGGCGCTGCTCATCCAGATCGGGACCAACTACGCCAACGACCTGTTCGACTACCTGAAGGGCGCGGACCGAAACCGACAGGGCCCGACCCGCGTCACGCAGAGCGGGCTGCTCAGCCCGCGCGCGGTCGGGATCGGCACCGCCGTGGCCTTTGGGCTGGCCGCGCTGATCGGGGTGTTTCTCGTCATCGATGGCGGGTTGCCGATCCTGCTGATCGGCGTGTTCTCGATCCTGGCTGGCGTGTTCTACACGGCCGGCCCGTTCTCGCTGGCCTACAACGGGCTGGGCGATGTCTTCGCGTTTCTGTTCTTTGGCGTCGTGGCCACGGCGGGGACGACGCTCGCGCACACCGGCCGCCTCGACGCCCTCGCGCTCGCCGCCTCGGTCCCGGTCGGCTGTCTGGTGATGAACATCATCACCGTCAACAACCTGCGCGACATCCCGACCGACCGCGAGGCGGGCAAGCGCACCTTGGCGGTGCGCATCGGCGACCGCGCGACGCGCTGGCAATACAGCGTCTCGGTCGGCCTCGCCTACGCCGTCCCGCTACTACTTGCTTTTTTACGTTGGGCGCAGCCGATCGTGCTCCTGCCCGCGCTGACGCTGCCCTGGGCGTGGCGTCTGACCTCCGACCTGTGGCGCGCCCGTGAGGCGCGCACGTTCAATCCGATTCTTGGCCGCTCGGCCCAGCTGCACCTCTGGTTCGGGGCGCTGCTCGCGCTTGGCCTGCTTCTATGATCACCGACCCCACCGAGCGCGCACGCCGCGTGCAGACCATGTTTGGGCGGATCACCCGCCGCTACGACCTGATGAACTTTGTGATGACGGGGGGCCGCGACCAGGCCTGGCGACGCATCGCCGCCGCCGAGCTCGCGCTGCCGTCCAACGCACTGTGTCTCGACCTCGCCACCGGCACCGCCGACCTGGCGTTGGCGGTGCGGGCGCGCTTCCCGGACAGCCGCGTCGTCGGCGCCGACTTCTCCGAGACCATCCTGCGCGCGGGGGTGGCCAAGGCGGCGCGCAAGGCCGTTGGCGGGGTGACCTTTGCGGTCGGGGATGCCCTGTCGCTGTCCTTCCCGGACGCGACCTTTGACGGGCTGGTGAGTGGCTTCCTGCTGCGCAACGTCGTCGACCTGCGGCGTTGTCTGCGCGAGTTGATGCGGGTGTGCAAGCCGGGCTCGCGGGTGGTGTCGATGGAGATCACGCATCCGCAGACGCCGGTGTTCCGGTCGCTCTTTGCGTTGTATTTCAACCACATCATGCCGGTGATCGGCGGCGTCATCAGCGGCGATTACAACGCCTACAAATATTTGCCGACGTCGTTGGCGGCCTTCCCGGCCGCCGAGCCGCTCAAGGCCATCATGCAGGAGGTCGGTTTCCGCGAGGTGCGCTACCGCCTCCTCGGCCTCGGCAGCATGGCCGTGCACGTCGGCATCGTGCCGCACCCGTAGGGGCGCGCCGTTGGGGAGGTTCGTATCCGTAGGGGCGCACGGATGTGCGCCCCCGCCGTGCCCGGCACATCGACGGCCCACGGACGCGCCGAGGGAGGTTCGTACCCGTAGGGGCGCACGGATGTGCGCCCCCGCCG